>JAICNG010000005.1 GCA_025931335.1 Gemmatimonadaceae bacterium | reverse complement strand
GCGGTCCCCAAGCGGCCACGAACAGCTGAAACTGCCAACTGACCCGAATAACAACACGAATTACGCGAATTGCCTCTTGCGATTCGAACTCGGCTTCTGGTAACAACAATGTGCCGTTGGGCTTGTGTGCGGAGGGTTGCGCGGCGCCGGGAGCAATTCGGGCAATTCGTGTTGTTATACGGGTCCGTTCAGCAGTTCGGCTGTCCGTGGCCGCTTGGGGACCCCAGCCAGGCTTCGAGCAACCCCGCAATTCCGCGAAGAGCCTTTTTTGAGATGATACTGTCGGTAGCCGGGTGGGTATCCCTCGAGCACCCCCAACTGCTCGTACCCGAGCTTCTCGTAGAAGGGCAGGGCCTGATACTCGAACGTGTCGAGGTAGGTGCCTAGGCATCCCTCGCGACGCGCGAACTCCTCAATGGCGTGCATGACGCGGCTGCCGATACCCTGGAGCACCTCGAGAGATTCAGCCGCAGCTCACTAGAAGCGATGCTCGAACAGGATCAGTCGCGTGCTTCCGTCCGGCCCGGGCTCGACGCCGAGAAAGAACTTGTCGATCTTGTTGCCGGGGTGGGTGTGATGGTACTGCTCGATCTTGCGGCCCGTCATGATGCCGACGAAGGCACCGAGCACCAGGTCGCTCATCCAGTGCCGGCGAAGATACAAGCGGCTCGCCGTCGGAAGCGCGGCCGTCGTGTAAAGGATCGGCGGCACCCAGCCCATCCGTCCGGGCCACCGGCGTTTCATCTCGCTCGACACGACCGCGGCGACGGCAAAGTTGGCCGATGCGTGAATGGACGGGAAGGAGCGATTCTCGAACTGCTTGAAGCCCTGGAAGGCGTCGAAGTTCGTGGGGTCGTCGGGAGTCACGTAGGGGCGTGTTCGCCCGATCGTGCCCCGCACGAGCGTGAGCAAGGTCGATGAAACGAATACTGCCTCGGTGGCGTGGAACGCGATGTCGGCGAGATGCCGCTTCTTCGTGAGCCGGCCCGTGAGGTACAGGATCCCGCCGGTGAGCATGACCCGATCGTCGGTGGCGAGGTTCGCCGTCCGCGACGCCCGGCGGATGAGATCGTTATCCTGGATGTCGTCACCGCGAACCCAGCGGTCGACGCGCTCGTCGATCTGAAACAGCGCGACCGATGTCAGAATGAGGGCGCCCGCCCACGCCGCGTCACGCCGGGTGAACAGCGGATCGCTCGAGACGCCGGCCGTGTCGCTCGGCTGCGCGGCGGCGGTAGCGGCGAGATTCAGGCTCAGCAGAAGCATCGCAGTGACGCGGGACACAGGCCGTCCTCGTGGTTGCATCCCTGCTGCAATGCAACCGTTGTTCCGCGCGGAGCGGCGCGTTGCTCGAGAGAAGTCAACGCGCCGTCCGCCGCCCGCTCGTCACCGGTCGGGTCGTTCCCGCGTGGTGTCGGTACCGTCTGATCGGCTCTTCGTCCGCTCGCGGTACTCGCGCTCCAGGGGGTCCGTGGGGTGCTCACCGTTCGCATCGTCGACCACGCCCACTCCTCGCACCGACGGCGTCTCCTCATCGCCATCCCGGCGCAGAAGGACCTCGAGCTCCCGCTCGCGCAAATCGAAGGGATACCCCGCGCCGATGATGCCCACGCGCAAATAGCTCAACGTGAGCGGCGCCCCTCGTTTGGCCTCCTCAGCGTTGTCGAATCGCACGCCGCGTCCGTCGACGAAGTACACGGAGCCGTTGCCGATGACTTCGCCGAGATGGCCGCGCACGACGAGCGCGGTATCCTCATCGATGCCGAGACCCATGAGCTCCGGGTTCTCGGCGACACGGCGAAAGAGCCGCTGCAGACGACCGCGCTTCGAGAAGTGGGTATCGACGAGCGCCGAAAAGCCTAACAAGCCGAAGCCCGGGCCGAGATAGAGGGGCACTTCCTGACCCTCATCATCGAGCTCGCCCCCGGCGAGCATCGTGTCCGAGAGGGCGGCGGCTCCGGCGCTCGTCCCGCAGACGATGGCGCCGCGCGAATGCGCCTCCCTGATCGCGCGGCCCACGGACGAGCCGCCGAGCGTCGCGACGAGCTGCACCTGATCGCCGCCGCCGAGGAAGATGCCGCGCGCCTCGAGCACCATCTGCGCGATGCGAGCGTCCTGGGCCCGGGCGCGCCGATCGATGATCGGAAACTCCACGTTGGTCGCCCCCGCGGTCGCGAAGGCATCCTTCCACGCGACGGCCGAGCCGACGGGGTCGGTCGAGGCGGTGGTGAAGCCGACGATCTTTGCCCCCTCGCGGGCGCCGCTGAGCCGCAGGAAGGTGTCCATCACCGGACCGGTGGGGTTGAGCGCGCCGCCGATGAGGATGAGCGTGCCGGCCTTGTGGTCGTCGCGGCGCGACCCCTTCACCCCCGGGTCGCCGCGCGTGCCTGCTGCCTCACGACGCGGGGTGGTCACGGGATCGCGGGCGTGCACGTTTGCTCCACCTCCTCGATGCTGAACATGGCGAGCGCCGCCGCTACCTGGGCGACGGCAGGTACATCCTCGCGCAACACGCCGCCATCGCAGGCTCGGTCGAACGACTCGAGGATGATGCGACCATCACGCACGAACGCGATCGCTCGCGACACCCGCTGGTCGCGACGAGTGATGTCGGCATCGGTGGTGAAGATGACCACGCGGCAGTCCCGCTCTCGGGCATAGTCCTGGAGCTCCCACTCCTTCGCCGGAACGACGACGACGCCGTTGCGTTTCACGGCGTCCGCCACCACGCCCACGAGCTGCCGTGCTCGATCTTCCTCGCGATAGCGATCCGGGACATCCGACACCGTCGTGTCGAGAATGATCGCCATGTCGGAGCGGGCGTAGGGAAGCCCTGCCTGGAGGAGATACCCGGGGGCGACGTCCACAATGAGCTCGGCGTCGCTGAGACCTCGGCGGATCATCTCCGCGCGGGTGTCGTGGCGCGGGCCCCCTCCTGTCACCCCGCACAGCACACGCTGCCGCAATGGCGGCGCGTCGGGCGTGGCCAGCAGCGCAGTCAACTCCTGCACGGCATCGTCGACGCTGTCCAGCGTCCCCGCGAACGCGCGCTGCACGACCTCGAGCGCCAGCGCCGCAGCCCGCAGTCCCGCGTTGGAGTGGCAGTGCTCGAACACGAGCGTGTACTCGCCGGGCGTTTCGCCGCCGCGCGTCTTTCCGTACCCCACATCGCAGCCGGCCATCGCCTGCAGCTCGAGCGCCACGTGCTCGATGATGTGCGGTGCGTACGTGCCCCGGCGAAGGCGGAGCAGGAATCCACCGCGCTCGCCGATGCTGCATCGATGCTCGATGAGCCCCGGCATCGCCCGCTCGAGCGCCGCGCGGACGCCCGGAACATCGGCCGACGAGATGTCGTCGTATCGGCCGACGATCAGGTCCATCCGGGTCACGGGCCGCTGCGACCAGAAGTTCGCGCCTCGCAGTGAGTGCAGCGCGGCGATGCGGATCTCCGTTTCCGGAGACGGGACCGATGCGCCCGTGTCAGGCATCGTGTAGGGTCCGCACCTTGTCGAGAACGCCGCGGACATCGTCGGCCAGCACCACGGCGAGATCATTCGCCTCCAGCAGCGAGACGGCACGCTGCACTGCGTCGAGCTCGGACGGAACGATCTCGATGCGATCCACGGACAGACCGCCCGCACGAAGCCCTTCGATGACGAGCTCCGCGGTCGCTCCCGGAGCGCGGCCGCGCGTGTCGTCATCCTCTTTCACGATGACGTGATCGAGGCGCGCGGCCAGACGACCGACGGCGCGAATGTCCTCGTCGCGGCGATCTCCCGGAGCGGCCAGTACGCCGATCCGGCGTCGCGCGGGAAGCTCGTGGACGAGCTCCATCAATCCCTGCACGGCGGCGGGATTGTGGGCGTAATCGACGAGCAGCCGCGCACCCCGAATGCGGATGAGGTTCAGCCGCCCCGGTGTCATTGACGGCGATGGGAAGAAGGAAAGCAGGCCCGCTCGAATGTCATCGTAGCGAACGCCCTGGACGTATGCGGTCGCGATCGCGGCCAGCACGTTCGCGCGCTGGAAGCGCGCCGCGCCGCCGAGCATCAGCGGCACCTCGCGAACGGACACGATCGGGATGCGCAGCTTGCCACGCCGAATGACGAACGTGTCCGCCTCGATGCGCGCGGCGATCCCGTTGCGCGCCACGTGCTCCTCGACCGCCTCGCTTTCGCCCTCGGCCGCGACCGAGAAGAGCACGATGTCGCCCGGCGATCGGTCCCGCATCGCGGACACGAGGGGGTCGTCGGCGTTGAGCACCGCATGGCCATCCCGCTTCACCACCGCCGCGATCACACCCTTGACCTCGGCGAGCTGCTCGAGCGTATGAATGCCGCGCAGCCCGAGATGGTCGCCGCTGACGTTGAGCACCACCCCGACGTCGCATTCATCGAACCCCAATCCGGCGCGCAGAATCCCGCCGCGCGCCGTCTCGAGGACGGCGACGTCGACGGTGTCGTTCGACAGGATGATGTTCGCCGAGAACGGGCCTGTCATGTCGCCTTCCATGACGAGACGGTTGTTCAGGTACACGCCGTCCGTCGTCGTGAGGCCAACCGTGCGATCCGTATGGCGGAAGAGGTGCGCGATCAGGCGCGCCGTGGTCGTTTTTCCGTTAGTGCCCGTGATGGCGATGATCGGGATCGTGCAGTCCACGCCGGGCGGGTACAGCATGTCGAGGATCGGCGCGGCGACATTGCGCGCCTGCCCCTCGGCCGGATGCGTGTGCATGCGAATCCCGGGTGCGGCGTTGACTTCGATGATGACGGCGCCGTTGTCCCGAAAGGGCAGGGAGATGTCGGGCGTCACGACATCGATCCCGGCCACGTCGAGGCCGACCGCGCTCGCCGCCATCTCGCAGGCGGTCGCGTTGTCGGGGTGGATCTCGTCCGTGCGATCGATCGACGTGCCGCCGGTGGAGAGATTTGCCGTCGGCCGAAGCGCGACGACATCCCCGGCGGCCGGACGCGATTCGAGCGAGAGCTCGCGCTCCTCGAGGTACGCGATGGTGAAGTCGTCCAGCGGCAAACGCGTGAGGCTCTTCGTGTGTCCGAACCCTCGGCGCGGGTCGCGGTTCTCGATCTCGATGAGCTCGCGAATCGTGCGCGTCCCGTCGCCGATGACGCGGGCGGGGACGCGCTCCGCCACCGCGGCCACCTTTCCGTTGACGACGAGCACGCGATGGTCGGTGCCGTCCACGAACCGCTCGACCACCACCACGTCGGCGTACTCCCGCGCCACCGGCCAGGCGGCGCGCACGGCGCTTTCGTCATCGAGCCGCGGCGAGATGCCGCGCCCGTGACTCGCGTCCAGCGGCTTCAGAATGACGGGAAACCCGATCTCGAGAGCGACATCGACCGCCTCGTCGACATCGCGCGCCACGTCGCCCACGGGAACCGGAAGGCCGATCGCGTGCAGCACGCGCTTCGTCTCATCCTTGTTCTGCGCGATCTCGACGGCGATCGCGCTCGTGTTGTCGGTCATCGTCGCCTGAATGCGGCGCAAGTTGCGCCCCAGCCCGAGCTGCACGAGTGAGCGGGAGTTCAAGCGCCGCACCGGAATGCCGCGTCGGCGCGCCTCCTCCACGATCGCGTCGGTCGATGGGCCGAGCCGCACGGTCTGCCAGAGCTGCTGGAGCTCACTGATGAGGCGACTCGCGTCGACCTCGTCGCCGGTCATGCACGCGCGGATGATCCGAACCGCCTCGTGGACGGCGCGCAGACCCACCGCTTCTTCCTCGTACGCGACGATCACCCACCAGATACCCGCATCGCCCGACGCCACTACGCGTCCGAAGCTGACGTCGGTCCCGGCCAGGATTTGCAGCTCCAGCGCGATGTGCTCGAGGATGTGCGGCAGCAGTGTCCCTTCGTGCAGCCGTTGGACGAATCCGCCCGGCGCGCCGCGCGTACACTCGTGCTCGTGCAGCGTGGGAAGGAGCTGAATCAGCCGTTCGTTGAAGCCGGGCAGGTCGACGGACGGCATCTCATCGAGCGTGCCCAGCGAAACGTCGCAGGCAATGACCGGCGCGAGGCGCCAGAAGTTGGGACCTCGAAGCGCCCGGATTCGCGTGACCCGGAAGTCGTCGGGACGCGCGATGGTGTCGACGCCGAGGACGCCGCCGACCGTCTCTGACATGAGCGATCTCGACGAGGTCAATGCGACGGATTTCGCGTCGACGCGGGGCGTCCTTTCTCCCCGTGGGCCGCGCGTGACGGGGCGCGGCCGGACGCCTTTCCCCGCGTCTCGCCGTGATCTTCGCAGTCGATCCGGCGGCGCGGACGATCGGGGTGCCCGGCTGGCGGGGAGTCCGACGCCGAGCGGGACGCGGTTTCGCGGGATTCCTGGGGCCCTGCCATGCTGCACCTAAGTCACGAGTGGGTCTAGCGTTTCGTAAGCGACGACGGGGCGGAAAACGCAGAAAGCAGGCCATGCGCCGCCGATAGTTTCGCTTGGCAAGCCCGGAACACGTGCCGTTTCGCCGCGCGTCGGCACGCTTTTCCAACGCGTTGCGCCGCAAGACCTTGGGCGTCTTTCCAGTGGCACGGTTCCCTGCCAGCCATCGCCGTGCACCCGTTGCGCCTCGAGCTCGCGAGCTACTGATGCGAGCCGAGCGCGTTCTCATTCGCTGCTCCTGGATGTCGAAGACGCCGACACCCACCGCATTGCGCGCGATGCCGCGCGCGGCGAGCCAATCCATGCCGCGCATTCCGCACCTGACGCCCGTCGCGTCGAGGCGGCTCGATCGCGTCACCGCCGAGGAGCAGGCGAACGGCGAGATCCTGCTGTGGCAGAGCACCATCCGCCTGGCGCTGCTGGGCCTGGCGCAGGCGGTCGCCGTCGGCATCCAGGTGATCAACGCATCGGCGGTGCCGCTCGGGAACCTGGCCGTGCTGGCGGCGCTCTACGCGATCGTCGTCCTGGCGGTGAGCGCACTCGTCAGGCAGCGTGGCGGCGCGCGGGACTGGGTCATCGGCGCGGTCGTGGCGGCGGACATTCTCTTCCTGTTCGGCGCGGTGTTTCTCGCCGTGCCGCCCCAGCACTACGCGCGCACACTGCTCGTCGCGCTGATCATTCTCCATCTCACCGAGTTCCACTTCGGCCGCCGGCTGGCGGTGAGCGCCCTCGTGTTGATGTCGGTGCTGTACCTGGCGATGGTGATGTTCGCGCTGGAGCAGGGGGCGCCGCTCCGCTGGGTGCACGAGATGTCGTCGCTGGCGGTGTTCGTGCTGGCGGCGGGCTCGTTCGTCTTTCAGTACGGCACGTTCAAGAGCCGGTTGGCGCGCCTGGCGCGCCTGTTCGAGAACGCGGAAGAGGGGGACTTCGTCGCGACGTACGACGTCGAAGCCGATCGTCGCCCGGACAGCATCACGCACCTCGGCCGGTCGTACAACCGCCTTCGCACGCAGCTCGCGCAGATGGTGCTCACCGATCCGCTCAGCGGATGTCTCAACCGGCGCGGCTTCGAGCAGCAGTTCAAGCGCGAAATCGCGCGCGCGGCGCGACAGGGGACGTACATCGCGCTCATCGCGGTCGACGTCGACATGTTCAAGGAGATCAACGACTCGTACGGGCACCTCGCGGGGGACGGCGTCGTGCGCGATCTGGGATCGCTGCTCCGCGAGGTCGCGCGCACCGGCGATCTCGTGGCGCGCACCGGCGGTGACGAGTTCGCGATTCTCCTGCCTGATACCGACGCCGACGGCGCGTTCCACCTCGCCATGCGCGTCCGCGATGCGGTCGCGTCGCATCGCTTTCCCTCGGTGCGCGGCCGCCACCGCATCACGGTGAGCCTTGGCGTCGTTGCCGATCGGGCGCAGGGCCCGGACATCGCGCACGATCTCCACTCGCGCGCCGACGAGGCGCTGTACGCGGCCAAGGACGCGGGCCGCGACCGCGTGTGCCTCTGGACCTCCGACCTCCGCGCGGTCGCCGTGACCGCCGCGCATCACCGCGTCACCCAGCCGCTGCGGACGGGGGAGCAGAAGGTGGAGTAGAACAGGCCCTGGAAATGCGCTAAGGGCGCTGCTCCAGCGCCTCCGCTCTTTACATCTCCATCGCCCCTTCGCACACGAGCACCGCCTCGCCCGCGACGCGCACGGCCGCGATGGCGCCGTCGCGCTTGTCCGCCTCGAGCTCCAGGATGCTCGGACGGCCCATCTCGAAGCCCTGCTCCATCACCCAGCGAAAGGTTCCGGTCGGCGCGGCCTCGCGCGCGGCGAGATAGCCGGCGAGCGCGGCGGCGCAGGAGCCGGTCGCCGGATCCTCGGGAACGGAGAGTCCCGGCACGAACACGCGAGCCCGCAGGTCGGAATGCTCGAGCTCCGGATCCCGGGCGACCACCATGATGTCGGGCGCCCAGTACCGCTTGAGCGTCGACTCCCATAGCTCCATGCGCACGTGGGCCCCCGCCACCGCCGCCCGATCCTTCACCGGGACGATGAGAAAGGGCAGCCCGCACGACACGGCTTGCGGCCCGTTAGGCCCACCGAGGAGCTGTGCCGGCTCGAGCGAGAGTATCTCGGCGAGTGTCGTGCGCGCCGGAGGCGGCGGACCGACCTCGGGGAGCTTGGCCACCGTCAGCTGCGCGGCGGCCGCGACCCCGCCGCGTGCCCGGATGGTCACCGGCACCGGCCCCACCTTCTCCTCGAGGACGATGCGCGTCTCCTCGCCAGTGAGGGGAATCTCGCCTAACAACGCGAGGACGACGGCCGCCCCGATCGTCGGGTGTCCCGCGAACGGGACCTCGCCCCCCGGCGTGAAGATGCGCACGCGCCGCGTGTGCGCGGGATTGTCCGGGGGATAGACGAACGCCGTCTCGGAGTAGTTGAACTCGCGGGTGATGGGAAGGAGAAGCTCCTCCGGAATGCCGCGCGCGTCGGGGATGACGGCGAGCTGGTTGCCCGTGAAGGGGCGAGATGTGAAGACGTCGGTGGTAATGAACCGGAGGCGCATAGGGGTCAGGAGTCAGGAGTCAGGGATCAGGGGGTGGCAGGGAGCAGGTGTCGGGATGGCGTGAGCAGTTCTCCTCGAACCTCCAGCCTGACACCCCCTGATCCTGACTCCTGACTCCCGACCCCTGGAACTACTCCTCAGCCAGAAATGGGTAGGCAAACTCGACCGGGGGAGAGAACGTCTCCTTGATCGTTCGCGCGCTCACCCACCGCACGAGGTTGAGCTTCGAGCCCGCCTTGTCGTTCGTGCCCGACGCCCTCGCACCGCCGAACGGCTGCTGTCCCACCACAGCGCCCGTCGGCTTGTCGTTGATGTAGAAGTTGCCCGCCGCATTGCGCAGCGCGACCGATGCCTGACGAACCGCCGCGCGGTCGCGCGAGAAGATCGCGCCGGTGAGCGCGTACGGCGACGTGCGGTCTACCGTGCGCAGCGCCTCGTCCCACTTCGCATCGGGATAGACGTAGGCCGTCAGCACCGGGCCGAAAATCTCCTCGCACAGGAGGCGGTAGCCGGGATCCTTCGTCTCCACCAGCGTCGGCTCGATGAAGTAGCCGTCCTCACCACGAGCCACACCGCCCTGGACGACCGTCGCATTCCGCTTCGCGTCGTCGAGGTACTCTCCGATCTTCGTGAACGCCTTCTGGTCGATCACCGCGCCCATGAAGTTGCGGAAGTCACGCACGTCGCCGACGCGGATCTCGCGCATCATCGTCACCGTGCGCTCCTTCACCTCCGGCCACAGTGACTCCGGCACGTACACGCGACTGGCCGCCGAGCACTTCTGTCCCTGGTACTCGTACGCGCCCCGCGCGATCGCGACGGCCAGCGCACGCGGGTCGGCCGACGGGTGCGCGACGATGAAGTCCTTGCCTCCGGTCTCGCCGACGATGCGCGGATACGATTTGTAGCTCCCGATGTTCTGCCCGATCGTGCGCCAAATGCTGTTGAAGACGCCCGTGCTTCCGGTGAAGTGCACGCCCGCCAGCTCGGGGCTCGCCAGCACGGCGTCGGTGATCGGGGCGGGATCGCCAGGGAGAAAGTTGATCACTCCCGGTGGAAGGCCGGCCTCCTCGAGCAGCCGCATGATGTAGTAGGCGCTCAGCATGGCGCTGCTCGCCGGCTTCCACACCACCGTATTGCCCATCAGCGCGGCCGAGGTCGGCAGGTTGCCGGCGATCGCGGTGAAGTTGAACGGGGTCACCGCGTACACGAAGCCTTCGAGCGCGCGATAGTCGAGCTGATTCCACATGCTCCTGTCGCTGATCGGCTGCTCGTCGTACAGCTCCTGCGCGAAGTTGACGTTGAAGCGCCAGAAGTCGATCAGCTCGCAGGCAGAATCGATCTCGGCCTGATGCGCGGTCTTCGATTGGCCGAGCATCGTGGCCGCGTTGAGCGTCGAGCGCCACGTCGTCGCCAGGAGCTCGGCAGCCTTCAACAGCACCGCGGCGCGGTCTTCCCACGGCCAGTTCGACCACTCGCGCCATGCCTCGCGCGATGCGGCGATCGCCATCTCCGCATGCTTCGGCGTCGCCTTGTGATACTCGGCCAGCACGTGCCGGTGCGCGTGGGGCATTACCGAGCGGCCCAGGTCGCCGGTGCGAATCTCCTTCCCGCCGATGATGATGGGAATCTCGATGCGCTCCGACGCCATCTTCGAGAGCCGCGCCTTGAGATCTGCGCGTTCAGGAGACCCCGGAGCGTACGCGCGCACGGGCTCGTTCACCGGTTTCGGAACGCGACGATTCCCGCTGAAGCCGGCGAGGCCGGAGGCGGGCGGAATCACTGGCTGCGACGGGGTCGCGGGAACAGGTGCCTGCTGCTCGCGTGCGGCGGCGGCCTGGGATTTGGGCGGATTGGCCACTGGTGCTGACATGGCGAGACCTCTCGACGATGAGCGTTTCGGCCGCTGGAGGCGGCTGCTTTCAAGATACAGATGCCACCGAGTCGGGCCAACCGCGCGCGTCTCGGCGATAGATTTCCGCCCGGAGAAAGACCGCGCGGGGCGCGCCCCGACACCAAACTCGACCAGGGAACGATGAGCTCGTGATGACGTGGAGCCGCACAACGACGATCGCCGCACTGCTCGTGCTGTCCGCGTGCGCGAAAGACCCAATCGAGTGGGAGGCACCGAGCGACATCCCTGGCGGGATTGGCGCGACGACGCGATTGACGATCGATGCGAACGGCACGCCGCGTCTCATCGACGAGCCGGGCGTCACCCTATCGCTCGCATCGGGGGCCTGCGACACCTCGCTGGTGACGACCCGTGCCCAGGGGGACGAGTGGTACGCCGCCTGGTTCCTCGAGCGCGTGGACGGGAGCGTCGTGCTGATGGTCGCGCGATCGACCGACGGGGCGACGACGTGGGGCGCGCCGGTGGTCGCCGACGGACGGGATCGGGGACGGCGTGGATGCGCACGCCCCCGCCCGGCGCTCACCGCCGATTCGGCGACCGCGTACGTCCACGCCGCCTACTTCATCGAGCCGATCGAAGGGGCTGGGGTGTGGTACACGCACTCGATGGAGCGCGGCACCGTCTGGCATCAGACGATCGGTGTTCTGTTCGGCGATGAGCCGGCCGCGGCGAGCGTCGCCAGCGCCGGCGATACCGTCCTCGTGGCGTACGAGCATCCGGGTTCGGGCGGCTCGCGGCTGGGCGTCGCGATCTCTCGTCAGGCGGGGCACACGTTCGCCGAGCGACTGCGCGTCGTGCAGGCGAGCGGCATGGTGCGTGCGCCACGGATCGCGCTACGAGGTGGACGCATCGCGCTGGCCTGGGTGGAACGGTCCAGAAGAGCGGACGCGGCCACGGTCGGCGCGCGACCCCGAATACGCCTCGGGAGCTGGCGTTAGGCACGACGCGGACTGCAGATCTCGGAATTCCGAAGGGCGGATGGAACGGTCCCTGCGCAGGCCGTCTCTCAATTCCGGCATCTGAAACCTGACCTCTGACCTCCTGGCCGTTCACTCGGGAACCATGCTCTACCTCGGAGCCCACACCATCGACAACGGCGGGATCCACATGGCCGTCGCACGCGCCGAGAAGGCGGGCATGACCGCGCTCCAGATCTTCACCGCCAAGCCGCGCTTCATCAACGACCGGATGTCCATTCGCCCGGAGCGCGTGAAACGCTTCCGGGACGCGCTCGCGGAGACGGGGATCGACGCGCGCCACGTGATGGTCCACGCTCCCTACTCGCTCAGCGTCGCCAACGCCGACGAGGCGAAATGGTCGCGCGCCAGCGCCGGCCTCACGAAGGAGTTGGAGCGATCGACGCAGCTCCGTGTCGGCGCGGTGTGCTTTCATCCCGGGAACGCTGGCGGCGGTGACCGCGAGGAGGCCGCGACGCGCGTCGCGAAGGCGGTCGTCGCCGCGCTGCGCACAGTGGAGGGGAGCACGCGCCTCCTGGTCGAGAACACCGCCGGCGCCGGGCAGCAAATGGGGCGCACCGCGGCCGAGGTCGGCGCGATCCTGCGGCGCGTTCCGGACAAGCTGCGCGACCGTACCGGCTACGGGCTCGACACGTGCCACCTGTTCGCGTCGGGGTACGACATCAGCGCATCGCGCGCGGCGCTGGCGGGCGTGATCGACGAGTTCGAGGAAGCGTGTGGGGAGGCGCCTTCGTTCTTTCACCTCAACGACAGTGAAGGGGAGCTCGGCTCGAATCTCGATCGTCACATGCTCATCGGCGAAGGCGCACTCGGCAAGGAGCCGTTCCGATGGCTGCTGCACGACCGGCGAGCGGCGAAGGTGCCCCTCATCCTCGAGACCCCGCAGAAGAACTACGACGTGGGTGACGACGATCCCACGCCGGACCCCTGGGATGTGAAAATGCTCAAGCTGCTGCGCGAGATGGCGAAGTAGCTATCTCGCCGCGCCGAGGAGGACGATGTCGCCGCTCGGGGCGTCCACGCCGCCGGCCGGCTCCTCGGTCACGGCCACGGCGGTGAGCGAATCGGCCGCGAGCGCGTATGTCGTCGTCGCGATCGCGTTGCCGTCGGCCGACGGGGTGAAGATGCCCGCGCTGATCCTCCGGTCGTCGGGCGTGATCAACCAGATCTGATACGTCCGCCCCTCCGCGGGGATGGCGAGGTCGTACGCAAGGAAGGTCCATGCGCCGAGTGTCTGGTTCCAGAACATCCGCGCGCTCCCCGGCCGGCGCTCCGTTGGGGCGAGCTCGATCAGGCGCACACCTGGACCGATCAGCCCGGCGATGAGCCGTTGCCGCTGCGACTCGCTCTCACGCGCCTGCGCGAGCTCCCGGCGGGACTGCACGAGGATCGACCCTCCGAAGAGGATCAGCCCCGCGACCGATGCCGCAAGCACCATGGACGCGGTGCGCCAGCCACCCGCGCTCTCCGGCGCGGTCGCATGAGGCGGGCGAAGCGACAGTGGCTCGCGCTCCGGCAACTGGCCAGCCGCCAGACGAGCACGTGCGTCGCGATCGGCCGCCGTGCGGGCGAGAAGGCGCGAGCGGACGCCATTGCACCGCCGCGCGTCGAACGATCGGTCCGGTGCCGCGAGCGCCAACTCTGCGGACGTCGCGCGCAGCGACTCGACCTCGCGGGCGCACTCCGCGCACCCGGCGAGGTGCGCGACCACCGACGCGCGCTCCTCCGGGAGAAGCAGCTCCATGACATGGGCTGCCAGGAGCTCGCGGACCTCCTCGTGAGTCATCGCGCTCATGCGTCGCGCTCCCGCAGAATCCCAAGCCGGTCTCGAAGCTTCTCCATCGCCAGGCGTACGCGGGTCTTCACCGTCCCGAGCGGCTGTCCGGTGTGCTCGGCGATCTCGGTCTGGCTGAGTCCGCGGAAATAGGCGAGCTCCAGAACTTCCCGTTGCTCCAGCGGCAACGCCAGCAGCGCCTGTCTCACCAGCACTCGCCGCTCGGCGACCTCGGCACTCCGCGCCGGGTCATCGCCGCGCCGCGTCGTTGCGTCGACCGCCGCACGTTTCGTCTCGGAGAGGTGGCTCATCGTCTCCTCCTGCCGCCGCCGGCTCGCGCGCAGCCGATCGAGCGCGCGGCTGCGCGCGATCGTCGTCAGCCACGTCGCGACGGCGCCTCGCGTCACGTCGTATCGCTCCGCCTGCCTCCACGCTTGCCAGAACGTCTCCTCCACGGCTTCCTCGGCCTCGTCGTCGTCGCCCAGGATGTGCACGCACACGGAGAACACGAGCGGGGACCACCGGTCGTAGAGGACTCCCAGGGCGTGCTCATCCCCGCCGGCAACACGCGTGACCAGCGCATCGGCATCGTCCGGCGAGCGCACATCGGCGATCATCGCCCGCCTCGAGGACAGGGCGGTGGCTGCGGGCACGGCACTCCAGGAGTGGGACGTTCGGTATACGACACGAGGCGTGGGTTTGGATTCGCGAAGATAGTCCGCACCTTCGGTGCGGCAACACGCCAGAGATCCGTTGCCCCGCGACGCGGCGTATCTCCCCACACACTCACTGGAGATACATCATGCGTTTCACAGGCCTTTCGCTCGCCGTGCTCGTCATCGCCGGCGTCGCCTGCGCTTCCGGCTCAATGGAGAACAGCGACAGCATGGCGGCGGCGCCCCAACCGGTACAAAGCGCGCCGGAGCTCAGCGACGCCAATATCGCCGCGATCGTCGTGGCCGCGAACGCCATCGACATCAAGAACGGCGAGCTCGCGCTCGAGCGCTCCCGCACCGGTGACATCCGGCGGTTCGCGCAGACCATGATCACCGACCACACCGGAGTGAATCAGGCGGCCGTCGATCTCGTCACGAAGCTGAAGGTGACCCCCGTTGACAACTCCACCAGCACCGGGCTCGTCGCGAGCGCGAACGCCACTCGCGAGTCGCTGGCGCAGCGAAGCGGGGCGGACTTCGATCGCGCCTACATCGCCAACGAGGTGGACTACCACCGTGCCGTCCTCGCGGCGATCGACGACGCGCTCATCCCAAGCGCGCGGAATGCCGAGCTGCGGGCGCTGCTGGTGACCGTGCGTCCGGCGATCGCGGCCCATCTTCAGCATGCGGAATCGCTGAAGCAGCAGCTGGCGAACTGATGCGTACGCCTCGGGCCCCGCACGCCGTCGCGTGCGGGGTTGCGATGCTGCTCGGCACCGCGGTTCTCATGGGGGCGCGGCGCGCGCCGGCGCGGTCGCACGTGGTGCGGATCTCGGGGTTTCAGTTCGTCCCGCCGCGGATCACCGCGGCAGTCGGCGACACGGTCGTCTGGTCGAACGAGGACATCGTCCCACACACGGCGACGGCGCTCACCGGCGCGTGGGACTCGGGGACGATCGCCGCCAAGGGGCGCTGGACGCTCGTCGTCCGGGTGGCCGGTCGCGTCGAATACCAGTGCGCGTTGCACCCGAGCATGAAGGCCACCGTCGAGGCCGAGTAGGAATCGAGCGCTTTCCCCTGTGCGGTGCGCAGTGCGTACGAGGGAGTTTTCACCCTTGCGTCTCCTGCAAGCCTCTTTACTTTGAGGCGCGATGGAGTCCGTGGTCGTCGGGGAGAACGGATCCCTCAACCTCTCGGGAGAGAATCGATGCCCGCAAAGAAGAAAGGCGCGAGAAAAGGCGCGAGGAAGGGCGGCGCCCGTCGGAAAGGCGCGGCGCGGAAGAAGTCGGCCGGTCGCCGGAAGAGCGCGAAGAGGAAGTCGAGCGGTCGCAAGCGCACGCCGAACCCGGCATTCATGAAGCCCATGCAGCCTGACGGGGCGCTCGCCGCCGTCGTTGGCGATCGCGCGATGCCACGCACCGAGATCACGAAGAAGCTGTGGCAGTACATCAAGCGCAACGGGCTCCAGGATGCCAAGGAGCGCCGCATGATCAACGCTGATGATCGCCTGCGCAGCGTCTTCGGCGGCAAGAAGCAGGTGTCGATGTTCGAGATGACCAAGCTGGTCAATCGTCACATGAGCTGATCGGGTTCTCCGTCAGCTCCCGAGCGGGGGGCGTGCCGCGCACGGCACGCCCCCCGCTCTTGTGCTTCCCCGTTCGCGAGAGAGTATTTCGCGTGACGCAGGACTCACACATACCTCACGCGGTCCAATGGCAGTGGCGGCACAGAAGGCGCGCACCGAGCGCGCACGCACGCCGGAGAGTACGCCCCCCGGGGCGAAGAGGCGGAAGGGCGGCTGGCGTCATCTCCTCAAGGAGCTGGCGATCGCCGCCGCGATCTTCTTCACGATCAAGATCTTTCTCCTCGAAGCCTTCCGCATTCCGTCGGGAAGCATGGAGCCCGCGCTCCTCGTCGGCGATTTTCTCTTCGTCAACAAGCTGGTGTATGGCCCGCACCTTCCGCTCATCGACGTCAACCTTCCGGGCTACGCGGAGCCGAGCCGGTCGGAGATCGCCGTCTACAAGTCGCCCGACGTGCGGGACGGCAATCCGACGGTCGTGAAACGCATCCTCGGCTTGCCGAGTGACACACTGTACATGCGCGGCGGCACCCTTTACGTGAATGGCACGCCGGAGAGCGGGACGTATGTGAACACCACGCCGGGTCGGCCGGGCGGGGATGAAGCACACCCGGATTTCGCCTGGCAACGGCGCTTCGAGGTACGGGGCTCCCGCTTCGGCAACCCGCCGGCGAGCCCGACACACGACAACTGGGGCCCGATCGTCGTGCCCGCCGAGCACTTCTTCTCGCTCGGCGACAACCGCTACAACTCGAAGGACGCGCGCTATTACGGGTTCGTGCCGTACGAGAACCTGCGTGGCCGGCCGCTGTTCATCTACCTCTCGGTCGACTTCGACGCCTGGCGCATTCGATGGGGGCGCTTCGGCATGCGGGTGCGGTAGCGAGTGCCATCGCCCTCGCGCGGCTCGTGGGTGCGAGGGCTTTCCCTGCTCGGGGCGGTCGCCCTCATCGTCGGCAACATGGTGGGGACGTCGGTCTACACGCTCCCCGCCCTCCTCGCGCGCGAAACCGGTCCGCTGGGAATCCTCGCCTGGGTCGTCACGGCGGCGGGATACCTGTTCGTCGCGCTGGTCTACGCGTCGCTCGGCACACGATATCCGGAGACGGGCGGTCCCTACGTCTTCGCGCGCGAAGCGTTCGGTGATTTCGCCGGATTTCAGTCGGTGTGGGCGTACTGGTTCAGCGCGGTCGTGGGCAACGCGGCGATCGTCACCGGCGTCGTCGGCTACGTGGAAGGATTCTCTCCCGCGCTCGCCGGCAGCGAGATGTCGCGGTTCATGCTCGCCCAGGCGCTGCTGTGGACGCTGTGTCTGATCAACGTGCTCGGCATCAAGGTGAGCGCGCGAATTCAGATCTCGGTGCTCTTCCTCAACGTGGTGCCGCTGCTGCTGTTCTCGATCGTCGCGCTCTTCTTCTTCGACGCCTCCAACCTCACGCCATTCGCGCCCCGCGGGTGGGGAAGCCTCGTGACAGGAGTCGCGCTGATCGTGTGGGCGTATTCGGGGATCGAATCGGCCACGGTGCCCGCCGAGGAGGTTCGCGGCACCGGACACACGATTGGGCGTGCGACGCTCATCGGCTATGGCGTGGGGACGGCCGCGTTCCTGTTCGCGGCGCTGGCGGTCGCGGGAGTCGTTCCCAACGCCGAGCTCGCGACGTCGGCGCGTCCGATCGCGCTGGCGGCGGAGCGCACCGTGGGACCGTGGGCGGGGACGATCATCGCGTCAGCCGCCATCGTGGCCGGTCTCGGAACGCTGAACGGGTGGATCCTCATGGCGGGCCGCATTCCCGTCTCCGCCGCGCGCGACGGCATCTTCTTTCCCGCGCTCGCGCGCCTGCACCCGCGCTTCGGCACGCCGCACGTGAGCCTGATCGTCGCGACGATCATTGGCAGCCTGTCGCTGGGACTCTACTTCACCGATACGACGCTCGGCGTCTTTGACACGATCGTGCAGCTCTCGGTGCTGACGACGCTCCTGCCGCACCTCTACACGGCGGCCGCCGAGTGGATGTTGCGGCGGCGTGGGACGCTCGAGGCTGGAGCGGGGAACGGCTGGCGCTCCTACGTCGTGGCGATCGTCGCGTTCGCGTTCGTGCTGTGGTCGATGTATGGCATTGGGCCGGTGATCACTCGATGGGCGTTTCTGGTGATCCTGTCCGGGATTCCGCTCTATATCTGGTTCAAGACGCACCGATAGGGCGGATCGCGGATTGCGGATTGCGGAATGCGGATTGCGTGTGGACTTCGTGCTCACGACGTTTCTCGTTCGCAATCCGGAATCCGCAATCCGCAATCGAGTGCCCATGCGCCACACACTCTACCTGCTCGTCGCGCTCTCCATGCTCGCCTGCGGCTCGCGTCGTGCGGCGCCGCGGCCGCTCACGGAGTTTCTGACACCCTACGGGGCGCCCACGCGGCCGTTCTCGCCGGCCGTTCGCGTGGGCAACCTCCTTTTTCTCTCTGGCCAGATCGGGGTGACGTCGACCGGCGCACTGGTCGCGGGGGGCATTGGGCCGGAGACGCGGCAAACGCTCGAGAACATCCGCGACGTGCTGCAGCGGACGGGCTCGTCGATGGAGCGTGTGGTCAAATGCACGGTGATGCTGGCCGACATGCGCGAGTGGGATGCCATGAACATCGTGTACGCGTCCTTCTTTCCGGGCAACAAGCCCGCCCGGTCCTCGTTTGGCGCTACCGGGCTCGCGCTCGGCGCGCGCGTGGAGATCGAATGCATCGCAACGGTCGACTGATCGCGCTCACGGGAGCGCTGGTATGGGTGGCGTCCGCCTGTCAGGGTGACGCCGGCCGTGACGCCGCGGGCCAGCGCGCCGCGGACACCGCCGGGGGGCCATCGTCGGCCGATGCCTGCGCGCCTAACGGGCGCGTGCCGGCGGTGACCTCGGGCGGCATTGGCGTCGCGCGCATTGGGGCGTCGGTGCGCGAGGTGGGCCAGTCGTGCCCCACGCGTGACACGACGTTCACACTGGGCGAGGGCATTCAGGAGCAAGGAGCGGTGATCGAGTTCGCCGGCCGCCGGGTGCTCGCCCTCACGGGGTCGGATGGAACCATCTCCCGGCTCATCGTCGCCGATTCGGCGTTTCGCACTGAGCGCGGCCTCGGCGTGGGGAGTACTGCGGGGCAGTTGCGCGAAGCGTACGGTCGCCTGTGTGGTGCGGTGGGTGAGGGAACGGTCGCGGTGTGGATGGCCGGTCTGCCCAACGTCTCGTTCGGGCTCGACACGCGTCTCTCCGACTTGCCGGCTTCCGGAAGCCGGCTGAGCGATGACCCGTCGCAGATTCCCGACAGTGCGCGCGTCACGAGCCTTTGGATAATCACCGAGGGTGTCGCGTGCGGAGGGTCGTGACGGCAAAGGTGCTCGACGTGCTCAAGGTGCTCGAGGTTCTCGAGGAGAAGGGCAGTCCCCCCTTGAGCACCTTGAGCACCTTGAGCACCTCGAGCACCTTGAGTACATGTCCCTCTACGACTCCGTAGTTCACGTCGAGAAGGTCCGCGGCACCCATCGCCGCGCCACGCTTCCCACCGGGCAGACGATCGACTTCGGCGTGCACGGGCCGATCGCGGCGCATTTTCGCCTCGAGGCGGATGCGATGCCGCTGCCGGTCGATTACATCGTGGCATCCACCGCCGGGTGAATGCTCGGCACGCTCAACGGCGCACTGGAGGTGCGCGGGATCACGCTGGCGCCCGACGCGATCGCGGCATCGGCCACCGGGGTCAATGAGCTGGTGAACAACATGGTGCGGCTGACGTCGATCCAGGTGCGCTATCGCTTGACGATCCCCGCGGGCACGCGCGAGGCGGTGGATCGCGCACTGTCGCGCCATCAGGAGAAATGTCCGACCGCGACGTCGTTGGCCGCGGCGGTCGCCATCAGCTGGACCGCCGACATCACGGAGCAGGGCGCCGCGTGATCGTGCTCGCGGTGACGCTCGCCGGGAGCCTGGCGCTCGGCGCGTCCCCTCCCGACACCGCTCGCGGCACCGTGCGGTCCGACACCATCTGGTCGGGCGCGTTAGGGGTGCCGAAGCAGCTCCTGGTGTATCTGCCACCGTCGTATCACCGGGACCGGTCGCGCCGGTACCCGGTCGCCTACTACCTGCACGGCGCATGGGGGGCGGAGGACAACTGGATCGCGCTCGGAGGCATCGATCGCACGCTGGACTCGCTGATCGCCGCGGGGCTACCGGAGATGATCGTGGTTCTGCCGGATGGCGATGATGGCTGGTACACGACGTGGAATGCGCTGAACAATACCGCCGCCTGTCGCGCCGACACGGCACGTCGCGAACCCGCCCAGACCTACTGCGTGACCTGGCCGAAGTACGACGAGTACATCGCGCGCGAGCTGGTGGCGCATGTCGACTCCGCGTACCGCACGATGGCGCAGCGCGAGCATCGCGGCGTTGCCGGGCTGAGCATGGGCGGGTACGGCGCGGTTTCGCTCGCCCTGCGCTATCCGGACGCGTTCGCGGCGGCGGCGAGCCACTCGGGTGTGCTGTCCCCTCGTTATGCGGGTCCGGTCCCCTACGCGTCGCCGACCCGGTACGCCGGCAGCGTTGACATGGTTCGTGGGCGATACTCGCCCGCGCTCTGGGAGCTCATGCGGCCCGTGTTCGGACGTGACACCGTCGGGTGGCGTGCGCGCGATCCGGCGATCCTCGCGCGACACCTGGTCTCGTCCGGCGCGCGCATGCCGGCGCTGTTCGTCGATGTCGGACGCGACGATCCCTTTCTCGAGCAGAACCGCGCCTTTCGCGCCGAGCTCACCGCGCTCGGGATTCCCGTGCAGTACCGGGAATGGCCGGGAAAGCACGACTGGGCGTACTGGAGAGCACACGTCGTCGAGAGCCTGGGGTGGATGGCGGGGATCATCGGGTGAGGCAGGGTCAGGGGCCAGGGGCCAGGGGCCAAGGGGATGGAAAGGCGCGTCGCCGCTTCGCGGCAGACGCGCATCGGATGAGCGAGCGGCCGCCGCCCGCTCGCCTTTCCATCCCCTTGGCCCCTGGCCCCTGGCCCTTGACCCTCTCCCGTCCATACTTTCACGCGTGACCCGCTACTTCCCCCGCGACAACGTCGCGTGGCATCTCGAGGAGCCGAGGGTACTCCGCAAGCTCACCTTGAGCCTCCCGGCGATGGCGGTGATCGCGGGGACACTCGTCAGGCTCATCCGCGTCGGCGTCAGCGAGATCAGCGTGAGCTGGTGGGGAGTGTTCGGCGCGCTGGCCGTCGGGTTGATTGTCCTGCTCACGACGGCGACCGCGCACCTCGGCAACTATCCGGTGAAGCAGTGGCTGTGGCGCGCGCCTCTGTTCGGGTTGGCGGAAGGAGCCGCCGAGGCCGGCGTGAGCGCACTGCTCACCGTCGCCGGGATCGAGCGCCTTGGCAGCACGCGCGCGCATCTGAGCGACTGGCCCTCCATGGCGACCGATACGATTGTCGGGACGCCCGTCCTGGGCTTCCTGGACGGGCGCGTCGTCATGGTGTCGGTCTTCGCGCTCGTGCTGGCGGCCGTCGTCCAGGCGGTGCGCTACCTCCTCCTCCGCAGAGAGAACCGCGACCACACCGCCGTCGCCATCCACGAGGAACACGAGCGGCAGGAAGAAGCCGCATCGCACCAGGCGGAGTGACCGACCCGGCCCTTCACATCGGCGGATCCTGATGACGCGAATGCGGTGCGCGCTCCTGAGCGTTGGGCTCGCGAGCACGCTGACCTTTCCTGCCCCGGCGCCAGGCCAGGACGCGAACCCGTCGCGACCGTTCGGGACGCTGCGGGAGCAGGCGACGCGGCGCCAGCAATGGCTCGAGCAGCGCATGGCGACGGTGCTGCCCGCCCTCATGCGGAAGCACGGGGTCGACATGTGGGTGATCCCGATGCGCGAGTACAACGAGGATCCCGTCTTCTCGTCGATCGTGTCGCCGACGACCTTCGCTGCCCGGCGACGCACGATCTACGTGTTCTTCGATCGCGGCGCTGCGGCGGGCGTCGAGCGTCTGGCGCTGGGTGGCACCTCACAGGGAGGGGTCTACACCGCCATCCGGTCTCAACGCGCCGCTCCGGGCAACGTGCTAGGCGCGAATCAGGCGGAGCTGTGGGGCGACCAGCAGTGGCTCGTGCTGAAAGATGTCATCGAGGCGCGACGACCAGCCCGCATCGCCGTCAATACATCCCGCACGTGGGCGTTCGCCGATGGCCTGTCGACCGGTGAGCACGAGGGAATGCGCGAGGCGCTCGGCGAAACGTGGACGCGCCGGTTCGTGCCTGCCGAGGGGATGGCCGTCGATCTGATCGCCGCGAGGCTGCCTGACGAGGAGCGGATGTACGAGCGTCTGCAGCAGCTCGCGTGGGCGCTGATCGACACGGCGTTCTCCAGCCGGGTGATCGTGCCGGGCGTGACTCGCACGAGCGACGTGGTGTGGTGGTTCCGCCAGCGCGTGAACGATCTGGGGCTGGAGAGCTGGTTTCAGCCGTCCGTCACGGTCCAGCGACGCGGCGCCACCGCGGACGATCTGGGAGAAAACCCGGTCATCCAGCGCGGTGATCTCCTGCACTGTGACTTCGGGCTCGTCGCGCTGGGGCTCGCCACCGATACCCAGCATATGGGTTACGTGCTCCTGCCAGGCGAAGACTCGCCACCAGCGGGGCTCCAACGCGCGCTCGCGACATCCAACCGGCTTCAGGACATCGTTATGCAGGAGCTGCGCGTGGGTCGCACCGGGAACGAGATCCTGCACGCGTCGCTCGAGCGAATGCGACGCGAGGGGATGGAGGGCAGCGTCTACACGCACCCGATCGGCGTGCACGGCCACGGCGCCGGCCCGCTCATCGGGCTGTGGGACTACCAGGAGGGGGTCCCGGGTCGCGGCGACCATCCGGTGATCCCCGGGATGTGGTTCTCGATCGAGCTGCGTGCGACGTCACCGGTGCCGGAGTGGGGAGGGCAACGGGTGTGGTCTGCGCAGGAAGAGGACGCCATCATCTCGGGGGATGGAAAAATCCGCTGGGCGCTTCGGAGACAGACTGAGTTTCATCTGGTCAGATAACGCGACTAACTTCCGGAGACGTCAGGAATCAGACGTCAGGGTGCAGTGGTCAGAAATTTCGGCTGCGCGTGCGGTTGCAGTTCCTCCAACCTGATACCTGCCGTCTGACTCCTGACGTCTCCGGAAGTCGATCTTTTCAGGACAGCGTGAGGCTCGAGATGCGAAAGAAGGACAAGAAGCTCATCGTCGTCGGCGACCGCGTGCTGATCGCGGTGGAGGAGGGCGAAGAGCGCACCAAGGTGGGGCTCTACCTGCCGCCGTCGGCGGTCGACAACCAGGCGGTGCAGGGTGGCCGGATCGTCGCCACCGGACCGGGGCTGCCCATGCCCGATCCCGGCGAGACCTCCGAGGAGCCGTGGCGAACGGCGACGCGCGAGACCCGCTTCGTTCCGATGCAGGCGAAAGTGGGGGACTACGCGCTGTTTTTCCGTCGTGCCGCGGTCGAGATCACGTTCGAGAGCGACCGCTATCTCGTGGTGCCGCAGACGGCGATCCTCGCGCTCGTGCGCGAGAGCGCGATACGCGACGAGGACTGACCATGGCCGGAACCCCGATACGAAGCCTGATGTACGATGAGCGCTTCGTCACCCCGATGCGCGAGGAGCTCACTCGACTCGGCGTCGAGGAGCTGCGCACCGCCGCCGCCGTCGATCGCGCGCTGACGGAGGCGCGAGGGACAACGCTCGTCGTCGTCAACTCCATCTGTGGCTGCGCGGCGCGCAATGCGCGACCCGCGGTCGCGCGCGCACTCGAGCACGTCAAGCGGCCCGATCGCCTGACGACCGTCTTCGCGGGTCAGGATGCCGAGGCGACGGCTCGCGCACGCGAGTATTTCGCGCCCTACCCGCCATCATCGCCGCAGATCGCGCTGCTCAAGAATGGCGGCGTCGTGTTCATGCTCGAGCGGCGGCAGATCGAAGGGCGCAACGCGGAGGACATCGCGAAAGATCTGGTCTCGGCATTCGACCGCTTCTGGCATAGCCTCTGCACTCTCTTCACTCGATACTCGCGGAAGCACACCAGCCGAAGGGGGAGTGGATATGGAACGCAACTTCAATGATACGTTCGGTGGCAGCACCGAAACGCCGAATGTCGGGGGATCCAGCGGACAGAGCGGGAGCACCGGCGGCGGCAGCACCGGGTTTGGCTCGGGCGCCGAGCGTGCCGACACGTCCTTCTCCGGCGCGCCGGGATCCATGGGTGCGGAAACGTCCACCGAGAACGCCCGCGGCAAGTTGGGAAAGGCGAAGGAGAAGATCGGCGAGCGCGCTGGTGAGCTGAAAACGTCGCTGGCCGACAAGCTCGAGCAGGGCGCGGAGAAGCTCCGGCAGCGCGCGCACACCGGCGGCCAGTACGCTGGCGCCACCGGCGATGGCACCGTCGGGGTCGCGGAGAACGACAAGATGACGCAGGTCGCCGACAAGGTTGCCGGCGGAATGCAGAGCACCGCGAACTGGGTGCGCAACGCCGATCTCGAGTCGGTGAAGGGCGACATCGAGCGCCAGGTGAAGGAACACCCCGCTCGCACTCTGCTGGTCGCGGTCGGGCTCGGGTACGTGCTGGGCAAGGCGTTCCGCCGCTAGGAGGGGCCCATGGCGACGGGACGCGACAACGGACGCGGGATCGGCGTGCTGCTGCGCGACCTCGCGGACGGGGGCGCCGCCTTGCTCCGTCAGGAGCTGCGGCTCGCGCGCGTCGAGCTCAGTGGAATCGCCACCGCGGTGGGTGTCGGCACGGCGCTCACCGCCACCGGCGCCGTCCTCGCCGTGCTGGGGACGTTCGCGCTGCTGATCGGTCTCATCATGCTCGCCGGCGACCAATGGCTTCGTGACCGGTACTGGCTTGCGGCCCTCATCGGCGCCGTCATCGCGGGCGGGATCGCCGCGTGGATGGCGCGTCGCGGCGCCGCGCATCTCTCGCCTCGCCGTCTCATGCCCGACGAGACGGTCGAGACGCTCAAGGAGGACAAGGAATGGCTGAAACGACAGCTGAAGTCCGGCGCGACATCGAGATAACCCGGGAGCGCATGTCGGACACGCTCGCGCAGCTCGAGCACAAGCTGAACGTCATGGAGATCGTGCGCGATCATCCGTGGCCGGCGCTCGCCGTGGCCGCGGGGGCCGGTTTCGCGCTCGCCAACTCGCGCGCGGACGTGAAGGCCGCGGCCGCGGCGGTCAAAGCGACCGATGGCGCGAGCAGCAAGGTCGGTGCGCTCCTCGACGATCTCGCCGCCACGCTCATCGGCGGTGTCAGCAGTGCGCTGTCCCAGCGCGTCGACGGTCTGGTGAGTGAGTTGAAGACCGCGCTCGCGGCGCCCGCGGCCGGTCGCACGACCTCGCGGCCGTCATCGGACCGCCAGCTCGTCGGCTACGGCGAGACGGCGAGGTCGGGATTGCAGGACGTGAGCGTCGACGGAGTGCGCCCGAGCACGACCCCATCCGGCGCTATCGGCGCGCGCGCGGACTGAACGTCAGGAGTCAGGAGTCAGGAGTCTGGAATCAGGGGGTGTCAGGGTGAAGGTGGCAGGAGATGCACCAACGATTCTCCTTCAACCCTCTCGCTGACACCCCCTGGCTCCTGACTCCTGCTCCTGACCCCCAATCATGGGCGACGGACTCGGAACCCTCCTCCCCATCCTCGGCGGCATCCAGTGGATCAGCGGGCTCGTGCTGGCCGTGGCGGCGCTGAGGCGCGCTCGCACCTACGATCGACCCGGCGGCCTGCTCGCCCGCACCTCGGCCCGACTCGCGATCCTGCTATTCATTGTTGCCGCGCTCGATCTGCTGCTCCGAGCATCGGGGTTGAGCGCGCGGGTCGCGAACTGGCTGCCCGCTGATTTCAATCGGGACACCTGGCACGTCCGCGCGCTGCTGATCATCTGCGGTGCCGCCTGGCTCATGTTGCTGATCGCCGCATCGGTGAACGCGAGCCTCGGTGTGGGGGAGCGTCGGCGGTCGGCGGCTGAGGAGCTCCGTCGACGGATGGGGGGTCGCCGAACACCGTACTGAGGTGGTAGATTACCCCTCGGTGTAGCGCGCCCTCGCCGGAGCGTGATGAGTCGCATCATCACCTGTGGCGCGACCGCGACATGCCAATCGGTAGTCAACGGGTCGTACCGGCACGCCGAGAGGCCGGGCCGCTCCGGGCACCGTCGATCCAGGTCGCGGTTGCCCACCCGCTCGGGCGCCTCTCGAGCGATGATGTAAGTCTTTGGCTTTCCTGCCGTAGCGCGCGATATAACGTCCCACCGCCGCACCCCTGAACAGCCGTTCGACCGCCCTTTCGTTTCCAGTAAGGACCCACACGACCCAGTGAGCAACCCCCGCAAAGTAGTGGGTGCTCTCCTTGCAAGCGTCCCCCGCGCCCGAGGCGGCTGCGTGGTCGTGTGACGTTCGTCGCTGCGACCGACCCAAAGCGACGTTACGCCTTGCCGTCTCACCCGCTGCAAGTCCCATCCTTCTTTATCCCAGGAGTTCTCGCATGAACCGCATGATCCAGGGCGTCCGTCGCTTCCTCCGCGAAGACGAGGGCGCCGCGATCGCCGAGTACGGGCTTCTGCTCGCGATCGTCGCTGTCGGCCTGATCGCCATCCTGACGGCCTTCCGGAACGACATCGCAACGTGGTGGAACGGAATGCGTGAGGACATCACGGCCACGCCGACTGATGCCGACCCCAACGCGCTCCCCGGCACGCCGTAACTGAGCGCACTGGGGCTGGAACGCAGGCTGGAGCACACCGGGGGATATGACGCATTTCGGTGAGGCACCGCTCGGGCTGCTGGCGGGCGCGGCGTTCACGCTGCTGCTCGCCAGTGCCTGCGCCTTCGACGTTCGCGCGCGCCGCATCCCGAATCGGCTGGCCGCTGTGCTGGCCGGTGTGGGCGTGGTGTATGGCTTCGCGACGGTGGCCCCGGGGGCTGCCCTCGTGCACGGGTTGAGTGGTGGCGCGGTGGGACTCGCGCTCTGGCTGCCATTCTGGTGGATGCGCGTGCTCGGAGCGGGAGACGTGAAGCTCGCCGCCGCGGCCGGCGTGTGGCTCGGCGTCGCGGGTGTGGTGGAGGCCTCGCTGATTGGCGCGGTGGTCGGCGGAGTGCTCGCGTTCTGGGCGCTCGCGCGGCACGGCGGCATGGCGGCGGGTGTGGCGCGATTCGGAGCATGGATGATCGCCTCACGTGCGGCCCGCGCCATCGGGCCGGAGCTGACGCCACAGGAACGACGGATTCCGTACGGACTCGCCATTGCCGCTGGCGCGGTGGTGGCGGCGTGGATTCCCGGATTGATCTGGTAAGAGGATCGTTATGCGCTCACGGAAGTTCATTCGAAACGAAGAGGGAGCGGCGGTGGTCGAGTTCGCGCTCGTCATGCCGATTCTCGCGCTCATCATCTTCGGCATCATCGATTTCGGGCGCGCGTTCTACACCGTGAACAACATCATCTCGGCGGTTCGTGAGGGTGCTCGGTATGGAGCCATCCTCTCGGCGCCGATGAGCACGACGGGACAGCGGGAGATACGCGATCGGGTGCGAAGCGTGTCACAGCCGTTCGGCGGCGACTCGCTTCGGGACGACCAGATTCAGATCGAGTTCCCGAACGGGGAGCTCGTGCGGGTACGTGTCGAAAGCTACCCCTTCCGTCCGCTCACCCCGATTGCCGGTGCCCTCGGAGTGGGGACGTGGCCGATTACGCGACAGGCCACGTTCCGCTGGGAGCGCGGCACCTAACGCAGACCATCGGGCGCCGAGACGCATCGCGCCCTGGAGCATGGACCCATGGCTCAGAGACGGTATACGATTGTCTTCTACGTCGCCGTGTTCATCGCGGCGATGGCGACCTACGGGGTGTACCGCGTGCTTCAGGCGGCCAAGCTGAGCGCACGGGTCACGACCAAGCCGGTCGTCGTCGCGGCGAGAGACATTCCCGCCGGCGCGGCCCTCGAAAAGCAGTCGCTGGAGGTGAAGCAGTGGCCGGCGGTCGCGGTGCCGAAAGAGGCAATGGCGAGCCTCGAGGCCGCCGTGGGTCGCGTGGCCCGCGTTCCCGTCTTCGCCGGAGAGGCGATCGTCCCGGGCCGCCTCGCGCGCGCGGGCACGGCCCCGGGACTCGAAGCGCGCATCGCGCCGGGCATGCGCGCCATGTCGGTGCGCATCAACGACGTGGCCGGCATGAGCGGACTCGTGCAGCCGAACAGCCGCGTCGACGTGCTGGTGTCGCTCCGCGAGTCCGGCTCGAGCGCGACGGAAGAGGTGTCCAAGCTCTTCCTGGAGAACATGCGCGTACTCTCGATGGGTTCTCGCACGACGCGCGATGACTCGGGAGATCCTACCCCCGCGACGACGGCGACCCTCGAGGTTACGCCCGCCCAGGCGGAGAAGCTCGCGGTGGCGATGCGTCAGGGAATGATTCAGCTGGTGCTCCGCGGTTTCGATGACACCGACAGCACCGGCACCAAGGGCTCGAGCTCGTCCGAGGTGCTCGCCCAGCTTCGCTCGGCCACGCCGGCGCCGGTGGTGGCGAAAGCGCCGCCACGCCCTGTCGTCCGCTCGACTCCGCGTCGGGCCGAGCCCCGGCGTGACACGCCCCCTCCGGTCGCCGTCGCGCCACCGCCCGCCAAGCCCGATTCGCTGACGGTGCGCGTGTACCGCGGCAATCAGGTCACGCAGCAGAAGTTCGACACGACGAGCACGAATGGAACGCCGTGAGCGCGCTCACCCTCTCAAGACACCAGGAGGTCTCGTGAACCGCCTCACCGCGATTCGGCACTGCCTCATCCTCGCCGCCCTGGTTACGTCCACGGCGGCGAGCGCCGCGGCCCAGGCGGTTCAGGTCACCCGCATCGATCTGCCGACGGGACGGTCCTATCCCATCTCGACGACCGTGGCCATCTCCCGTGTGTCCATCGCCGCGCCCGGCGTGGCGGACGTGGTTGTCATCGGGGAGCGCGAGGTCGTGATCAACGCCCTCGCCGCCGGCGAGACGGATGCGATCATCTGGCAGGCGAACGGCACGCGACAGCACTACCGCGTGTCGGTGCACTCCCCGGCGGACCGCATGCAGATCGCGCTGCACATCAAGTTCGCCGAGGTGCGTCGTGACGCGCTGCGCGAGCTGAGCGTGTCGGGCGCGGCGTTCGACAAGAACGTCAATGCGAGCTCGGGTCTCTTCGACCCGCGCAGCATCTTTCCGGCGGACAGCCTGATCGTGAACGCCACTCGCCGGTTCCTGTCGATCTTCACCGATTTCGGCACCGACAGGCTCGTCGCGTGGATCGAAGCCCAGGAGCAGGCCGGGCGCGCAAAGGTCCTCGCCGAGCCGACGATCCTGGCGGCGAACAAGGAAGAGGCGAATTTCCTGGCCGGTGGCGAGCTTCCGGTGCCGGTGGTGCAGGGGAGCGGCAGCGACGCCAGCGGCTCGCGGGTGACGATCGAATACCGCGAGTTCGGCGTGCGACTCAACTTCATGGGAGAGATCCTCAGCGACTCGCTCGTGAAGCTGCGAGTGCGCCCCGAGGTCTCCAGCCTCGACTTCGTGAACGCCGTGCTCGTCTCCGGCTTCCGCGTGCCGGCGTTTCGCACCCGGCGCGTCGAGAGCACGATCGACGTGCGCCGCGACCGCAGCATCATCATCTCCGGCATGTTCAGCACGGAGGAGGAGCGGGTGAAGACCGGCATCCCCCTCCTCATGCACATTCCGATTCTCGGCCAGCTGTTCTCGAGCACGCGGTTCCAGAAGAACGAGTCGGAGCTCGTCGTGATCGTGACGCCGGTGATCGTCGATCCGCTGCGGCCGCCGCCGGAGCACACGATTCAGCTGCTTCCCGAGACGACCCTTCCGGCGCGCGAGGCGCTCGAGAAGCGGCTGCCGCCGGGGGAACGGCCCTAGCGAGTGGCTACGCAACGCAGGGTCCTCATCGTCGGCGGTGCAGCCGGCTCGGCCGACACGGCGAAATCCGTGTTGGCCCGCTTCGGCTTTGGTGAGCCGGGCGCGTCGGTCGACGTGAGCACCGCCCTGGCGGAGCTACAGCACCAGACGTACGACCTCCTGGTCCTACCCCTTCAGGATGTCGACGCGCTGCAGCTCGCCGCGATCGAGCGCGCGCTGCGCGCGGGGCGGTTGTCGTTCGCCATCGGAACCGCGCCACGCGCCGAGCCCGACCTGATCCTGCGCGCCATGCGCTCGGGGATTCAGGAGTTCCTGGTCTATCCGCCCGATCCCAAGGATCTCGCGACGTCGATCGATCGGCTGATGCGGCGCGTGAGCGGGAATGGCCAGCGCGGTGTCGTCTATACCCTCTACAGCAGCAAGGGCGGCGTCGGGACGACGTCGATCGCCGCGAATCTGGCGCACGCTCTCGCGAAGGGCCACAAGGACTCGCGGGTCGCCATTGCCGATCTCGTGGTCACCGATGGCGACATCCGCGTCTTCCTGAATCTCAAGCCGGCGTACGACCTCGGGGACCTCGTCAAGAAGCTCGATCGGGTGGATGCGGAGCTTCTCTACTCCCTCATGACGCCGTACCGCGAGGGGATTTGGGCGCTGCCCGGCCCGGACAACCCGGAGCTCGACGATCTGCTCGATGGCGCGACGATCAGCACGATCATCGAGCAGCTGCGCAGCCACTTCGCGTTCACGGTGCTCGACTGCGAGCATCACATGAGCGAGCGCACGCTGGCGGCGATGGACCTTGCCGACCGCATCCTGCTCGTGACGCAGCTGAACGTGCCGGCATTGCGCAGCACCCAGCGAAGTCTCGCGATCTGTCGGCGCCTCGGCTACGCGAACGACAAGATGTGCGTCGTCGTCAACCGCTATCAGTCGGGCGAGGTGCTCTCGCTGTCCGACGCGACCGACGTGCTGAAGTGCGACGTGTTCTGGAAGCTGCCGAACGACTATCGCACGGCGGCGGGGGCGTTGATGAAGGGGATTCCCGTGGCGGAATTCGACTCGAGCTCCAAGCTGGCGTGGAGCTACGGGCAGCTCGCCGCGAAGCTCGCCGGCGTGGGAGAGGTCGCTCGAAATGGTGCTCACCGCGCCGGCGTTCGGTCGCTGCGCGCGCTCCTCGGCATGAAGAAGAGGGTCTAAGCAATGTCGCTGCGCGAACGTCTGACGGGTATCAAGCCGAATGGTGGAAGCCGGCCCGCGTCTCCGCCGGTACCCGCTCGCCCGGCGGCCGCCGAGCCTGTGAACTATGGCGAGTACGCCCCACCGGCGCGGGCGAAGGAGCGGGCGTCCGGGATCTACACCGGCGGGCGGCAGCGCGAGCAGCCCACGCTCAGCGCGGTCGAGCAGCTCAAGGTCGACCTGCATCGCCGGCTGATCGAACGCCTCGATCTCGAAGCGCTCGAGCAGGTGAAGGACGAGGGCGAGCTGTCGCGTCAGATTCGCGCCGCCGTCGTCGAGTTCCTCCGCGCCGAGCAGACGCCGCTCAGCCAGACCGAGCGGGAAGAAGTCGTCGAGCAGATCGTCTACGAGATCATTGGGCTCGGACCGATCGAGCCGTTGTTCCGTGATCCGACGATCAGCGACATCCTCGTCAACGGTGCGCACGAGATCTACATCGAGCGCTACGGCAAGCTCGTCCGCGTGCCTGCGTCGTTCCGGAACGATGCGCACCTGTTGTCGGTGATCGATCGCATCGTGAGCAAGGTGGGCCGTCGCGTCGACGAGTCGTCGCCGATGGTGGACGCCCGCCTCCCCGATGGATCCCGCGTCAACGCGATCATCCCGCCGCTCGCGCTCGACGGCCCCGTGCTGTCGATCCGCCGCTTCGAGGCCGATCTGGCGGTGCAGCAGCTCATTCAGAACGGTACCCTCACCGAGGGGATGATCCGCCTGCTCGCCGGATGCGTGCACGCGCGGCTCAACATCGTCATCTCCGGCGGTACCGGCTCGGGCAAGACGACGTTGCTCAACGCGCTCAGCTCGTTCGTCCCGGCCGATGAGCGCATCATCACGATCGAGGACGCGGCCGAGCTGCGGCTCAATCAGGAGCACGTCGTGCGACTGGAGACGCGGCCGCCCAACGCCGAAGGACGCGGGGAAGTGATCTCGCGGGACCTCGTGAAGAACGCGCTCCGCATGCGTCCCGACCGGATCATCGTGGGTGAGGTGCGGTCCGCGGAGGCGCTGGACATGCTCCAGGCCATGAACACCGGTCACGAGGGCTCACTCACGACGATCCACGCCAACACGCCGCGCGATGCGTTGGCTCGTCTGGAGACGATGATCCTCATGGCGGGAACGGCGCTGCCGACGCGGGCGATGCGCGAGCAGATCTCCTCGGCGGTGGACGTGCTGATTCAGATCGCGCGCCTGGCCGATGGATCGCGGCGCGTCATGAGCATCACCGAAGTGACGGGTATGGAGGGCGACGTCGTCACGACCCAGGAGGTGTACCGCTTCCGTCGGCGCGGCATCACGGCGGAAGGTCAGGTGGTTGGGCAGTTCGAGGCGACCGGCGTGCGCCCATTGTTCGTCGAGCGGCTCCAGGTCGCGGGTGTCGAGCTTCCGCCGCAGATGTTCGACGGGATCTGAGCATGGATCTCCTCGTTCTCATCGCCGTTTTCGTCGCGACGATCGCGCTGCTCGTCGCGGCGTACATGTTCGTCAACCGTCGCCGCATCGAGGCGGCGAACGACGCACTCGCGCGATTGGCGACGACCGACGAGGAGCGTCGCGCGATCAGCATTCTGAAGGGCTCGCAGGCGGGTGGCGCGGGGCTGCTGGGCCGCCTGCTCACCGGCCGGTCGTACACCGAGTCACTCGCCGAGGAGCTTCGGCGGACGGGATCGTCGGTGTCGCCCGCGAGCTTCGTGCAGGTGTGCCTCCTCATGGTGGTCATCGGGATCACGCTCGGCCTGCTGTTCGGCAGCGTCATCTTCGCGGCGGGGTTCGCGGCCGTTGGGGCGATCGCGCCGTTCCTCTGGATCAAGCGGCGACAGCGCAAGCGGCTGGACGCGTTCCAGGCACAGCTGCCTGACGCGATCGACATGCTCGTGAGCGCGATGAAGGCGGGCTACTCCTTTCAGGCGGCGATGAACTTCATCGGGGAGGAGATGCCGGCCCCGCTGGGCCCGGAGTTTTCCCGCTTCTACGATGAGCAACGCCTCGGCATCGACGTGCGCTCGGCGCTGCTGTCGCTCCAGGCCCGCGTCGATAGCATGGACCTCAAGATGTTCGTGACCGCGGTCCTCGTGCAGCGGGAATCGGGCGGTAACCTCGGTGAAGTCCTCGCGAACATCAGTGACATCATGCGCGAGCGGTTCGCGCTCGAGGGTGAGCTGGTGACGCTCACCGCCGAGTCGCGACTGTCCGCGCGCATTCTCGCGGCCCTTCCGTTGCTCGTGTTCCTCGGCATGTTCGCGCTGAACCCGGGGTTCATGCGTCCCATGCTCCAGCAGACGGCCGGGCACGTGATGCTCGTCCTGGCCGGTGTGTCGGTCGCGGCGGGATACCTGGTGATGGTGCGTATCGCCGACATCGACGTGTGAGGCCAAACGCATGACGATCGCGCTGCTGTTCCTCATTGCTCTTGGCGTGACCTCGCTCGCGGTCGCGGCGTACACGTTCGTCGTGGATCGGCGGCGACAGGCCCTGGTCCAGCGCGCGCTCGGCGTCACCGATGCCGAGGTCTCGCGGCGCAGTGCGCTGCTCGGCGCCGCGAAGAAGAAGCAGCGACGTGCGAGCGTGCTCAAGCAGCTGCCAACCGGGCTCGAGAACTCGAAGTTCACCCAGAAGCTGGTGTTCGCGGGGCACGACGGGCCGACCGCACCGTCCGTCTTCGCCGCGACGCGGCTCGCGACGCTCATCGTGATTCCGACGGCCGTTGGCCTGGCGCTGGTCAGTGCGCCAATGCCGCTGTTGCTCGTGCTCGTCCCGGGCGCGGCCATCATCGCCTGGATTCTTCCGGTCGCCGTGCTCGAGCGCCTCGTCCGCGCGCGACAGGATCGTATTCGTCACGGGTTGCCGGACGCGCTGGATCTGCTGGTCGTCTGCGTCGAGGCGGGTATCAGCCTGGATGCGGCGATTCTCCGTGTGGCGAAGGAGCTGTCGTTCACCTATCCCGATCTGTCGCGCGAGCTGCTGGTCGTCAATCGAAAGACGAACGCCGGCGTCACGCGGGAGGAAGCGATTCGCGGACTGTGGAGCCGCACGGGGGTCGAAGACCTCCGGTCGCTGTCGACGAGCCTCATTCAGACCGAGAAGTGGGGAACGAGCATCACGAAGGTGCTGCGCGTGGCGGCAGTGACGCTGCGCCGCAAGCGCCGCCAGCATGCGGAAAAGCGTGTGGCGCTCGCACCGGTGAAGATGACCTTCCCGCTCGTGACGATGATTCTCCCCGCGCTGTTCATCATCATTCTGGGGCCGGCGGTTCTGCAGGTGATCTCCTCTCTCGCCGCGGCGGCGCGCTGAGGTGGGCATCGTGAGCGGACGCGGACGGCGTGATCCAGCCATGCGCAACCGGCGTGGCGCCATCGTCGTCATGACGGGCATCTTCATCGTCGCGCTCATGCTCATTGCGGCGATCTCGGTCGATGCCAGCCGCATCTTCGCGGCAAAGAACGAGCTGCAGACCGCGTCCGATGCGGCGGCGCTCGCGGCGGCGTTGCAGCTGCTCGAGGACCCCGATACGTACGCGGACACGGCACGCGTCTACGCACGGCGCAATCAGGTGGAGCAGCACCTCGTCGACTCGGTGGAAGTGGAGTACGGTGTCTGGATGGCGGCCGACCGCTCGTTCGTGCCCGGGGGAGAGCCCAGGGATGCCGTGCGAGTCACCACTCGCCATCCGCTGCCGCTGTCGCTGGCTCGCGTCTTCGGGGACTCGAGCGTCACGGTGAGCGCCACGGCGGTCGCGTGGTCGGCGGGCCCGGTGATGGAGCCGCAGTGCATCAAGCCAATCGCCGTTCCGTACAGCCGCATTCTCGAGATGCTCGGGCATCCGTACTGGTCGGACATCGCGCTCACCGAGGATGACATTCGCGCCCTGCGCGAGATGCCGGTGGCCCAGCGGCGGTGGCACTTTCACTACGCCGACGAGGACAACCAGGAGCTCGAGGCCCCCCAATACGGCGAATTCCACTTCAAGCGGGACCAGTACTTCCCCATCGACATCGATTCCACGTGGGAGCGTGGTGATCCGGGCATGTTCACGCGTCCCTCGATCGACCCTGACACCTATCGCTCGTACCTGGAAGGACCACCGGACGGGCGATGCAGCCAGCGAGTGCGGACGGGTGACGCCGTGCGCTCCGAGCCGGAGCCGAAGATGCAGGCGATGCGGGACGGGCTCGACGCCGTTTGCCGCAATCTCGGGGGTGCCCTTCAGGGGTCGAGCGAGCTCACCTGCCGGGTGGGCGGGGAGACCGTTCCCATGCCGCTCCAGGTCGTCTACTGGACCGGTGAGCTTCCCGAGCGAGAGTGGCCGTCGTGGTATGACGCGGGGAGCAGGTCGCTCATGTACACCCGGATGACAGGCTCCTTCGTCGTCGAGAAGCTCGATTGGAATACCGGCGACGCGATGGCCCACGCACGGATGTGGGGCTACTTCGACGTGCAGCCGGCGTTCGGCGTCGTTGACGACACCGCGCCGTCGACGCTGCTCCGTCCCGTCCTGGTGCGGTGAGCGCATCGACATGCGGCGACCGGCGCGAGAAGGCGAAGACGACCGCGAGGTGACGGCGAGCGCGAACGTCCTGCGCGATCCGCTGCCGACGGCACGCGCGATCCTGTGGAAGCCGCTGCCCGATTCGTACCATCTGCTCGCGTCGATGATGCGGACGACGGAGCAGCAGGCGTCGCTGTTCATCACCCAGCGCGCGTTCCTCCAGGTCGAGCGACACCTGCGCTCCGCGCCCGACCTCGAGCTTGGTGGGTACCTCGCCGGACAGCTCTTCGAGTGTCCGCGCACCAAGGTGCGCTATTCCGTCATCAACACCGTCGTTCCCTTCGCCGACGTCAGCGACGACGCGCTCGGCTCGCGTGTGACACAGGCGTCGTTCGACACCGTGCGCAAGCGACTCGATAGGCACCAGCTGGCCCTCATTGGCTGGTACCGCAACGGAACGGGACTCGGCCTGCAGTTGCTGCCTGACGACGTCGAGACGCATCTGGCATACTTCGACCAGCCCTGGCAGACGACGATGCTCGTGATGCCCGATCCGGCGAGGCCAAAGGGGGCGTTCCTCACCTACGATCCGCGGGTCAGTCGGTCGTATTGCATCCCGTTCTACGAGCTCTTCGACTCGCACGCGCCCGATGCCACGCGCCTCGACCGCACGTGCGTGAGCTGGACGACGTATGTGGCGTCGGCTCCGGTGGTCCCGCTCCCCGTTGCGGAGAAGGAGGTCGTCGAGTCGACCCTCCGGCCTCTCCGCCGCCCGTCGCCCGAGCCGCCGCCGGTGGAGCCCATCGATGAGTGGTGGGATGCGATCAAGGATCCATGGGTGCGGCTGAAGGACGTCGCGGCGTCCACGACTCGCCGTGAGGACAGCCCGTCGGACGCGTCGCGGCCTCGGGATGCGCGCCCGCCGGTTGCGTCCGAGCCGCGAGGTATGCGCCCGCCAGCGGCGAGGCCGCTCCTGGTAGGGGCACCGCCAGTCCCCAAGAAGCCGGCGCGACAGCAGCCGCTGCCTGACGAGGATGAGGACGAGGTCACGCCGCCGCCTTCGGCTGCCGCCCCGCGCCCCAACGGCGGTACGGCGGCGTCCGCGCCCGCGACCGCACCGCAGCGGGAACCCGTGCGGCCTGCGAGCGCACGCCCGGCGTCGCCGGCCAGCAAACCCCGGCCGCGTCCCGTTACGCCCGCGCTCGCACACTCCCTCGCCGCGTCGACGGGTCCGGCGGTCGCGCTGCCGCCCGACTTTCACGAGGAAGCCGAGCGCTGGCAGCGGCGCCGCCGCATTGGGCTCGCCGTCGCCGCCGTGTCGTTCCTCAGCGTAATCGCGCTCTCGACGCTCCGCCCGCGTACTGGTCGCGTCGCTCCTCCGGTGGCGCCGGTCGCCACACAGCCGGCGGTCAACGGACTCGCCGCCGTGGTGAACGGCGGCGACGCGAACGTCGAGGCGTCGCTGGCCGCGGCCGTCGACTCGCTGTCGGGAGCGCTGGCGTACTACCGCGACATCGCCGACGACCACCGCGAAGGGCTGGTGGGATGCCGCGTGCTCGACCGGGCCTATTCCCTCGTCGGGCGGGCGCGCACGCGCGTCGACTCCACGCGCCACCGCATCGCCGGCACCCTCTCCGACGCGGACTCGATTCGCGTCTCGATGCTCGGCGCCGAGTATACCTTCGTCACCCAGACGTACCGTCGGTCGGGGTGCCGCGCCTGACCGCCGCCTAACGAACTCCGCTCACGCGGTGCGGAGCCACCGCGCGAGCTCGCGCATCGTGGGGCGCTTGCCGTACATGAGCATCCCCGTCCGGTAGATGCGCGCCGCGACCCACACGGCGATGTAGCTCCCCGCCGCGACCGAGATCAGCGCCACGGCCACCTCCCATCCCGCCACAGGCATCACGGCCATCCGCAACGGCATCACGATCGGGGCGGAGAAGGGCAGCCAGGATAGCGTGTGGGCCAGCCCGCTCGTCGGCTTGGAGAGAATGGGCTGGAAGAACGCGAAGCTCGACACGAGCAGCAGGATGATCGGCATCAAAGCCTGCTGCGCTTCCTGCTCCGTGCTCACCATGGCACCCACCGCCGCGAACAACGCCGAGTAGAACACGTAGCCGGCGACGAAGAAGAGAAGCAGGATGAGCCCCATCCCGATGGTGACGTCCGGAGGCGTAAACGACATCGCCGACGCACCCAGCCTCTCGAGAATCGGGCCCCGGTAGCGCATCAACAGGACGGCCGAGGAGATCCAGACGAAGAACTGCGTGAGGCCCACGGCTCCCACGCCGATGACCTTCCCCGCCAAAAGCTGCCACGGCGGCACGCTCGAAACGACGACCTCGGCGACGCGAGTCTGCTTCTCCTCCATCACCCCGCGCAGCACCGCTTGCCCGTAGAGCATGAGCGCCATGTAGAGGATCACCACGATGGTGAGCGCGAAGAAGATGCTCACCCTCGCTGATCCGCCGCGACCGCGGTCGGTAATCCGCTCGAGATCGAACTCGAGCGGTGTGCGTACGAGCGACGCGGATCGCTCCGGCTCGACGCCGGCCATCTCGAGTCGCATCTCCATCACGCTTTCGCGCACGACGCGGCGGAGCATGTCCATGTCGGCCTCCGCCGTCGCGTTGCGGCCGGCGTAGCGCACGCGCCGGCCCTCCACGACCGCCGAGTCGAGCACGAGGTATCCCGTCAGCCCTCCGCGCACGATCTCGCGCGTCGCCGCGCTCTCGGCCGGCGCGAGGCGGTCTGGCGCAAGCTCCTCGACGCGCGTGCGCGCCGTGTCGCCGATCATGCCCACGCTCAGCCCGTCGGCGATGCGTCGGCCGAGTCCCTGTCCCGTAGCGTCGAGGACGATGATGCGCGAGACCTCCTCGGACGCTTTGGTGCGCTTCGCGATGACCGCGGGGAGAATCATCATTGCCGCGAAGAACACCGGACCGAAGACGGTGCTGAACAGGAACCACCGCGTGCGCACGCGCTCGACGTATTCCCGCGCGGTGATGACCCAGAGCTTACCCATGGCCGCTCATCCCCTCCTCGACACCGGTCGCGCCCACGCGGTCGAGGAAGATGCGGTGCAGAGACGGGCGCACGAGCTCGAACCGTTCGATCGTCGCGCCGGCACCGAGAAGCCGCGTCAACAGCTCCTGGGCCGATGCGCGAGGCGCCAGCTCGATCTCCAGCATGCGGTTGGAGTCGTCACAGCGGGCGACGAGCGCACGGTCGCGGAGAATCTCGGGAACGCCGGCGGGCGTCCCGTTCGAGAGCACCACCGCCACGTGACGATCGCCCTGCCGCGCCTTGACCTCGGCGACGGCTCCGTCGAGCACTTTCCCCCCCCGCGCGATGATGCACACCGAGTCGCAGAGACGTTCCGCGTTGTCCATGAGGTGCGTGCTGAAGATCACCGATTTGCCACGCTGCCGAAGCTCGACGACGATGTCCTTCAGCGCCTGCGCGTTGATGGGATCGAGGCCGCTGAACGGCTCGTCGAGAATGACGAGCTCCGGGTCGTGGATGAGCGTCGAGATGAACTGGACCTTCTGTTGCATGCCCCGCGACAGCTCATCGACTTTCGCGTCGCCCCAGTCCTTCTCGGCGGTTCTCAGCGCGAGCCGCTCGAGCCATTCATCGATTCTGCGATCGGCGTCGCCGGCCGACATCCCCTTGAGCTGGGCGAGAAATCGCAGAACTCGGCGCACCTGCATCTTGCGATAGAGCCCGCGCTCCTCGGGGAGGTAGCCGACCCGGTCGGTGATCCCCGGTTTCGAGTGCGGCTCGCCGAAGATGCGGATCGTCCCCTCATCCGGGGCTATGATGTTGAGGAGCATCCGGATCGTCGTGGTCTTCCCGGCACCGTTCGGTCCCAGCAGCCCGTACACGGAGCCGCGGGGAACGATGAGCGAGAGATCGCGCACGGCCACATGCCCGGTGTAGCGCTTCCAGACGTGTTGGATCTCGACGGCGGGATTCGGCATGGGGGGGAATATACGATGAGGGGTCGAGGGGGTCGAAGGCGGTGGAGGGCGGTGGAGGGGCGATTGGCAGGCATCCTCTCGGCGAGTCAGATTTCCCTCGCGCCCCCTTGACCGCCCTCGACCGCCTTCGAGCCCTTTGACCCCTTCTCGCCTTTCGCACCGCGTCGCCAGCGTCGTCGCCGCGACGCTCGCGTCCATCTTCCTCCTTTTCCTCGTCGCCCCGATCGCGGAGCTCGTCGCGACGGGCGGCGGAAGCGGGCTTCGCAAGCTCACGACCGATGCCGAGTTGCGGTCCTCGCTGTGGCTGACGCTCGTGACCGCGACCGCGGCGGTATTGTGCGGGGTCGCCGGCGGGACGCCGATCGCCTACCTCCTCGCCCGCAAACAGTTCCGCGGCCGCGCGATCCTCTCGGCGGTCCTGGATCTGCCGCTGCTCATCCCGCACCCCGTTGCCGGGATCGCGCTGCTTCTCGTGCTCGGCCGCGACAGCGCCGTTGGCGGGGCCGCCCTCGAGGCGGGCATTCGTATCGTCGGCTCTCCGATCGGCATCGCGGTCGCGATGCTCTTTGTATCGGCTCCGCTGTACGTGAGCGGGGCTCGTGAGGCGTTTGCGCGCGTCGATCCACGATACGAGGCCGTCGCGAGGACGTTAGGCGACCCGCCCTGGCGCGCCTTCCGGCGCGTGTCGCTGCCATTGTCGATGCGCGGTCTCGTCGCGGCGGCGGTGGTGATGTGGGCCCGTGCCGTGAGCGAGTTCGGGGCGATCGTGGTCATCACCTACAACCCCAAGGCCGCGAGCGTGCTGAGCTTCGACCGCTTTACCAGCTTCGGATTGTCCGAAGCCCTGCCGGTGGCGGCCGTGCTGGCGATTCTGTCGTTGGTCCCGTTGACGCTGCTGCGCGCGCTGAGGTACGGACGAGCGGCGACGGACGCCGGGTGGGCGGGGGAAGCGTGATCGGTCTACAGGGCGTTCAGGCGCGCCTGGGGGCGTTCGAGCTGCGCGATGTCTCGTTCGCCGTGCCCACCGGCAAGTATGGTGTCGTCATCGGACCGGCGGGGTCCGGCAAGACGACATTGCTGGAGACGATCGCCGGGATTCGACCGCTGCGCGGCGGCACGGTCACCCTCGACGGGCGCGACATGCGTGGGCTTCCCCCGGAGGCGCGGCGCGTGGGCTTTGTCTACCAGCACGGGTATCTCTTTCCGCACCTCAGCGTCGACGAGAACATCGCCTACGGTGCGGCGAACGCAGCCGTTGCCCGCGAGACGATCGAGCGACTTGGCGTCGAGGCGCTCGTCGGGCGATCAGTGCGCGGCCTCTCCGGCGGGGAGCGCCAACTCGTCGCCATCGCGCGCGCGCTGGCCGCGCGGCCATCCATTCTCCTCCTCGATGAGCCGTTCAGCGCGCTCGACCCGCGCCGCCGCGTGCGTGTTCGTCGCGAGGTTCGCACGCTGCATCAGGATTGGAACATCACGGTGCTCCAGGTGACGCACGATTTCACCGAAGCGGGCCTGCTCGGCGACGTCGCGATCCTTCTCGACGGCGGTCGCGTTCTCCAATCCGGACCTCCCGAGCGCGTCTTTCGCGAGCCGGCATCACCGTACATCGCCGAGTTCCTCGGTGCGGAGAACGTCCTTGCCGGCACCGTCCACCATCTGCGCGACGTCGCGCCCGACTGGAGCGCATCCGACGAGGACGTGCACGATGTCACGGCGCGCGGAAAGCACGCCATCGAGTTCCGCGCCGGGCCACTGACACTGTACACCGTGGGCGATGCGGCCGAGGGGGCGGGCCACGCCGTGATTCGCGCGGAAGAGATACTGGTATCGGTCGAGCCGCACCCATCGTCGGCGCGCAACGTCTTTCGCGGGCGCATCACGGAGGTGGCGTCGTCCGGCGCCCTCACGCGCGTGACGATCGACGTTCACGACACGCCACTCATCGCGGCCCTCACGACTCGGTCGGCTGAGGAGCTCGCGCTGTCGCGCGGAAACGAAGTGTGGGCGAGCTTCAAGGCGATGGCAGTGCACTTGTGCTGAGAGGTGCTCGAGGTGCTCGAGGTGCTCGAGGGAAAATCCCCGTCCTTGTGTCCTCTCCATCGTTCACCGTCAGGCCCGACCTGTCCTCGGCGTGAGACGAGCGGGCCCGGTTCGAAATATGTCAAGTCGTTCTGCCATCGGTATTTGGATCTGATCGAGCGTGTGGCGCAGCGAGTGCCTATGAGCGAACCGACAGGATTCATCACCACGCTCGCTCGCCGCCATGCGCCTCCGCAAACTTCTCTCGCTGATGTCGTGGAAGACACTGGCCCCTCGTCCCCTCGCGGTGACGGCGGTGCGCGCGGTCGACGCCGCATTCAGTGACGGCTGGCAGCATCTTCAGGAGGAAGCGTTCGCCGACGCCGAGCGGGAGTTTCGCGACGTTCTGGCGAGCCGCCCCGATGATGCGGACGCGTTGCTCTACCTCGGGATCGCGCTCGCCGGACAGGGGCGCCACGCGGAGGCGGTCGCGCACCTTCGCGAGGCGGCCGCGGCACGGCCGCTCGACGCGGAGGCGCACACCCGGTTAGGCATCTCGCTGCGGGACTCCGGTGAGCTCTTTCTCGCGATGAGCTCGTTTCGCGCGGCGCTGCGGCTCCGTCCCGGGTTGTATCAGGTCGAGGCGGCCCTCGACGAGCTCGTCAGCGCTGCGGCGCGCTCGGCTGCGCGAACATCGCCTGTGCGCGCGCGACCCCTTCGGCGAGGCGCGCGACGTCACTCACATCGGTATACACGTAGAACGATGCCCGGGTCGTCGCGGGAACTCCGAGTCGGCGCATGAGCGGTTGCGCGCAGTGATGCCCCGCGCGCACGCACACGCCGTAGCCATCCAGGACGGTCGCGAGGTCGTGCGGATGGATCTCGTCGACGACGAAGGAGACGACGCCGCTGCGGCGTGAAAGCGGGGGGCCGAGGAGCCGTACTCCCTCGAGTGTGCCGAGCGCATCGACCGCTGTGCGGAGAATCGTTTGCTCGTGGTCGGCGACCCGGTCCATGCCGAGGCCCTCGAGGTACTCGACCGCCGCGGCCAGCCCCACCGCTCCGGCGACGTTCGGCGTTCCCGCCTCGAACTTGTGCGGGAGCACGTTCCAGCTCGTCCGGTCATCGAACACGTACTCAATCATGTCACCGCCGGTCTGGTACGGTGACATGTCCTCGAGCACGGCGCGCCGCCCGATCAACCCGCCGATCCCCATGGGGCCGAGCATCTTGTGGCCGCTGAAGGCGTAGAAGTCGATCCCCAGCGTGTCGAACCTGACCGGAATGTGCGGGGCGCTCTGCGCGCCGTCGCAGACGATGATCGCGTCGCACCGCTCGCGCACGAGCGCGGCGATCTCTCGCACCGGATTGATCGTCCCCAGTGCATTGGAGACGTGGCTGAAGGCCACCACGCGCGTCCTCTCGCCGATGAGACTCGTCAGGCAGTCGAGATCGATCTCGCCGCTTGACGTCAGGTCGCAGATGCGGAGATGGGCGCCCCGCTCGATCGCCAGCTGCTGCCAGGGAACGAAGTTGGCGTGGTGCTCGAGCCCGGTGATGACGATTTCGTCGCCTGCGCGCACGTTCGTCCGGCCCCAGGCCGCCGCGACGAGATTGATGGATTCCGTCGTGCCACGTGTGAAGATGAGCGACGCGGGGTCGGCGACGCCGAGAAAGCGCGCGATGCGCGCGCGGGCCTCGGCGTAGCGATCCGTGGCGCGGACCGAAAGCTCGTACGCGCCCCGATGAGGATTCGCGTTGTCGTGCTCGTAGTACGCGCGGATGGCGTCGAGCACCGCACGGGGCTTCTGCGAGGTGGCCGCGGTGTCCAGATAGCACAGCTCGGGATGGGCCGCCAGGAGCGGGAAATCGGAGCGCGGCGCGAGGGTCATGCGGTCTTCCGCGGGCCGACGAAGACCTGGCCGTCGCGAACCGCGACCTCGTAGATCGCGAGCGGATCGGTCGCCGGGTGCCGGCGGACATCGCCGGTGCGCCGGTCGAAGCGTGCGCCATGCCACGCGCACTCGATCGTTCCATCGTCGAGCAGCGTTCCATCGCACATCGGGAAGTCCTGGTGCGGGCAGGTGTCGCTCACGGCGCCGATCTCACCACGAAAGTTGTAGAGGCACACCCGCTCCCCCGTCTCGAGTTGCACCGAGAGCATCGTCCCGTCAGGCACATCCTTCAGCGCGGCTGCGAGATGGAACCCGGCCTGCCCCAGGCTCACTGCCGCTCGGTGGTCGCCACGTCGCCCTCGCCGCGCAGCGCCGCGCGCATCGCATGCCACGCGAGGCTCGCGCATTTTACGCGCACGGGGAATCGCGACACGCCGGAAAACGCCGCGAGCGAGCCAAGGGCAGGATCATCGGGGCGGGCCGACGCGTTCCCGGTCACCAGATCGTGAAAGCGATCGAAGAGCGCGGACGCCTCGGCCCGCGTCTTTCCCTTGACGGCGGTCGTCATGATCGACGCGGACGCCTTCGAGATGGCGCAGCCCGAGCCGAGGAACGAGGCGTCCTCGATGCGATCCCCATCCATCTTGAGCCACACGGTGACCTCGTCGCCGCATAGCGGATTCCGCCCCTCCGACCGTCGATCCGCGTCCGCGAGCTCGCGATAGTTCCGCGGGCGGCGGTTGTGGTCGAGGATGATGGACTGGTAGAGGGCTGAGAGGTCCACGTTAGTGAGGCGGGTCAGGGGTCACGGGCCGAGCCGCGGGTCGGGGGTCGCGGTTCAGTCCTCGCCGAGTGATCCTGCCCCCGACCCCACCCGTGACCCGACTTCTGGCCCTTGGCCCGTGGCTCCTGGCCCGCTGTCCATGAGCGAAAACCGCTGCAGGGTGAGCTCCTCGAGTGCGTCGCGAACCTCCACGAGCTCCAGCCGCTCCAGCACGTCGGCCGCGAAGGCGTAGATCAGGAGGCGGCGCGCCACCTCGGCGGGGAGACCGCGGCTCCTCATGTAGAAGAGGGAGAGCGCGTCGAGCTTTCCGACCGTCGCGCCGTGCGTGCATTTGACATCATCGGCGAAGATCTCGAGCTGCGGCTTCGTGTCCACCCGTGCCTTGTCCGACAGCAGGAGATTGTTGTTCTCCTGCTTGCCGTCCGTCTTTTGCGCGATCGGCCTCACGAACACCTTGCCATTGAACACCCCGTGTGACGCCCCGCCGAGGATGCCCTTGTAGACCTCGTGGCTGGCGCAGCTCGGCGCCGCATGCTCGATGCGCGTCTGATGGTCGACGTGCTGTTCGCCATCCACCATGTACAGGCCGTTCATCCACACTTCCGCGCCTTCGCCTTCGAGCGTCGTGTAAATGTTCGTGCGCGACAGCGCGGCGCCCGTCGCGAACGAGAACGACGAGAACCTGGAGTCACGCGGCTGGCGCACTTCCGTTGTGCCGACGTGAAACGCCCGCTGACTCTCCCGCTGAATCTTGTAGTGCGCCAGGTGCGCGCCCTCGCCGAGCACGATCTCGGTGACGGCGTTGGTGAAATACCGGGCGGTGCCGAGCGAGACGTAGCTCTCGATGATGCGAGCGCTCGCGTGACGATCGACGACGAGGAGATGGCGCGGGTGCATGACGACGCGCGCCGCGATGGGATCGACGACGTGGAGGATGTGAATCGGCACCTCGGCCCGCACGTCCTTCGCCACGTGGACGAGCGCGCCATCGGACATGAACGCGGTATTCAGCGCCGTGAAGCTCTGCGCGTCGAACGTGGCGACCTTCGTGAGATGGGGCCTGAGCAGATCGGGGGCGTCGCGCCACGCCCGCGCCAGATCCATCACGCGCACACCGGAGGGTGCCCCATCGCCGCTGGACAGCTCGGGCGTATACCGGCCGTTCACGAAGACGAACGTCGGCCAGTCGCGCCGGCCGAAGAGGAATGGCGTGAGATCCTCGGCCTGCACATCACCTGACGACGCCGTCAGCGGGTGGAACTCGGATTCCGTGATCGGCGCGACGCTGGTAAAGTGCCAATCCTCGTTGCGCGGGGTCGGGAACCCGAGCGCCGCGAATCGCGCGATGGCCGCGCGACGGACGGGAGGCAGCCAGTCGGGACCGGCGCCGCCACCGTTGGCGGAGAAGGTCTCGAAATCAGCGAGGTACGGTTGCGTCACGCCGCGGCTCCGGGGGTCACCCAGTCGTAGCCCTTCGCCTCGAGCTCGAGCGCGAGCTCCTTCCCGCCCGACTTCACGATCCGTCCCGCCGCCAGTACGTGCACGCGATCGGGGATGATGTAGTTGAGCAGCCGCTGGTAGTGCGTGACGACGATCGTCGCGTTGTCGGGACGCCGGAGCTGGTTCACGCCATGCGCGACGACACGCAGCGCATCGATGTCGAGGCCCGAGTCGGTCTCATCGAGGATGGCGAGCGTCGGCTGGAGCACGGCCATCTGGAGGATCTCGTTGCGCTTTTTCTCGCCGCCCGAGAAGCCCGCGTTCACCGAGCGGTTGAGCATGGAGTCGTCCATGTCGACGAGCTTCAGCCGGTCCTCCATGATCTGGAGGAAATCGAGCGGGTCCACTTCCTCATCGCCGCGTGCCTTTCGCAGCTCGTTGTACGCCGAGCGGAGGAAATACGCGTTCGACACGCCGGGAATCTCCACCGGATATTGAAACGCGAGGAACACCCCCGCTTGCGCGCGCTCCTCCGGTTCCAAGGCGAGGAGATCGCGGCCCTGATAGTATGCCGTTCCCTCGGTCACCTCGTACGCCGGGTGCCCGGCGAGCACCTGGGCGAGCGTGCTCTTCCCGGACCCGTTAGGTCCCATGACGGCGTGGACTTCGCCGGCCCTCACCTCGAGGTCAATGCCGCGGAGGATCGGGGTCCCGTCGACGGAGGCATGCAGATTCTTTATGACGAGCATGTGTGTTGTCTCAGACTCGATTGCGGACTGCGGATTCCGGATTGCGTATGACCGGCCAGCGGCGAGAAGCTCGCGCTCGCAATCCGCAGTCCGCAATCCGCAATCGTGGTTGCGTCACCCTACGCTCCCTTCGAGCGTTATGCCCAACAACTGTTGAGCTTCAAGGGCGAATTCCATCGGAAGCTCCTTGAAGACTTCGCGGCAAAAGCCACTCACGATCATCGACACCGCATGCTCGGCCGACAGGCCGCGCTGCTTGCAGTAGAAGATCTGATCCTCACCGATCTTCGACGTCGACGCCTCGTGCTCGACCGTCGCCGTGTTGTTCTGCACCTCGATGTAGGGGAACGTGTGCGCGCCGCAGCGGTTCCCGATCAGCATCGAGTCGCACTGCGTGTAGTTGCGCGCGTTCTCGGCCTTGGGCATCACCTTCACGCGGCCGCGATAGGAGTTGTTCCCCTGGCCCGCGCTGATCCCCTTCGAGACGATGTTCGACTTCGTGTTCTTGCCGATGTGGATCATCTTCGTCCCGGTGTCGGCCTGCTGGTGGTTGTTCACCACCGCCACCGAGTAGAACTCGCCCACCGAGTCATCGCCCTGGAGAATCACGCTCGGATACTTCCACGTGATCGCCGAGCCCGTCTCCACCTGCGTCCAGGAGATCTTCGAGCGACGGCCCACGCACTTCCCGCGCTTCGTGACGAAGTTGTAGATGCCACCCTTCCCCTCGGAGTCCCCCGCGTACCAGTTCTGAACCGTCGAGTACTTCACCGTCGCGTTCTCGAGCGCGACCAGCTCGACGACCGCGGCGTGCAGCTGGTTCTGGTCGCGCTTCGGCGCCGTGCACCCCTCGAGGTAGCTCACGTAGGCTCCCTCGTCGGCGATGATCAGCGTCCGCTCGAACTGCCCCGTGTCGGCCGCGTTGATCCGGAAATACGTCGAGAGCTCCATCGGGCAACGAACGCCCGGCGGCACGTAGACGAACGACCCATCGCTGAAGACCGCCGAGTTGAGCGCGGCGAAGAAGTTGTCGCTGTAGGGGACGACGGACCCGAGGTACTTCTGCACCAGTTCGGGGTGGTGCTGCACCGCTTCGCCGAACGAGCAGAAGATGATCCCGAGCTTCGACAGCTCCTCCTTCATCGTCGTCCCAACCGACACGCTGTCGAAGATGGCGTCGACGGCGACGCCGGCGAGCCGCTTCTGCTCGGTGAGCGGGATGCCGAGCTTCTCGTACGTGCGCAGCAGCTCGGGATCGGCCTCGTCGAGCGATTGGAGCGGCTTCACGCTCTTCGGCGCCGAGTAGTAGATGATGTCCTGGTAGTCGATGGCCGGGTACGTGACGTTGCTCCAGTGCGGCTCCGTCATCGACTGCCAGCGGCGATACGCCTTCAGCCGCCACTCGAGCATGAATGGCGGCTCGTTCTTCTTCGCCGAGATCAGGCGGACGGTGTCTTCGCTCAGCCCGCGCGGAACGGTCTCCGTCTCGACGTCGGTGACGAAGCCGTGCTGGTACTCACGGGTGACGAGTGACTCGATTGACGAGCTCATAGCAAACTCCCAAGAGGGCAGGGGGACACGCGATCACGCTGCGAGGCCACGCCTGCGGCGTCCTAGACGTCATCCCTTCGCCTGAAGATCCGCGCCCGATGCGCTTCCAGCCTGCGGAGCGCCGCGCGTTACGCCAGCGGCTTCGGGCACGCGTCGCGGGCGCTGTCCTCGGTGGCGCCCGGTTCGTCAGGGAATCCTAAGTAAAACTGTCGGGATTAGCAACCGCGCGCGGTGAGCGGAGACACAGGCGGAAGTCGCCTAATCCGAAGGGGTTAGCCGCGGCCTTCACCGGGCAGTCGCGAGGTCCTCAGCGATCGGCGTCGGCGGGGGCCGCCGTCGCTCTTCTGGTGGCGGCGAAGGCGCGATGGCAAAGTCACGCAACCGGCGTCGCGGACCTCAGGCTGGCTGCCGCCATTCCCGTGATCGAAATGGGGCGACTCGATCATCCGTCTCTCAGGTTCAATCCGTGGCCGGACACGAAGTGGACGGTCAGCGACAAGCCCATTCTCATCGTCGACGGGGTGCTTCACACCACGAAGGGCTTGTCTCGGATCGAGCCCGGGCGGGCTGCGTATCTCGTGGGGATGAAGGACGGCGACATTGCCGCCATCACCCCCCTGCTCGACGTCGAATACCTGTACTTCTACGAGTTGCGCGCAGCCGATCTCGCGCCGCTCGCGAGTCTTCCGCGTCTACGCAACCTGAAGGTCGAGTGGAATACGAGACTCACCACGCTCGACGCGATCGGGCGATTGACGAGGCTGGAGACGCTGATCCTCGTCGACACCCCGAAGGTTCGCGACTTGTCGGCGCTGGCGGCGTTGTCCAACCTCACGGCCTTCGAGTACTCGGGAGGCATCTGGAACAAGCAGCGGGCGATCTCGCTCGAGCCACTCGGCGAGCTCCCGTTGCTCGAGGAGCTCACGCTCACCAATCTGACCGTCGAATCCGGCGGGCTCCGACCGCTCGCCCGATGCCGATCGCTGACGACGCTGCACCTCTCGAACCAGTTCGACACGGAGGACTACGCCTACCTGTCGGTTGCCCTGCCTAACGTCGAGTGCCCTGCGTTCCGACCGTGGATGCGCGTGCATCACGCGGGCGGAGCGGACACGATGATCACCGGGAGGAGAAAGCCGTTTCTCCATTCCGCGACCGAGGGCGACCGAATCGCCGCCTACGAGAGCGCATTCCGGAAGCTTCAGGCGAGGTTCGCGGCGGAGCTGAATCGTGGCGACTGACCCGACACGCGCAGGACCGGTACGGAGGGCCAGAAACCGCCGAACGGCCGAATGACCCGAATAACAAACGCGAATGACCCCAATGGCTGATTCGGCAGTTCGGCTGTCCGTGGCCCCTGGCGGCCGGAATTGCAAAGCGGGGAGCCATGAGCTGGCTCCCCGCCGAATTCAGAGCGCCGAACGTTGGATTGGGCTAGCGAGCTGCCAACCAGGCGACGACGCCCAGAATGACGACGACCGCGCCCACGACCATCGGCCCAGGTCCGCGCCGGATCTTGAACGTGTCGTGCGAGCCCGTGATCGCCTTCTGATAGACGACCGTCTCGCGGCGCGCGAACGACTCATCCGCGTGCTCCTCGAGGTCGACGACCTTCATACCCGTGGGGACCTTGTCACGCGTGAACGTGAACGACGCGCGTCCGACACGGATGACGTCGCCTTCGCGCAGCATGCGAGGGTGCTTCACCGATTCCTCGCCGACCTTCGTCCCGCCGGAGCCCATCGAGTAGATCACGTGCTGTCCGCCTTCCGCGCGAATGTCGGCGTGAAAGCGCGAGACGCTCGTGTCCTTCAGCACGATGTTGCACCCGATCTCGCGACCGATCTGCACCACGCGGCGATTGAGCGGATAGGCGCGGCGGTTCTGGGCGTCGACGAGGAACGCCGCGCCGGCGGGCTCGGGGAGCTCGGGACGCTTGTCCGACTCCTTCTTGAGGAAAATGAAGTGGGCCGTCCCTGCGGAGATGATGTCACCGCCCTTGACGGCCGCGCCCGACACGGGCACGGGCTCGCCATTCAGGATGACGATATGCTGGGCCGACGCGGGAACGACTTTCCCCGATCCGTCGCCATTGACATGCACGCTGAAGTGCTTGGCCGCGAGGTCCTTGCTCGGCACACGCCACGCCGCCTGCGACCCGCTCCCTATGCTCGTCTCCGGACCCAGCTCCCGCGGAGTGCCGTCCAGTTCAAGAAACGCCATCAGAAGTTCTCCCGCCGCTCTGCGGCATGTCTGATCGTGTATCGATGTCGCGCGTGACACCCTCGTCAGGCACCGGTACCTCGACGACGTCAGCGGCGTGAGCGCGCACCACGGTGCGGGCTCCGCCGGTCGACGTCGTCATGAGCTCGAGCCACACCGTGCGCGCGAAGAGAACAGGATGGCCGCGACGCCCTTGATGCACGGGGAGGACGATCGGCGCCCGCGTCCGTTTGAACGCATCAACCAGCGCCAGCACGCTCACTAGATGGACGAATGGGTGGTCGACCGGCCACACCACCACTGCCTCCGCCCGGTCGTTTGCCAGCCCCGCGAGCGCCAGCCGAAGGGAGATCGCCTGTTCGCTATTCGGGTGCGGGTTCAAGATGGCCCTCGCCCGAGCGGGTACCGTAACCCCTGGCTGCACTACCGTGAGAACGGGGTGCAGGTCGGCTTCGGTTGCCACCCGAACCACCGCGTCGAGAAAGCGCTCGCCCGACGGCAGGCGGGCGAGCGCCTTGGGCTCGCCGAAGCGCGTACCCTGCCCGGCGGCGAGCACGGCGCAGGCGACGGGGACTTCCCGGATGGAGCCTGGGGCTGTCACGGATGTCGTGAAAAACGAGTAGCTTAGCGCGGGCGAATGGCTGCGGCCAGGCGGAAACGCGCCCCGCTCATCGCTCGTCCTTCACGGATGCCCCCACGTGCTTCCATGAACCTCCCCCGGTTCGGGTTCGCCTGCATTCTAGTGTTCGTCGTCGCCGCGTGCGCGCGTTCCCGCGGTTCGGCGGACGCGCCAGTCGCCGATGACCCGCTCGCGAACGACACTGTTCCGGCGTCGTTCATCGCGACGTCCGACGCATCCGGCGACACGGAAGCCGTGATCGAGCTGGCTACCGATTCGCTGCGCGCGCCGGTGCATCCACAGTCGCGATTCGTCGTGCTGCCGCCCGTCGCCGACTCCCTCGCGAGATACATGGTCTTCGCCGCGCGCGGACAGAGCTGGTACACCGCGGCCGCGCGCGGAAAGCGAATGCTCATCGACATCGGACGCTTCGACGCGAAGCTCACGACGCCCGCGCACCGGGCCGCGTTTCGTGAGGCGATCGACATGATCTCACCCGTGCGCGAGGGCGATCGCTTCCGCCTGTACGGCCCCTGGGGAAGCGACACCGTCACCGTGAATGGCTTCGACATCTGGAACGGCCGCATCGTGGCGACGCTCGCCGCCCCGCGGCGTGTGGATTCCCTGGCTCGCGCGAAGGAGACGCTGATCGCCGGCGCGGTGCGCACCGATTCCGTCGCCGACGCCGTAACGGGCACGTGCAGTCGCGACAGCGTCCCGGAGCACGTGTGGCTACAGGCCGGGTTCGCGCGAGACTCCGTGGAGCAGGCGTTGCGCGATGCGTCCGTGCGCCTCCCCGAGCGGCTGCAGAACACGCTGCGAATCGAAACGTCGCACGCCATCGGCTGCTTCGCCGACGCGCGCATGTTGCTCATCGTGACGCTCGTCGCCGGCAACTACGAGTACGTGCGCCAGGGTGCCGTCGCGGTATCGGATACGGGTGGAGTGACGCCGCTCGCGGTGCTCGACCCGCGCTTCCGCGCACACGTCGCCCTCCACGCGCTCGATGCCGATGGGGATGGCATCGATGACATCGCCATGCGGGGGCGCGCGGAGCGCATGGGCGCGATGGTCGTCCTTCGATACAATCTGGAAGAGAAGAGGCTGGAGCGGTTGGCGACGGGGTTCGCGTGGGAGCGGAACTAGGCGAACACCCGAAGACGTCGGGCGTCAGAGGTCAGGTCTCAGTAGTCAGAGGGGCAAGCGGCGTGGCGCGGCCGAAGTCTCCGACGCCTGACACCTGACACCTGACGTCTGACGTCTTCGGGTGTTCCTGTAGGTACGCACATTGCCGCTCGTGCTGTCGTCCCAAACCCGAGACCTCGCAATGCCCGCCCGAGCGAAGCGCACACCTTTGACCCCGGTCCCCACCCGACCCCTCGGCAACACCGGGGCCGACGTCTCCATCATCGGGCTCGGCGGCTATCACCTCGGCCTCGTCGATACCCAGGCCGAGGCGACTCGGATCATCCACGAGGCGATCGATGCCGGTGTCACCTTCATGGACAACGCGTGGGAATACCACGACGGCGAGAGCGAGAAGCGGATGGGCAAGGCGCTCGCCAGGGGGAAGCGCGGGCGCGTCTTCCTCATGACGAAGGTCTGCACCCACGGGCGCGACGCGAAGACGGCGATGCGTCAGCTCGAGCAATCGCTGAAGCGTCTTGGCACCGACTACCTCGACCTGTGGCAGATTCACGAGGTCGCGTACTACAACGACCCGGAGCGCCATTTCATGACCGGCGGGGCGGCCGACGCGCTCCTCGCCGCCAAGGCGCAGGGGAAGGTCCGCTGCATCGGCTTCACCGGACACAAGGATCCGGACCTTCACCTGAAGATGCTCTCGTACGACTTTCCCTTCGACACCTGTCAGCTCCCTCTCAACTGCTTCGATGCGACGTTCCGCAGCTTCGAGCAGCGCGTGCTCCCGGAGCTCGTGAGGCGCGGAATCGCCGCCATCGGAATGAAGAGCTTCGGTGGCGAAGCGAACATGATCAAGAAGAAAGTGGTCACACCGGACGAGGCGCTGCGTTACGCGATGAGCCTGCCCGTCGCCGGCACGATCTCGGGGATCGAATCCCTGCGGGTGCTGCGCCAGAACCTCCGCATCGCGCGCGACTTCAAGCCGATGTCTCCGGTGGAAATGGACACGCTCAGGCTCCGCGTCGCCGCCGAGGCGGCCGACGGCCGGTTCGAGCTGTACAAGGTGACCGCCAAGCATGAAGGACCCGAGGGACGCAAGCAGCACGGGTTCCCCGATGAGGAGGAGATGGCGGCGTAGGGCGGCGCCTGCTACAATCGAGAGGCGCCAGACGAGAGCAACATGCCGCTAACCGGAAAGGAACGAGCGGAGCTACGCGCGGAGGCCCACCATCTCGATCCACTCGTGCACGTTGGCGCGCAGGGGATCACGCCGACACTCATCGGGGCGCTCGACGACGCGCTCCGCACACGTGAGCTGGTGAAGATTCAGCTGGGGCGCCCGGTCGAGGAAAAGCCACGCGCGATGGCCGAGCGTCTCGCGCGGGAGACGGGCGCGGACGTCGTCCAGGTGATCGGACGAACCGCCACGCTCTTCCGCGAAAACCCCGAGCTCGAGCGGACGCACGGGGCTCCACCACCATGGAGGCAATGATGCGACCCGGGTACATCCTGCTCGTAGCTTCCGCATTCGCATGCGCCGGTGACTCGGCCCCCGACACCAGCGCCGATACCGCGTTCGCCGGCGTTCAGGCGCGCGGCCACGAGGCGATGGGGGTGGACCAGTACACGTCGGGGCACCGATTCGAGCCGCTGCCCGACGGGGGGCGCATCGAGCTGCAACGAGACACCGCCGACCACGCGGGCGTCGAGACGATTCGGGCCCACATGCGCGCCATCGCGGCTCGGTTCTCCCAGGGGGATTTCACCATCCCCGGGTTCGTTCACGCGCGCGAGGTACCGGGCACCCGCGTGATGGCCGAGCGGAAGGCACAGATCTCCTACGAGGCGCGCGAGCTGGCCGGGGGCGCCGAGGTGCGAATCCGCACGACCGACGCGGCGGCGATCGCCGCCGTCCACGAGTTTCTCGCCTTTCAGCGCGGCGACCACCGCGCGCACTGACGCTCGACTGGCGATTGGCTGCGCTTTGCGACCGGGGTTATTATTCCTCCCGTGGAACGCGGAATGCGCAGCGCGTTCGCGGCGCTGTCGCATTGGGGACAAACGAGGGATCGATGCCTTACATCATTACCGAACCATGCATCGGCGTGAAGGACAAGGCGTGTGTCGACGTCTGTCCCGTCGATTGCATTTATGAGGGGGAGCAGCAGCTGTTCATCCATCCGGATGAATGCATCGACTGCGGCGCCTGTGAGCCGGAATGCCCGGTGACCGCGATCTTCCCGGAGGAAGACGTCCCGGCGAACATGAAGCAGTACGTGCAGATCAACCGCGACGTGTTCAAGGGCGACGACCCCCCCAAGAAACCGACGAGATAGGGTCGAGGGTCACGGGCCAAGGGCCAAGGGGAGGGCCAGGGATTCCACGTAGCTCATCCCTGGAGCCCCGCCCTTGGCCCCCGGCCCCTGACCTACTCTCCATGCAGTACGCACTTTCCCTCGACTACTGGGACACGTTGTTCGACGGCGGCACCCTGCCCGAGCGGCTCGAGCGACGGCAGGCGGCGCTGCGACGCATGCTGCGCAACCTCGAGTGCGACGTTGCCGACGAGGAGTTCTCCTCGCTCTACCGCGCGTCGGCCGTCGAGGCCGACCGCTGGTGGCGCGAAGAGCATCGCGGCTACACGGCTGACGAGCGCATCCGCTGGATGCTCGGCCGGCTGAACGTGACGCGGCCGCGGGACTGCGAGCATGTTGCCGCCGCCGTGCGCGCGGTGGACGACACGCTGCTCGAGTTTCCTCCGGCGCTCCTCGCTGGCGCGAAGGAGACCGTCGAGAGCCTGGCCTCGCGGTTTGCGCTGGCCATCCTCTCCGACACCGGCTTCGCCTCGAGTGCCGCGCAGGATGCGTTGCTGGAGCGCGAGGGGCTGCACGAGCGCTTCAGCGCCCGCATCTACTCGATGAACGTCGGACACGCCAAGCCGCGGCGCGAGATGTTCGAGGCGTGTGCGACCGCGCTTGGGCGCGCGCCCGAGACGATCATCCACATCGGCGACAACGAGCGCACCGATGTCCGCGGCGCGCTCGACGCGGGCTTCCGCGCCATCCGTCTCGACATCGTGCGCGATGGCGGGCCAAGCGCCGCCGAGATGGTGGCGCGGAGCTTCGAGGAGCTGCGGGAGTATCTACTCGACGAGTGAGTCGCCGTCAGCGCATGCGGCGCTGGTGGCCAAGGACGAACCACGCCAGCGCGCCGACGATGGGGACGGCGATGACGAGCACCGTCCAGATCACCTTCACGCGCGGCGCGTGATGCCGGCCGAGCCAGATCGACAACAGGGCCGCCGCGGCGCCGATCGCCCACGCCGCGAAGAGATAGAGCGGCCAGCTTCGCGAGCCGGCCAGCATCGACTCTCCGGGCGGAACCTGCATCATCGCTGGCGCACCACCGATTCGGCCGCGGTGACGATGGCATCGGCGGTCATGCCGTACTTGCGGAGCAGGTCGTCGGGCTTGCCCGATTCCGCATAACGATCGCCGAGGTTGACGAAGGCGATCGGTGCGGGGACGGTCTGCGCGAGCGTGGCAGCCACGACGCTCCCGAGGCCCCCGTGGTGCAGATGCTCCTCGGCGACCACGAACGCGCCGGTCTCGCGCGAGGCGCGCGTGAGCGCGTCGACGTCGATCGGCTTCACGGTGTGCATGTCGAGCACGCGCACGCTGATGCCGCGGTCGGCGAGCCGTTCGGCGGCCATCAGCGCCTGCGCGACGAGCAGCCCATTCGCGACGATGGTCAGGGCGTCGCCGTCGCGGACCGTGATCGCACGCCCGAACACGAAGTCGAGTGGCGCGTCGTGCACGATGGCCGCCTTCGGCCGGCCCAGCCGCAGGTAAACGGGACCGCGGTGCGCCGCGGCCGCGTGCACCGCCGCGGTCATCGAGACCTCGTCGGCCGGAATGCAGACGATGAATCCCGGAAGTGCGCACGCCAGGGCGACGTCCTCAACCGACTGCTGCGACACGCCGTCCTCACCGATCGAGATGCCACCGTGCGAGCCGGCGACCTTGACGTTGAGATGTGGGTAGGCCGCTCCCATGCGAAGCTGGTCGAAGCCTTTGCACAGCGCGAAGGCGGCAAAGCTCGAGATGAACGGGATCTTGCCGCTCGACGCGAGACCGGAGGCGATCCCCACCATGTTCGCTTCCTGGATGCCGATGTTGAAGAACCGCTCCGGGAAGTGCTTGCCGAACGTCCAGCTGAAGGTGGATTTGGCGAGGTCGGCATCGATCGCCACCACGTCGCGATTCTTTCGTCCGAGCTCGAGGAGCGCATCCCCGTATGCCTCACGAGTGGCGCGGCCGATTCTGGGGGTGTATCTCGTTGAGAGCATTCGCGTAGACAAGGAGTCAGGAGTCAGAAGGCAGGAGTCAGGGATCAGCGGGTGTCAGGGTGAAGGTTTGGGGGACTGCTCGCGCAGGCCCCTGACACCGTCACGCCGACCCCCCCTGACTCCTGCCTCCTGACCCCCATTCAATTGCGCAAGCGCCACCTGGAGCTGCTCGCCCGTGGGCGCCTTACCATGGAACTCATTGTTGTGCTCCATGAACGAGACACCCTTGCCCTTCACGGTGTGGGCGATGATGCAGGTGGGCCGCCCGCGTTCCGCTTTCGCGGCGTTCAGCGCCTCGAGCACCGCCTGAACGTCATGGCCGTCGACTTCGAGCACGTTCCACTTGAACGACGCGAACTTTTCGCGCATCGGCTCGAGTGACTGGATGTCCTCGACGGCCCCATCGAGCTGGAAGCGGTTCCAGTCGACGATCGCGCAGAGGGTGTCGAGCTCGTAGTTCCCCGCGCACATTGCGGCTTCCCACACCTGCCCCTCCTGGCACTCGCCGTCGCCTAACACCACATAGGTCCGAAAGTGCCTGCCGTCCAGCCGGCCGGCGATGGCGTGCCCGATACCGATCGACAACCCTTGGCCAAGCGATCCCGTGGAGGCTTCGATCCCTGGCGTCATGCCCTGAACCGGATGCCCCTGCATGCGCGAGTTCACCTGCCGCAACGTCATGATCTCGTCCACGGGGAAGTACCCTCGCTCACCGAGCGCCGCGTAGAGGATCGGCACTCCGTGTCCCTTGGAGAGAATGAATCGATCGCGGTCGGGCCAGTCCGGATTCCGCGGGTCGTGCTGAAGCACGCCACCAAAGTAGAGCGCGGTGACGATCTCCGCGGCGGACAGCGAGCCCCCCGGGTGACCGCTGTTCGCTGCGGCAATGGCGCGAAGCGCGTGGACGCGCAGCGTTCGCGCGATCGATTCGAGCTGCTCGACGGGGGGTGAGGGCATCAAAGAGCGATCTCCTCGCGCAAGCACGACGAACGGCCCCTGATATTGTCGAGCCGAGGTTGATGCGCGACGTGCAGTGTGTGTGGGATCGGTGTTATTCGGGTCATTCGGCAGTTCGGGCCGTACGTGGCCCCGCCGCCGTATCTCTCCCGCACATGCGGATGACCCCTAAGATATTGCCGCAAAGGGCCCGACGGGAACGGCAAAGACGCCAGATACCAGCATTCGGAGTTCGGAATCAGACCCACGCCGAAGCTACTCACAAGCTCCCCATGGGTTTATCTGAATTCTGAGATCTGCGCTCTGACGTCCGACGTCCGCGCCGTTCCCCCGACTAATCGATCCCGCCGACAAGCACGAACGGCGCCCAGTGCGCGGGGTGCGCCACGCGCGAGGAATCGGACAGCCATGCCCGCCGCACGGTGAGCAGGGCGGCGGAGGGTGAGGCGCCAAGCGCGAGCTCGCGGTAGTACGCGCTCATGAAATCGGCGGCCGACCGGTCGGCAATGCGCCAGAGCGTCACGATCGTTCCTCGCGCTCCCGCGGCGAGGAATGCGTGCGGCAGCCCGACAATGCCCTCCCCCCGCACTCGAGGCCCGAGTGCGGTCTCGCACGCGGACAGCGTGACGAGCTCGGCGGTAAGGTCGAGTCCGCGAATCGTCCGCAGGTCCAGCCGGCTGTCGGCGAGCGATAGGTGCGTCTCGGCGGGACGCCGGTCGTTCGCACGCGCATGCGCCGCGAAGTGCAGATAGCGATATCGCCGAGGATTGTGCTCACGCCATCGATCGAGCGTCGCGCGCCGGCCGATGAGCACATCGGCGCCCGTCGGGCGGAACAGCGCGCCGACGGCGCGTGCCTCCTCCTCGGCGAACGGCAGATTCGCGAGAGGCGCGTCGCTGTCGGTGCGGAGCGAGTCGTCGCCACGCCCCCCCGACGAGAGCGGATTCCCCACCGCGAGCACGGTTCGCTCCCACCCGCCACGCGCGGGCGACGTGGCCAGGCTCGAGAGCACCGACGCCGACGGTCCGTAGATGAGACGCGTCGTCGCCCCGAGCGGGGATGCGCCCTCGGATGGAACGAGCACCTCGAACGGCACGTAGGCGAGCGCCCCGTCCGGAATCACGAACAGCTCGCTGGCCGCGATGCTGCCTAACGGCTCGATGACGGCCTGATGCAGACGGCGCGCGGGGATCCGCCAGTCGGCCGAGGAGGTCGGCGTCTCTATGGCGCCGCGAAGGAAGTCCGCGAGCGCGACCAGGGAATCGGTTGCACCGAGTCGCAGGCCGCGCATGCCGGAATCCGTCACGAGCCACCCGTAGACGGCGCTGTCGCCCCAGAAGTAGACGAGGAGCGCGCGATCGCGGGTGATGAGCGCGCTTCGGACGGTGGCCAGTGACGCCGGTGCAGGGTACCGCGCCGAGCCCGCGCGCTCCGTCGCGCGCCGCTCACGCTCCAGGTGCGCGATCGAATCGGTGAGCCGGCGGATGGTCGTGTCGATCGACGCGCGAATCCCGGCGTTTCCGACCGCCCCGCGCGCCGCGTTCTGCTCGCGCAGACGCTCGCGCATCTCCGCCAGCTTCGATCCCGAGCCACCGGTCGCGCGATCGGCAAGAAGCTCGAGCAACAGCCGGGCCCGAGCGCGCTCGGCGATGAGGAGGGCATCCTCCGCGGCGCCGCGCGCGATCAGCGTGCGAATCGCTCCCTCGAAGGCCGAAAGGCGCGGCTCCGCGATCCCCATGCGCAGGTCGCCGAGTGCCAGGCGGCCGCGCCACGACTCGAGGAGGTCGATCGCCCGCTCGTACTCGGTGCTGGCATCATCGCGGCCCATCTCCTCGAGAACCGCCGCTCGAGCGACGCGCGCATCGTGCTCGAGGGAAGGCTCACCGACGGAGTCGGCGATCGCGACCGCCTCGTCCGCCCAGCGCAGCGCGGCGACCGTATCGCGCTCGGCGAGTGCGAGGGCCGCCAGGTGAACGCGCACGTTCCCGCGCTCGCGTCGAAAGCCCGCCGGCTGCGACAGCTCGAGCACGCGCGTCAACAGCGGGCGTGCTTCCGCAATGCGACCTTCGGCGAGGTCGAGGGCGGCAAGGTTCGTCAGGTTGTATATCTCGCTCCCAGGAAGCCGCGCCTGCCGGCTGAGGTCGATGGCGCGCTGCATCTGCGGGCGTGCCGCCTCGGGATTGCCGACCTTCGAGTAGACGACACCGAGGGACCCGTGTATGAAGGCCTGGCCGCGTACGTCGCCGATGGCCCGCGCCGGCGGAAGCGCGTCACGCAGCAGTTGCTCGGCGCGCTCGAAATCGCCCATGTCGGAGTGGACGTTCGAGAGGTTGAACCGCGTTCGCGCCAGGCCCTCTTCGTGATTCAAGCGCTCGTACGTCGCCAGCGCTTCTTCGTACTGCTCGATTGCCTGCTCGTACCGACCCAGGCGACGCAGATCGATCGCCAGCTCGCCGAGCGCCAGGGCAATGCGGTCGGGAATGCCGATGGCGCGCTGCAGCTCATACGATCGTTGGTGGGCCGCGGCCGCTTCGCGACTGCGCCCCGTGAGGGAATACACGCGCCCGATCGCGTGCCAACCGCCCGCCTCGAGCCGGAGGTTGCGCGACTGCGCACCAAGGTCTCGGGCGATCTGGCCGTCGACCATCGCCGAATCGAACTCTCCGCGCTGAGCGAAGAAAAAGCTCCGACCGATGCGGGTGTCCGCTTCGCGCTGGGGGTCACGCGCCGCAAGGCGCAGGGCGATCGCGTAGGTAGCCCGGGAGCTGTCGACCCGATTCAGCCGATTGAGGGCCTCGGCGATGCTGGTCTGCGCTCGCCACAATCCGGCGGTGTCGCCGGCGAGCGCGAACGAATCCCTGAGCCGCTCGAAGTGCGGCAGCGCCTCGGCCGATCGGCCCCGAAGGCGCAGGCTTTCGGCGACGGCGAACGCGGGGGGAATGCGCACCTCGGGCGGACGGCGCGCCTCGCGACACGCCGACACCGCGCCAGCCATCAGCAGGGCCACTAGCACGGGTGCTAGCGCGTTAGGCAGGCGGAGCGTCATCGACTGGCTGGAACCTCCGTCGGGACGAGTCTCGAGCGTGCGATGGTGCGCCGGAGGGCGTCCAGCGCCCGAACCTCCCAGAACAGGCGCTCACGGTCCGCCACCCCGCTCAGCGAATCGCGCGGGATCGCGAACGACGTGTCGCCGACGATGCGCTCGACCACGACGGTCGCATCGCGCTTCTGCAGCCGCACTCCATAGCGGTCGGCCGAGGGCGTCCCTTGCCAGCTGAGCACGAGCGTGCGTCCACGGAATGAGGCGACTGCGTGAATCGAATCGGCGGGCCCGCGAAGCCCGTCGCCGGTGGGCATTACTGGCGACCGGCCGCCCCACTGCCACAGACCGACGGCGAGGACAGCCACCGTGGCCGCGATAGCCAGCGGCCACCAGCGCCGCGGTGCGATCGGCGCGGGACGTGGCTCTGAACCGCGCGCGACGGCCAAGGCAGGTGGATCGACGCGACGCTCCATGCCAGTCTGCGCGGCCGCGCGCACATCGAGCCCGATCTGCACGGCCGCCCAGCAGCGATCACATCCGAAGTAGTGCTCCTCGAACGCCTCCGCCTCCTCTTCCGAAAGTGCTCCGGCGAGGTAGCGAGCATCGAGATCCTCCTCTTCGACGCGCGTGCAGGTGATCCGGGTCGGCTCCATCACTCGTTGAGTTCCCGGTCGCCCGAAAGTGTTTCATCGGTTTGCCGCGCGCCGAGCGCGGCGGCCAGTCGCTGGACGGCGCGGTGCTTTCGAACCCGCAGCGCCCCAGGTGAGAGTCCCAGCTTCGCGGCGAGCTCTGCCGTGTCGAGCTGGGCGAAGTACACGGCATGGAGCAGATCGCGATCCTCCGGCGACAACGTCTCGAGCGCTGTGCGCACCCGCCGTCGCCGTTCCTCACTCACCAGGTGAGTGAGCGCATCGGGGCCAACGACATCCGCATCGGAGGGATCGTGCAACCTCCGCATCGCGCGTGCTTCGCGCCCGGCGGAGCGATGGGCATGCATGCAGACGTGCTTCGCGGTCTGAAAGACGAAGCCGGCGATGGCGTCGGTGTTCTGCACTCGTCCGGCGCGCAGGGCCTCGATGACCCGGCGGAGAGTCTCCTGCGCGATGTCCTCCGCCAACGAGGCGTCATTCACGCGACGCGTCGCGAAGAGCCGAATCCGGTCCCAATAGCGTGCCGCGAGCTCGGACTCCGTCGGCACGCCGGGCACCGGCGGCCCGGTGGGATCCTGGTCGGCGCTGTAACGCTCATGATCGGTCGGGAACATCACGAACGCATGCGCCCGCTCGATGAACCCGGCACGGCCCCCCGCTGCGGCATGGGCGACACGTTACGCCGCCCCTGGGAGCGCGACAAGAGCGAGCGCATCGGTCACTTTCAGGAGGTGGTGGTATGACTCGGCGTGCTCTGCAATCCATCCGGACCGGGACGTTAGGCATCGCGGCGCTTCTGCTCATCCTGTTCGCGAGCACTGTCGCGACGCTCGACTCGCAGCGCCGGCCGGCGTCAGCGAGCCGCCCAGCGTGGAAGGGAATCTGGGAGCCGGTGAGCTATCCCGAGGACGTTCACTTCACGGACGTTTTCTTCGTCAATCCGGAAGTGGGCTGGGCCACGAGCGGCACCCCCTACGAGGGCGGCATGCTGATCCGCACCCGCGATGCCGGCGCCAGCTGGGAGGTGCAGCTCGGCGATCGCGAGTCGAAGGAGCCGCTCTTCCAGTCGCCCTACTTCCTCGATGAGACGACAGGGTGGGTGCTTCAGCCGACGGCGGTCGGGAAGTACAAGCTGTTGCGCACGACCGATGGCGAGACCTGGCAGCAAGTCGGCGCAATCCAGACGGACTGGGGCCTTCAGGGCTACGTCTTCCTGTCGAAGAGCGTGGGCCTCTATGTCGACGGAAACGACAACAGGGGTCGTATCGCGCGCACGACGGACGGCGGACGAACCTGGCGGGATGTGTTCCACTGTCGCGCCAAGATCGTGGTCGACGGGCTGTCGCGCGACGTCGATTGCAACCTGAAGGCGCTCCACTTTCCCACCGCCACCGTGGGATATGCAGTCGGCGGGGGCCATGGCGCGAAACAGACGCTGTTCGTGGCCAAGACCGAGGACGGTGGCAACCGCTGGACACTGACCGTCGTGCCGGACGTCGGTGGTGATCTCGAGGTCTATCACGACCAGGAGATCTTCTTCACCGACGAGAATACGGGATACGCTCACCTGGCCGAGAAGCGGCTCTATCGCACGACGGACGGCGGACGCACGTGGACCGGGCTCGTCGGAACGCCGGGACCCGAGATCAAGTTCGCCGACCCCGAGGTCGGGTGGTCATTCGATGGCGCCCGCTTGAGCTACACCACCGATGGGGGGAAGCGCTGGTCCTCGCGTGAGCTGTCGTTCCCGGCGGCCGTGCACGCGTTCAGCCTGCCGCGTCGCAACCGCGGGTACGTCGTCGGCGAGCACGGAATGGTTTTCCGCTACACGGTGGTCCCCGAGGCGGACCCCACGCCGGCGAGCGCGGTCGAGGCGCCGGCCATGCCGACCTTCGAGTCGGAGCTCGACGACCGGGTAGAGACGGTGGACGACCAGGTGGAAGCGCTCGAGGCTCAGTTCGAGTCCGCCGCCGCGTCGTTCGCGGACACGACCGTCGTCGTCGACGCGTGCTGCATGCAATCGGTGAACAACCTCCAGAGCACGGTCGACGCGCTCACGCCCCTCGTGCCGCAGTTCCTCGGGAAGTACCGGAACGTCAACCTCATTCTCGCCGGTCTGCAGTTCCTCGGTATCCTGCCCGATCACCTGGCGCAGGTGAAGGCGGCGCTCAAGACGCTTCGGCAGGCGCGCGGCCCCACGGCGACCGCCACGGCGTTGACCGAATTGTCCACCGCGATCGACGCGCTGACCGCGACTACTCGTCAGGCATTCCAGAAGGAGCCCATGCAGTACCTGGGCGCGAACGCCGTGCCCGCATCGGGAGATGGGGCCGGCGCGATGACCGTGCAGAGCGATCCGCCGGCGGATGCCGCGCCTTCGGAAGCGGTCACCGCCGACAGCAGCGCAACGAGTGAGGTCGAGGCGGAGGCGAAGCAGAGGGCGGCCGAGGAGGCGAAGAAAAAGGTCAAGGAGGAAGCGAAGAAGCGACTCAAGATCCGGTTCCCCCGATGACGGACCGGTCGAAGAAGGACCTCGATCGCCGCGAGTTTTTGGGGCAGGCGTCGGCTCGCTTCGCCTTGGGGAGCCTCCTCGTGCCGGATGACCTCGCCCGGTTCCTTGCGAGCTGGGTGGGTCCTCGCATGTTCCCGGTCGGAGTCTCCGATCAGGGTCGCTCCTTCGAGATGCTCGTGCTCGGAGACTCCATCATGTGGGGCCAGGGGCTGAAGGATGAGCAGAAGTTCTCGTATCGCGTGGAGCAGTGGGTTCGCGGACGGCTTCCCGGCATCGAGGTCCACCGCCACGTGCTCGCGCACTCCGGGGCGAAGATCAAGGCCAATCCGGCCGAGGACGCCAAGCCCCCGACTCATGGCGAGGTGCCTAACGCCTACCCGTCCATCACGGCGCAGCTCGCGAGCGCGCAGGCTGCGACGTTCCCGGTGCACCCGCCGCTCGATCGACAGAACGTTGCGCTCGTGTTGCTCGATGGCGGCATCAACGACTTCGGGAGCAAGGCGATCCTGAACCCCGACCCGACCGTCGGACGCGCCTGGGTGAGACGGATCACCCGCGAACGGTGCGTGGATCGCATGAAGGAGCTGCTTCCGGCGGTCGCAGCGGCGTTCCCCAACGCCAAGGTCGTCATCACGAACTATTTCCAGATCGTGTCCGAGAAGAGCGACATGGCGTACCTCTGGGAGCTGCTGCGCTTCTGGGATGTCGTCGGCGATGGCATCAACATGATGTCCGATCCACTCCGCCAGAAGATGTCGGATCAGTCGCTCGCCTTTCATGAGGAGTCGACGGCGGGATTTCGAGAAGCGGTGAGCGAGACGACGCGCCGCCTCGTTGCGAATGCGCAGCGCACTCCCGCCATGAGAATGTCGGGGCAGCTCGACGGGATGTCGCGGCCCCCCAGCCGCGTGGCGCTCGCGGAGGTGCCGTTCGGCCCGCGGAACGCGTACGGGGCGCCGGAGACGTTCCTGTTCCACGTCAACGAGCCCGATCCGGCGGCCAGCGTCCGCAAGCCGGCCTGCATGACTCAGGTGCCTAACGCCTCACCGGCCCTGCCCAACTGCCTGCTCGCGGCGGCGGGACATCCAAATGTCGAGGGGGCGCGCGCGTATGCCAACGCCATCACCGGCGTGCTCGGGCGGTGGCTCCCCGAGTGGCAGGCGGCCTATGGCGTAGCGCCTCCCAAAGTCGCTCCTGGTGCGCGCAGCCCGACGGCGATCAGGCGCCCGTGACGGCCGCCGGCTACAGCTCGGCGAGGAACTCGCTGACCACCTGATTGAACGCCGCGGGCCGCTCGATGTTGCTGACGTGGCCCGCGGCGGGAATGATCTCGAGACGGCTTCCCGAGATCGCGGCGTGCATCGCCTGCGATTCCCGGGGCGGCGTCAGCACGTCCTCTTCTCCCGCCACGATCAGTGTGGGGACGTCGATCGTCGCCAACGAGCTCGTCGCGTCGGCCCGATTCATCATCGCTTCGGATGCGCCGACGATGCTGTCGACGCTCGCGCTCTCGAGCATCGCTCGCATCGTCGCCACGACGGACGGCTCTCGGGCGCGAGTCGACTTCCCAACCATTCCCGGAAGCAGCGTTCGTGCGACGGCGGTGGGACCTTCGCGTCTCGCGAGCTCGATCGTCTCTCGCCGCTTTTGCTTCCCCTCCTCGGAGTCGGCGCCGGCACGGGTATCTGCGAGAATGAGCGCGGCCGCGCGGTCCTGGTGAAGGCGCCAGAACGCCAGCGTGATGTATCCGCCCATCGACAGCCCGGCGATGATCGCCCGCTCGATCCCGAGGGCGTCCAGGAACCGCGCGAGGCCATCGGCCCAGGCGTCGATGCTGAAGCGCTCCGGCATGTCGCTCTCGCCGAATCCCGGCAGGTCGGGCGCGATGACGCGGCTGTGGGCCGAGAGCGCGCGCAGCTGTGGTGCCCACAGCTTTCGATGGTGCGGGAAGCCGTGCACGAACACGACCGGCTGGCCCTCACCCGTGTCATCGTACGCGACGGCGCGCGTCCCCACCTCGATTCGCATCGCGACAAGTTTGGGGCGCCCGCGACGGCGCCGGAAGGGAAGCCGCGGAGCGCTTCTCCAGCGCCTCTAGCGCTTCTCCAGCGCCTCCGCTTCTTCAGCGCTTTTCCAGCGCCCTCGCCTCTCCCACCCATCGCGCGTCGAACGTCGACCAGAACACCGTCGCACCGCGCCCGGTCCTCGCGACACGAAGCGCAACCGCGAACGCCTTCGCGCTGTACGTCGCATCGAGGCGCAGGCCGCTCGCCCGCTCCATGAGCGTGGCCGCCTCGGTAGCGAGCGGAGTCACGCGTCCATAGGCGCCGCCGTACGCGTCGTGGACCACGCGGAGCGCGCCCCGCTTCACTCGCGGAAGCACGACCCCGGTGGTCCGGCGCACCCAGCGCGCGGTGGACCGCGCGTGCATGAGCGCGCGGGTACGCCCGGTCGCGATCCGCGGGACGACTCTCGCGCCGATCACCTGGGTCGTCATTCCCGCCGCGGCAAATCCGAGCGCCAGTCCGGCAGCCGTTCCGCCGGTGCCCAGCGGGACGACGACCCGCGCCGGAGCGGGAAGCACGCCCGCCTCGACCTGCTCGGCGAGCTCGAGGGCGGCGTTGACGTGTCCGAGTATGCCCCGCGGCGATGTGCCGCCGAATGGAACCCATCGTGCCCGCAGCGTCATGCGCCGCAGCAGTGTGCGGAGAATGCCGCCCGCGGGCGTGGCCGACGTCTCGATCACCACGCACTCGCGCGCCGATCGGCCCGCCACGTCGCTCGCGATCGGATGCATCTCGTGTCGCCACCGAACGGCGTGCACGCGCGCACCCAGTCGCGATCCGTGCACGGCGGTCGCCAGCACGTGCGTCGAGCCTTCGCCTCCCCCCGTCAGTAACAGATCGCCCGCCTGCACGCCCGCGAGCAGATACTCGAGCGCGCGCACCTTGTTGCCCCCGAGCGTCGGAGACGCGAGGTCGTCCCGCTTGATCCAGAGTGGAGCGTCGAGGTCGGGAATCCGCAGCGACTCCACTGGCGTGGGATACTCGCCCAACGCAATGCGCGGGATGCTCGCCAGGGCGGGGTACCGCCTGACGAGCGGGATCACCTCCGCCGGCCGGCCGTCGCTCACGCCGCGCCCGCGGG
>JAICNG010000125.1 GCA_025931335.1 Gemmatimonadaceae bacterium | reverse complement strand
TTGCGGGATGCCTGACGCCTGGCCCCGGTCCCCAAGCGGCCACGGACTGCCGGACTGCCGAATGACTCGAATGGCGCGAGTCATCGAGCGCGCGAGTCTGGCTCCGCGAGGTGTCAACCAAAGAAGTTGTCGGAACGTCGTTAGCCGTGGCGCCTGCTACGGCGCCGTACGCTCTTCGCGTCATTCTGGACATTTGGGTCATTTGGCAGTTCCGGCTGTCCGTGGCCGCTCGAGCACCGCAGCCATGTGTCAGCCATCCCGAAGTTCGTGGAAGGACCTTCTTTTTACCGCGGAGGGCGCGGAGAACGCAGAGTTGTACGCTGAAAGGGTTTCAGCTCGCCGCTGTGGAAATTCCCCTCTGCGTCCTCCGCGCCCTCCGCGGTAAAAAGAGAAGGAAGTCGTCGACGCACCCCATATTGCGCCCGAGCACGGAGCGTCTGCAGTATTGCCCGCCATGAGCAACGGCCCACGCGCGCCGCGCTCCCGAAGTTGGGTGAGCCTGGTGCTCCGCGACGTTCACTTCTGGATCCCGGTCGCGGTGCTGATCGGCGGACTCTTCGTGCTGGCCTGGATTACTTGACGAGCCCCGCGCCGGCGACGCTCGACGCGCCACGTCTGCGGCGCCTGCAGACGATCGGCATGCTCTGCGGGCTCACGGCCGGCGCCTGGTTAGGCGCCGCCGAGGCGCCGACCAAGCTCGTGACGACGGGTGTCTCTCCCTTCGTCGTGTCGCTCGCCATGGTCGTGGGGGTATTCCTCGCCCGCTGGAGCGTGCCCGCCCTCATCCAGGGGACGTCGTACATCGGCGCCGATCTCCGGCAGGCGCCCCATCTCATCGTGTGGGGTGTGCTGGCGGGCTGCCTGTGGGCGGTCGCGAACACGCTGACGATCTTCGCCGTGCGCGACGTGGGGCTCAGCATCGCGTTCCCGCTCTGGAACAGCAACAGCCTGCTCGGAATCGTCTGGGGCATCGTGCTGTTCAAGGAGCTGCGCGGTGCCGATTGGCGCCGATGGGCGGGAGTACTGGGTGGAGCGCTACTGATGTTCGCTGGCGCGACCGCGCTCGCCATCGCCTCATCGGCGCACGTCGATGCGCGCGACGCGACGCGCGGGGTGATCGCCGCGCTCGCGGCCGGCGTGCTCTGGGGCACGATGTACATCCCCTATCGCAAGGCCTACCTGACGGGGATGAGCCCGCTGTCGTTCATCACGTTCTTCACCATCGGTGAGCTCGGGATGATGGGCGTGCTCGCCGTCGTGTACACCGGGGGCGCGGGTGCGCTCTGGCAGCAGCTCGCCGCCACACGGCACGTGCTGTTCTGGTTCCTCCTCGGCGGCTTCGTGTGGGTGGTCGGCGACCTGTTTCAGCAGTACGCGGTGAAGTACGCGGGGATCACGCGCGGGATTCCGCTGTCCAACACGAATCAGCTGTGGGGGCTGCTCTGGGGTGTGCTGGTGTTCGGCGAGCTGCTCGGCGGAACGCGGGCGCTCTACACACAGGTGATTGGCGGATCGCTCGTCATGGCGTTAGGCGCCGGCGTCATCGCGATGTCGTCCGTGCGGGAGGGCGAGCATCGCCGGTGGCAGGAGGCCGCGGCGCGCGAGAACGAGCGGTACGGGGTGGATCCGGCCTACACGCGGGCGCGTGCGGCGGGTGGGGAGATCGACGCGACGACGCATCGCCGCACCTGGGTGGACTGGCTGGTGGTCGGCGTGGCCACCGCGATTCTCATCGCGTTCGCGGCAATGGCGGAGGCTCCGCAGATCGCGCTGCGGTGGGGATGGGCGGCCGCGCTCACCGCCGCGATGCTGGCGATTCTCGTTGGCTGCGGCCTGGCGCTCTGGCGGACGACGAGGTTCACCTAGAGAGGGATCAAGGGATCAAGGGATCAAGGGATCGAGGGATCGAGGGATCAAGGGATCGAGGCCGGGGCGCCCCACGATCCCCACGATCCCCACGATCCCCTCGATCCCGTCGATCCCCTTCACTGTCCCCTCACCGGCGTCAGCACGATGTTGCGGTACTCGATCACCCCGTGATCGCCCTGTAGCATGAGCGGGCCCGGTGCGCCCTCGTCGCTATCGAGCGCGCCGCCGGTGATTCCCGGAATCTCCTGATTCGATACGACCGTCTTGCCGTTCAGGACGATGGTGATCATCCGGCCGAGCAGGGTGATGTCATACGATTGCCACTCGTCAGGCTTTCGGTTGGCCATCTCGCTCGGCGTAATGAAGCCGTAGACCGAGCCAAGGAGATCATTGACCGGCTCGGGAGGAACGCTGTCGGCGATCTGGACTTCATAGCGGCCGCGGAGATACACGCCGCTGTTGCTGCCCTTGGGGTAGCGGAACTCGAGATGCAGCTTGAAGTCGGTGAACCTGGCGTCGGTGACCAGGTTGCCCCCGGCGGCGCCGTTGCGCAGGACGTTGTTCACCGCTTGCCACTGATTCGTGCCGCCCACCACGTGCCAGCCGCTGAGATCGGTGCCGTTGAACAGTCGGATCGCGCGTCCCCACTGCGGAGGCGATGTGGGCCGCAGGGCTGGCGCGCGGCGGGCGCTCCACGAGTACCGCTTTCCGTCGGGGTAGGTCACCGAGCCGGAGAGCTGCGCTCCCTGTAGCGTGCCCTCGAACGTCAGGTCCCCCGTGCCCTCCTCCCACTGGGGCGGGATGGCGAAGCGTATCGCGCCGTCGGTGAAGTCGATGCGCGAGATGGGTCGTGCCATGCCGACCTCCCCGGTGAGGCGCCCAACGAGCATCGCGCGTCCGGAGGGCCGAATCTCGAGCCATGACGGGACGGTGGTGCCGCCCTTCTGAATCGCGATGTCCCAACGGCCGACGACGGCCTCGCGCGCGGCGGCGCTGGGCTGAGACATCGCGGTCGGTACGATGAAGGCAAGCAGCGTCGCCGTGTAGCGCCACATGGCGAGGACTCCGGGCTGGGGGTGCTCGGATGTGGCTCCGAGCGCCCCCGGATGTCAATGCGGCGTCGTCACCCGGCCCGATGAGTCGGTGCGCGGCAGCTCGGCCATCGCGCGGTCGCCGAGCGCGCGTGTGAGGAAGCGCTGACCCTCGCCGATGCGCTCGACCTCGAGCGCCGTCACATCGACGGCGCGCTCGATGCGCTCCAGGCGCTCGGTGAGATCCGAGGGCAGCGCAACGGTTCCGCGCGGCCGGCGAATCCAGGCGACGATGATTCTGGTCGCGGCGGCGACCGTGACCATGACTCCAATGAAGGTCAGGAAGAACTTGAATTCTTCTGTGCTCATGAACCCTCCAGGTGTCGCCATCACGCGGGCATGTTCAGCCCTACGCCGCGACCCGCGGGTGGTTTCGCAACGCAAAGGGCCCTCGCGATGATCGCGAGGGCCCTCGGCATTCGGCGCGCTCCAGCCTCAGGGCGTGACGGTCGCGGTCAGCGTCGCGCCCGCGTACGGATCCCAGAGATCCAGCATGATGAACCACGTGCCGGCCGCGGGGTTGAGGAATTGGCAGTCCTCGTCGTTTCCGCCGTTCCATGACCGGCACCCAAAGCTCGACGTGGTCGGAACCCCACCGTGACTCACGTACAGATCGACGTCGCCGGTGCCACCCCGGATCGTAACCGTGAGGGCGGCGGCTCCGGCGGGAATCGTGATCTTGCGGAACTGCTGGCTGCCTCTGGCACCAGTGCCGCTGATCGTGACGCCCGTTCCGCTGGTCAGCGCGGGCACCGACACGACGGTAATGCTCGCCGAGCGCTTCTCCCCATTGGGGGCGGTGGCGGTCACTGCCGTGAACCCCGCGCGAACACCGGTCACCAGGCCGTCTGCCGTGACGGTCGCGATCGTGTCGTACTGAGCGTCCCAGGTTACCGCTACAGCCTGGTCGTTGAGCGTCGCGGCCAAACGCAGCGTATCGCCCTCGAGGACACCCCTGAACTCGGGGCTTACTTCCAGGCCGACGGGGTCCAGCCCTCACGGGCTGTCGTCATCACAGCCGGCCGCGACAGTCAGCAGAAGAGCGCAGCAAAGAGAGATGAGAGAACGAGGCATCATCAGGGGGGCTCCATTTGAGGTGGCTTACCTCGCGGCGCGTGTCCGACCGGCGTCAGAGCGCCAAGAGGGGAGGCGCCCAAAGTATGTTTTTTGTCAACGAAGGGCAACCCAAATGTTAGCGGCAGGTTGGGACCCCACCGGGCAACGGGCGGGTCGCCCTAGCGGGGCGGGTCGGCGAGAGCCGCGTCCTCGTCGGCCAGAATCTCACACGCCGGACACTCGTGGATGACCGTCGCCGGCCAGTCCGGGTCGTACCGATCGGCCGCCCGCATCCGCGACAGCGTCAGGCGCTTTCCGCTCCCCCAGACGAGCATGATGGCCTCCTTCGCCGAGGCGATGGTGGCGATTCCGACGCTGATCCCGTGCTTTGGCACCGCCGACAGGCTGCCAAAGTCGGGAAAGGTCTGGAGGTTGTCGCGACGGGTTTCCTCGGACAACGGGATGATCCGCGTTCGGCTCTCGCGGGGACTGCCAGGTGGGTTGAACGCCACGTGCCCGTCGCTGGCGCCGGAGGCGAGGAGGAACAGATCGATTCCCCCCGCCGCCAGGATTCGCCGGTCGTACGCGGCGGGATCCGCGGGGTCGGGAAACCACATCGACTCCTCCTCGAGCCGGCGTTCGGCTGGCAGGCCCGCATTCAGCCGCGCGGCGATCTCGACGCGCGCGAAATGATGGCAGCTCCACGGTTCCGTCGCGGGGGCGTACGCCAGACCGCCGTCGCCCGGCACCAGGTATTCGTCCATCATCACGAGGACGAGATGGCTGACGTCCTGCTTCGAATCGGCGAGGTGACGCGCGAGCGCGTCGAGCACGGGCCGCGGGGTGCGGCCGGTGGGGCAGCCGAGCAGGAACCGCGAGCTCGTTAGGCGCGCCCGCTCGATGCGCGGGAGCAGACGGCCGGCCACCGCCTCGCCGATCGCGGCGGGCGACGGGAGGACGTGCACTGGTGCACCGCCCGGTCGAGTCGTCGTCGGACCCTCGCTAGGCGACGGCGGGAATCTTCGCCAGCCAGGTGAGCGCCGCGATGAGCACCACGAAGGTGGCGAAGGCGGGGATGTTCGGCTCGCGGACGACCGGCGGCTGAAGCGCGCGGTAGACGGCGACAGCGCCAATGAGCAGCAGGAGTCCTTCGCTCGTGATGAGAAACGCGACTCCGAGCACGGCGACGACCGCCCACCGCTGCCATCCCGAGAGGGCGTGGAAGCCCCGAGCGCCGTCGAGCTGCCAGATCGGGATCAGGTTGAACAGGTTGATGAAGCCCGTGAGCTGCGCGATCGCCCCCCACAGCGGCTCGCCGGTCACGCGGTACACCGCGTAAGCGACCAGTCCCGCGCCCAGCCCCCACACCGGCCCGGCGAGGCCGATTCGCGCATCGGTCGCGGGATCGTCGATCCGCTGCTTGAGCAGCACCATCGCCCCGATTCCAGGAATGAACAGCGGCGCGCCGGCGCCGATCCCGAGCCGCCTGAGCTCGGCGACGTGTCCCATCTCGTGGATGTAGATCGAGATCACCAGGCCGGCGGCGAGCGCCCAGCCGAAGACCGACCAGTACAGTCCGAAGAAGGCGAACATCGAGAAGAACGTGCTCGCCTTGCTCAACCCCAGCACCAGGAACTTGAGCTTGCCGAGCGCGAACAGGGCGACGATGACGAGTGCCGCCCCGGCGCGCTTCCACCACGGGCCGTCAGTAGCCGCACGGCGCTTCGGCCCCGGCATCGAGGCGATGCGCTGCGTCAGCTCATCGACGCGCTCGCGGATGACGGCGTGCTGTCGCGACGAGGGTGGGAGCATCTCGAGCGCGCGCTGCCAGCTGTCGCGCGCCTCGTCGAGCTTTCCCTGGCTCGAGTGAACGTCGGCGAGGGCGGCCAGCTCCTTCAGCGCGCCGGCGTGAACGAGCGTGTGGCACACCGGGCAGCTGAGCATCGTCGGCGCGAGCTCGGTCGCGCACTGCGCGCAGCGGAGTCCGGCGCCCCCGCGCTCCTGCCGAACTCCGGTCATTCGTTATGCGGTGGATTCGGAGGGACCTGCACCGACCTTGTAGGGACCACTGATGGGCACCTCGACTCTCGCCGTCATCTTCCACGCCTGCTGCATCCCAACGAGGATGATGATCGCGCTGATGAGCCCCGACGGCATCGAGCCGGCGATGTACATCACCGGAAGCGCGAAGATGAAGAGAAAGGTAATGCCGAGTGCCACCATGACGCCCGGCGTGCTCGCGGCTTCGGTCGGGGCGCCCACGGCGGCGGGAGCGTTGGATTCCTCCGCGCGCGCGGGCGTGGTGGCGCCATCGGTCGCTGGGGCGGTTTCCGTTGCCGCGGGCGACGCCACACCCGTCGAATCGGCGACCGCGGCGTCCTTCGGCCCGCCGCCCTCGGCGAAGGACTTGAACGCGAGCGGGGTGTAGGCGAGCCCCACCGCGAAGTAGGTGAGCACGACGGCGAGCCACTGATAGCGACGCCCGCCCGCCTCACCCGAGCCCTTCCGCACCGCCCATCCCACCATGAACCCGATCACGATCGCGACCAGGCCGATCTCCCACCCGGTGATCGCGATGACGGCGTAATAGAGAATCGCGCCAGCCACCGCCGCCGCGAGCCCGAATCCGAACGCGCGAGCCAGAATGCCCGCGCGGCGACTCTTCGCGGCGGCGTTCTGGTTCGCTCGCTCCACCGCGTCCTTGCACGACGCACAGGTCGGCTGCTCGGCCACATGATAGTACTGCGCCCGCAGCGCCGTGCCGCACATGGCGCACGCCAACCCCTCGGCCGCGTTAGGTGCGTCCGAGTGAACGGCGCGATCGAACTGGAGGTGGTCGTCTTTGGCGGATTGCCGGGTGGAGTCAGACATCGTGGAGGCCCAGTGAAAGGAGAGAACGTGGGGGGCATTGGAGGGACGACCGCCCGCGTCCCGGCGTTACGGAAATACCGCGCGGGAACCGTTAGGGCAACGGGTGAAGAAAGAGGCTCGCGGCGCCGATGAGCCCCTCCCAGCCATCGAAGCTCGATCCGACGATGCGAACGGTGCGGTGCAGCTCCGGTGCGGCGTGCGCCTGGTAGCTCGCGCGCGCCGGCTCCAGCAGGAGCTCGCCCGCCGTGGCAACTCCGCCGCCGACGACGATCGTGTCCGGAGCGAACAGCGGCGTCAGCGACGCCAGCCCGACGCCGAGCCACCATCCCGTCTCGGCGAGCGCGGTCACCGCCGATGCGTCACCCGCCTTCGCCGCGGCGATGATCTCGCGGACCTTGCGTCCACCGGCACGGTAGGACAGGGCGGGCGAGCTCACCAGCGCTTCGAGGCAGCCGTGGGCGCCGCACGAGCAGCGCGGGCCTTTCGGGTCGAGAATGATGTGGCCGAGATCGCCCGCACACTCCCCGGTGTGCCGCAAGAGCGCGCCGTCGATGATGACGCCACCACCAAGCCCCGTCCCGATCGTCACGCCTAACAGCCGCGCCGCCCCGCGCCCGGCGCCGTGAAGATACTCGGCGACGACCGACGCGTTCGAGTCGACCTCGAGCCGGCAGGCGAGCGCGAGCCGTTCCTCGATCGCGGAACGAAGCGGAAAGCCACACAGGGCAGGGAGGTTCGCGTTCTCCACCATCGCCCCGTGCTCGCGGTCGAGAAAGCCGGCCACCGACACGCCGACGCCTAACAGCGTGTCGCCGCCCGAGGTGGCGGCCCCGACCATCGGCCGCAACGCGGCGGCGATGCCATCGACGAGCGGGGCCGGGTCGCCATCGCGCGTGGTGGGGATCCTCGCGCGATGGAGCAGCCGGTCCCCATCGACAACGATGCCTACCTTCGTGCTCGTCCCGCCGATGTCGATCGCGCCCGCGAGACGCATTCAGCGCGCGCCCTCGGCCAGCGCGGGCTGTTTCCACAGGTCGATCGGCTTCGCGATCCCCGTCGGGCGAAACGGAAGCGTGACCTTGCGTCCCAGCCCCGCCGAGGCGTACGCGGCGTAGAGAACCTCCTGGACGACGCGTCCCGTCTCCCCGTCCGAGATCGGCGTCTCCTTGCCGCGAACGCACCGTGCGAAATGTCGCATCTCCTGCGGAAAGCCGTAATTCCAGTGCTCCTCGAACACCGGGTATGTCCACCCCTTGGTGGACGCCGCCTTCTCCACCGCGTAGCCGAACCCGACCTCGGAGTAGGTGGGGAGCGCATTCCCCATCAACATGTCGGCGTAGGTCTGTCCCTTCGCGCCGAAGACCTCGATGCTGTCGTCCATTCCCCCGGGGCGGTTCCAGCTGTTCTCGACCATGCCGATAGCGCCGTTGTCGAACTCGATGATCGTAATCGCCTCGTCGTCGCCTGACGTGCGATCCGCGTGCACCTGCGTGGACAGCTGCGCATACACGCTCTTCACGCGCGGTTTGCCGAGAAACCACCAGCAGAACGCGATACCATGGCAGCCGAGATCCATGAGTGCGCCCCCGCCCGACTGCTCGACGTCCCAGAACCAGTCGGAGTGCGGGCCGGAGTGCTTCTCGCTCTGCTTCACGAGGTGGATGCGTCCGAAGGCGCCCTCGTCGGCCATCTGCTTCGCCTTCACGTACTTCGGCGCGAAGAACAGCTCCTCGGCGTAGAGGAGCAGCACACTGGCTTTCGCGCACGCGTCGATCATCGCGTCCGCTTCCTCCAGCGTGATGCACAAGGGCTTTTCACAGATGACGTGCTTGCCGGCGCGGGCGGCGTCGATCGTGATGCGCGCGTGGAGCCGGTTGGGCGCCGTGATCGAGATCATCTCGACGGCGGGATCGCGCAACATCTCCCG
>JAICNG010000136.1 GCA_025931335.1 Gemmatimonadaceae bacterium | reverse complement strand
GTTAGGCATCTCGCGGGACAGCGCCACGCTCTACCTCGTCGCCGTCGATGGGCGACAGCAGGCGAGCGTTGGCATGACGCTCGAGGAGCTCGCCGACGCCATGATCGCGCTGGGAGCGTACGAGGCGATGAACCTGGACGGTGGCGGCTCGACCGCGCTCGTCATCGGCGATTCGATCGTGAACGCCCCGTCCGACGCGGGCGGCGAGCGCCCGGTGGGCAACGTCGTCGCGATCACGCGCCGCACCGCCAAGCAGCGCGACCCGGAGCGCCGACTCCTGCCACGACGTCACGGACGCGTGCCGTCGTGCGTGATGCCCGTTCGTCGGGACACCGCCGCCGCGGGAGGCGCTCGACCGCGGTGAGCTAGGAACGCGCCGCCGTGGCACGCTCGAGCGCGCGCCGCAGCCACCCCCAGTACGCGTCTCCAGCGACGTCACGCACATCGTTGTGTCCGGCACCGCGCACCAGCAGCAACTCGCCCGGTACCCGCGCGGCCGCGTGAACGGCGCGTCCCATGCGCACCGGGATCACGCCATCGCGCTCGCCATGGACGACCCACGTCGGCACATCGAGCGCGGCAACCGTCGACCGCGTGTCGAAATGGACGCGAGCCACCACGCTCCACACCGCGGCGACCGGGGCCAGCATCCGCCGAGCCATGTCCCGCGCCGAGGTGAATGGCGCTTCCAGAATGAGGACCGACGGCGCGTGCTCGGACGCCAGCTCGGCCGCAACGGCGCTGCCGAGCGAGTGACCGTACAGCGCGATGCGGCGCGCGTCGACACCGAGCTGCTCGCGCGCTACGCGATAGGTCGCCCGCGCGTCTCGCTGCGAGGAGAGATAATCCGGCGAGCCGGGAAGACCGCCGTACCCGCGATACTCCGCCACTATCACCGCCCACCCCGTGCGTCGCTGCACCTCGGCAGCCCAGGGCACGGTCCACACCGCCAGGTCGGCGTTGCCATGAAAGGCGATGATCACACCCGGGGCGCGTGCCGGCTCACCGACGACGAACGCGAACAGCGGCTGACCGTCGTCCGCTCGATAATCGATGCGCCGCGCCTCGCCACTGGGGTATGCGGCGAGGCGCGGCGGTTGCCAGACGATGCGCTCTTGCAGCCTCCACATGGCGATGAGGGCCACCACGAAGAGGACCCCCAGCACCACGAGCGCGTACAGCACGCGACGCACGGGTGCGCGACTGTGTGGCCGGCGTGGCGCGCTCGAGCTACGGAATCATCTTGAGCTGCACTCCCGGACCGGCCTCGAGCACGCTTTGCAGCACGTGCCGCGAGTCCTTCGCGATCCAGTATCGCACCGTCCGCGGTCCGAGCTTGCTCTCGACGACCCACGCATCGGTCGTCGTCCCACCGGCCCCCGGCACTTGCTCACTGCCCGTGACCCGGCTCGTCACCCAGATCTTCCCCCCGCCTTCGTGCAGGTACACCGGGTAGCGCACCGCGTATCCGTCGGTGAGCGGCAGCACCCGCAGAATGAGATCGAACGCGTTGGAGTCGAAGAGCGCCGTATCCGCGCGAAGCGCGATCGGCTGGGCGGTTCCCCCGGCTTGTGTAACCGAGCCGACGATGGAATCGCCCCGGAAATCGAGCGACATCGTGCGCCGCGCATTGACCGACCGGTGCCGAATGGGAGCGAGTGTGCCGCGGTTGACGACGATCGTGTCTGCACCGGTGCCGAGCATCGACGAATTCAACGCCTGCACGAACTGCAGGGCCGGCTCTCCGTTCACGTCGATGAGGGTCACGGTGCTGCGAACCGTTCCCACCTCGCGCTCCTGGCCACCCTGCACCAGCATGAGCCGCCGCGTAGTCTCCTCGGCGCCGAGGCGGGCGGTCGCCAACGAGGCATCGCCGATGAGCATCGTCGTCGGCTCGCTCTCGCGCGGAGCGAGCTTGAGCGTGTCGACGTTCACCGTGAGACGCGCGATGTGCTGCTCGATCGCCGGCGCAACCGTCGCCTGCGCACGACCACCGAGGCAATCCTTGAAGAACAGCTCCATCGCGCGATAGAGCGCCAGACGGTTGTCGGCGTTCAGGAAGCCGTGCCCCTCGTTCGGCGCGAGCAGATAGCGCACCTTGACGCCACGATCGCGTAGCGCGATCGCCATTTGGTCTGCCTCACGCTTGGTGACGCGAGGATCATTCGCACCCTGTACGATGAGCAGCGGATCCTCGATGCGATTCACACGGAAAAGCGGTGACCGCTTGTTCATGTCCTCGACATCGGCTGGAACCGCTGGATTTCCGACGTGCCGGTAGAACGATCCCTCGAGGAAGGGCTTCCAGTAGGGCGGAAACGACTCGATGAGCGTCACGAGCGACGACGGCCCCACGTAGTCGACGCCGCACGCGAACACTTCGGGGGTGAAGGTGAGTCCGACGAGCGTGGCGTACCCGCCGTACGATCCGCCGTAGATGGCGACGCGCATCGAGTCGGCGATGCCCTCCTTGATCGCCCAGCGAACGCCGTCGATCAGATCGGAGTGCATCTTCCCCGCCCATTCCTTCACCGCGGCGTTGTAGAACGCCTTTCCGTAGCCCGTCGATCCGCGGTAGTTGATCTGAAGCACCGCGTATCCGCGGTTCGCGAGCAGCTGCGCCTCGGGATCGTAGCCCCACGTGTCGCGTGCCCAGGGACCGCCGTGTACCACGAGCACGAGCGGCAGGTTCCTGCGCGGCACACCCACCGGCGCGGTGAGATAGCCGTGGATGGTCAGCCCGTCCTCCGCCTTGAACGAAACGGGCTGCATCGGCGCGAGCTGGCGCGGCACGAGCCAGGGGCGCGGACGGAAGAGGAACTGCGCACGCCCGGTATTGCGATCGTACAGGTACGTCGCGCCGGGATCCCTCGGCGAGTCGAACGAGACGATGTACTTCATCTCATCCAGCGTCATCGAGCTGATGCCCGGCGTGCCATCATGGAGCCGCTTGATGTTCGCGATGTCGCGGGCGAACCGATCGTTCTTCGGATAGATGCGCACCGTGTCGGCGACGTACACCGTCGCGAGCAGCGAGTCGGTGACCTCACTGAACACGGCCGAGCCGAAGTCGACGGCCTGTTCCGGGTCGCTTTCGACCGGCGTCGCCGCATCTGTCTCGAGATCGAGCAAGACCAGCTGCGCGAGATTCGTCTCGCCGTGGTCGCTCGACATGTATAGCCGGCGCCCGTCGGGGTGGACGCGCAACGGCGTCACGTTCTCCGTGGGGGGATAGCTCGCGACCTTCCGCCATTCGGTTTGGTCGGGGGCCCTGGCGTAGATGTCGGTGCCGCCCTGCTCATTCGATCCGGCCGCTGCGCGCAGGCGGTTCTGCTTGTCGAGCAGGTAGCCGAGGATGCGACCAGGATTCTGTGCGGCCATGGTCGTGTCGCCGGTGGCCAGGTTGAGCCAGTAGGCGTCGAAGGCGTTCGGGGAGCGCTTGTTGAGCCCGATCAGAATGCGATCTGGCAGCTCGCGCGGGACGGCGAAGATCACCGCCCGCACGCCCTCGTATGGGGTGAGGTCCTTCGCCTCCGGTACGCCCGTGCCGGCAATCGGCACGCGATAAACGTGGTAGTTCTCGTTGCCGCCCTTGTCCTGCACGTAGAGGAGGTGCTTGCTGTCGGCCGACCAGAAGTAGCCGGTGACCGGCCTCGTCGTATCGCTCGTGAGGCGGCGCTCCGCGCCGGCGCGGCCTAACGGGCGCACGTGGACGTTGAGCTTGCCGCGGTACGGCTTGAGGACGGTGAGCCAGCGGCCGTCGGGAGAAATCTGCGCCCCGGCGACTTCCGGATTGTCGAAGAAGTGCGTGATCGGGATGATCGGCGGCGGAGCGGCCGAACCACTGGACGGGCGGCGTTGCGCATCCGCCCCGCCCAAGGTGGCGGTCAGGCCGATGAGCGCGGCGATCGCGAGCGCGGAGTATCGGACGGAGGGCATAGGATCTCCGTGGTGTCGTGGGTTCGGTGTGAATATACCGTCACGCGCCCGTCGTTGGCATAACGCCGGGCGCGCGGCGACCGCCTTATCGAGCGGCGCCGGTGAGCCCGGCGCGCCGCGCCTCTTGAAAGAGACGCCTGATCGCCGGAGGCGACGAGGAGCTGCGCCGATCGTAGGGCGGAAAGCCATCGGCCGGCGCGTCCCAGCGAGGACTGGAGGTCGTCAGCTCCTGCTCCGCGCCTGCGTCACAGAGGGCGACGTCCAGGTGCACGACCGAGAGCTGCGCTCCGGAGCGAGCCTCGACCGCGCGGGCCCATTCGAAGACGAAGGCGGAGACCTCGAGACCTTGGACCGACACGAGCAGGCGGCGCGGCGGTCCCCGCAGGTCGCCGGTCGACAACAAGACCGGCGCACACGAACGGTAGACGAGGGCGTCGGGCGTGCTCCCCATCTCGTCGATCGATTGCGGGTATCGATTGTGGGGCCCGACCACGACGAGGTCGGCATCGACGCGCGCCGCTGCCTCCGCGATGCGGTCCCACGGAATGCCCACACACACCTCGGTGCGGGTGCGGTCATACCCGAGCTCCTCACGTAGCGCCTCGAGCTTCCGGCCGGCGCGCGTGATCGACTCCTCGACCCCCTTGGCCGACGGGTTCCCGGAGGGCACGCAGTGGATGAGGACAAGCTCGGCCTGCGGCGCGAACGATCGCGCCGTCCATCGCGCCGCGGCGACCGACGCCGCGTTGAAGTCCACGCCGATGACTATGCGCTCCAGAAGCATGATGGGCTCGGATTGAGTGTCGCTGCTCGCCCTGTACGCTACGTCCCGAAGTGAACGAGCGAGAGTCGGCGAAAGGTTGACCTGGCGTACAGAAATCCCTTACTGAAACACCAGGCGGGCATCGGGCAAAAAAGCCTCCGGTCACGGCTTGCGACCGATGACGCTCCCGTGGTACAATCCGCGCCTTGGGAGTCGCGTCCCCGATGAACGGTGCCGTCGGTCTTGGCGGCCCGCCCGATGCGTTCGCGCATTGTGGTACACATCGGTGGCGCGATTTTGCATCCACTCCAACGAGCTCCCGGCGTTCGTGCACGAGTAATCACTGTCGACCCTCGGCGCGTTACCTGTGATCCTCACCATCCGAACGACCCACCGCCCCGCGACTGACCTCGGGTACCTGTTGCACAAGAATCCGGCACGAGCGCAGTCATTCGCGCAATCGTTCGGCGAAGCGCACGTGTTCTATCCGGAGGCGTCCGACGGAGCATGCACTGCCGCGCTGCTATTGGATGTCGACCCAGTTGCGCTCGTTCGGGGCCGCCGCGACACGTGGAGTGAGAGCGGGCCACTCGGACAGTACGTGAATGACCGGCCCTATGTGGCGAGCTCCTTTCTCAGCGTGGCGATCTCCGATGTGTTCGGCTCGGCGATGGCGGCACGCAGCAAGGAACGACCTGAGCTCGCCACCACCGCCATCCCATTGACGGCTCACGTCGCCGTTATCCCGTGTCGAGGCGGCGAGGCATTCCTGCGCAGGCTTTTCGAGCCGTTGGGCTACCATGTGGTCACAACCCAGCATCCGTTAGGTGGCGTCGAACCGTCGGAAGGCAGCCGTTATTTCACGGTCGAGATCAGTGCCGAGAAGCGGCTGAGTGATCTGCTCGCGCATCTGTACGTGCTCATCCCGGTCCTCGACGACCACAAGCACTACTGGGTGGGTCCGGAGGAGGTCGAGAAGCTCTTGCGCCACGGCGAGGGGTGGCTGTCGTCACACCCCGAGCGGGAGGAGATCGCACGGCGCTACCTGCGGCATCGACGCAGCCTCGTCGACGACGCCATCGCACGCCTTACCGCAGAAGAGGCGCCGGTTGATGAGGCCGTCGAGCAGGAGCGCAATGCCGAAGAGGATACCCTCGAGCGACCACTCAGCCTTAACGAGCAGCGGCTGGCGACGGTTCTCGCTGCCCTTCGTGGCAGTGAAGCAAGGCGCGTTCTCGACGTCGGCTGCGGCGAAGGTCAGCTCCTGCGACTTCTCCTCGAGGACCCGCGCTTCGAGGAGATCGTCGGGATGGACGTCTCCTATCGCGCGCTTGAAGCCGCGGCCGGGCGGCTCCGCCTCGACCGCTTGCCGCCAAAGCGACGCGAGCGCATTCGCCTCATTCACGGCTCCGTCGTGTACCGCGATGCGCGTCTCACCGGCTTCGATGCCGCCGCGGTGGTGGAGGTAATCGAGCACCTCGACCCACCACGTTTGGCTGCGTTCGAGCGCGTGATATTCGAGTTTGCCCGCCCCACGACAGTCGTTCTCACCACCCCTAACGCCGAGTACAACTCGCGCTGGCCATCGCTTCCAGCGGGCCGATTTCGTCACCGTGACCATCGCTTCGAGTGGACACGAACGGAGTTTGCGCGTTGGTCGCATCGAGTTGGCGAACGCTTCGGGTATCTGGTGCGCCACGCACCGATTGGTCACGAAGACCCCGACGTCGGTGCGCCGACGCAGATGGCGATCTTCACGCGGAGCGCCACCGATGGTTAGCCCGGCCGTGGACACGTCGTCGCGATCCTCGCGCACGATCACGATCCCCGAGCTGGCGTTGGTGGTTCTTATCGGCCCCTCAGGCTGTGGGAAGTCCACCTTCGCACGGAGCCACTTTCGCCCGTTCGAGGTTCTCTCTTCTGATTTCTGTCGAGGGTTGGTCGCGAACGACGAGAACGATCAGTCCGCGAGTGGGACTGCGTTTGACGTGCTGCATTACATCGCCGCGAAGCGGCTGGAGCGCGGCCTCCTGACCGTCGTGGATGCCACAAACGTGCAGCCCGAGGCACGCAAGCCGCTAGTGGAGCTCGCACGTCGGTATCACGTGCTGCCAGTCGCGATTGCCCTCGACATCCCGGTGAGAACCTGCGAAGAACGCAACCGCACGCGTCCCGACCGCGATTTCGGGCTGCACGTCATCCGCCAGCAGCACAGTCAGTTACGTCGCTCGCTGCGCAATCTGCAGCGCGAGGGCTTTCGACACGTAC
>JAICNG010000069.1 GCA_025931335.1 Gemmatimonadaceae bacterium | reverse complement strand
CCGTTCCTCTACACGAGCACCGGCACGGGCCCGTACAACGAGGAATTCGACCCGATCGTGATCCAGGAATGGCACACGCTCGCCTACCAGGAGATCACCGAGCTCACGCGGCGCGGGCTCCCGGGCGTGTGGACGCACGGCTTCTATGATGGCTGGGCGCCTAACTACATGCTGGCGATCGGCAACCTGCACAACAGCATTGGCCGGTTCTACGAGACGTACACATCGACCGGCACCGAGTGTCAGACCGTCAAGCTCTCCGCCAACCAGACGGAGCGCCGGTGGGACCGGCCGAACCCGCCGGTGAACGGTGTGAAGTGGTGCATGCGCAGCAACATCAACTATCAGCAGTCGGGCGTCATGATCGCGCTCAAGTACGTCGCCGACAACGCGCGCACCTTCCTCGACAACTACCTCGCGAAGGCCGAGCGGATGGTGCGGAAGGGGCAGACGTCGGCGCCGTACGCGTTCGTGATTCCGCGCGACCAGCGCCGTGCCGCCGAGGCCGCGGATCTCGTGAACCTGTTCCGCGCGCATGGGAGCGAGGTGCACGTGGCGTCGGAAGACTTCGAATACAAGGAGTCAGGAGGCAGGAAGCAGGAGGCAGGGGGGGCCAGGGCAGGAGGGGATACGGCAGGTGCCGCGCGCCCCGTGTCCGCTGACTCCGCGGCGCGTCCCGCGACCCCACGTCGCGTGCATCGCGGCGACTGGATCGTGCGTCTCGACCAACCGTACACCGCCACCGTGCGCACGCTGCTCGCCGTGCAGAAGTACAAGGCCGACGATCCGCCGCCGTACGATGACACCGGCTGGACGCTCGACGAGCTGCGCCACGTGGTCACGTACAAGGTCGGCGACTCGACGATCCTCGCCAAACCGATGACGCTGCTGACGGCCGATGCGAAGGTCGAGGGCTCCGTCTCAGGCGATGGTGGGGTGATCCTCGTGGAGCACCTCGGCGACTGGCGTTCGGCGGTGCTCCCATGGAAGGTGGGCTCGGCGCGCGTGAGCACGGCCGAAGCGCCGTTCACCGCGGCGGGACGCACGTGGCCGGCGGGAACGTACATCGTCACCGATGCCCGCGGCGGGCGTACACGCGCCGCAGTTCAGGAGCTCGGCCTAACGGGTGTGGCGGTGGGCAGCGCGCCAAGTGTGCGCGCCCACGAGGTCCGTGCGCCGCGGGTCGCGCTCGTGCATTCGTGGCTGGAGACGCAGAACGAGGGGTGGGTGCGCTACGCCTTCGATCAGCTCGGCGTCCCGTACACGTACATCTCGGACCAGTCGCTCGCGCTCGCCGGCCGACTCGACGCGTTCGACGTGCTCGTCTTCCCACATGTGAACGGCTCGGCGCAAACGCTGATCAACGGCCGCCCCAAAACGGGTCCGCCGATTCCGTGGAAGAAGACGGCGCTCACCCCGAATCTCGACAAGTGGGACACGACCGATGACATCCGCCGAGGGATGGGACTGGAGGGTGCGGCCGCGCTGCGCCGGTTCGTCGAGCGCGGTGGCGTTCTGATCACGAGCGGCAACACGTCGCGTCTTCCCATCACGTTAGGCTTCAACCCCACCGTGAGCGAGGCGGAGGCGCGCACGCTCCGGGCGCGCGGGGGGATCTTCCGCGCCAAAGGCGACACGACGGGCAGCCCGATCCTGTATGGGTACGAGCGGTCGACGTTCCCCGTCTACTTCAATCAATCGCCGCTGCTCTCGGTGCAGGCGCGCGATACGAGCGGCCGTCTCGACGCCGTCGATCCCGCGATCGTCGCCGACATGGAGCGCCAGCGTGGCCGCGTCGTGCTGCGCTTCCACGAGAAGGCCGATTCGCTGCTCGTCTCCGGCTTGCTGGTGAACGGCGGTGAGATGGCGGGCAGGGCTGCCGTCGTCGACGCACCCGTCGGGCGCGGGCGTGTGGTGCTGTTCGGCATTCGCCCGATGTGGCGTTGGCAGTCGCAGGGGACGTTCGCGCTCTTGCTCAACACAATGGTGCACTGGAATCATCTCGGCATCACGACGACGGCCGAGAAGGCGACGGTGGCGGCAGGTCAATAAAAGTCAACGTCCGAAGACGTCAGGGGTCAGACGTCAGGTATCAGATGTCAGACAGTCCAAGCTGTTTCTGCCTCCTGACACCTGACGCCTGATCCCTGATGTCTTCGGGTGTGTCCCCTCACCCGGAGAGCCTCTCAATGCACATTTCTTTCAGTGCAGTGCTGACATTCATGGGCACCGCGGCCTTGGCCCAGGGCCGTCCCTCCGTATTCGACGATGCCGTCCGCGCTATGGGGGGCGAGACCGCGATTCGCGCCGCTACCTCCCTCACCCTCGAGGCCACGGGGCGCAATTACAACTTCGGCCAGGGGATGACGCCGAGCGCGCCGCTGCCGCGCTTCGACGTCAGCGAGCTGCGGCGCACGACGGATCTCACCGCGGTGCGCCACCGTCACGAGGTCACTCGGACGGCGGCGTTCACGACGGCGTTCACCACGCCGCAGCGCATCATATTCGGATTGGACGGTGACATCGCGTATGGCATCGCGCAGAACGGAAACGCCACGCGGAACCCGGCCGCGGTGGCGACCGGGCGGCGCCAGGAGCACTACCATCATCCGCTCGTGCTCCTGCGCGCCGCGCTCGAGCCCGGCGCCGAGGTTCAGGCGGCGGGCACGCAGTCGGGCCATCACGTCCTGCGCATTCGCCTGAGCCCGGCCGACACCTTTCAGCTCTGGCTGAACCGGCAGACGCATCTCCCCGCCCGCATCCGCTCCGTGCGGTACGACGTCAACCTCGGCGACGCGCTGTACGAGTCGACGTTCGAGAGCTGGGCGCCGGCCGGTGCGCTGCAGCTTCCGACGCGGCAGACGAGTCGGTTCGGGGGAGCCGTCATCGCCGAGTACGAGATCGCGCGCAGCGTCGTCGGGACGGAGCCCGCCGATTTGCAGGCTCCTGAGGGAGCGCGGGGTCCTGCGCCCACGCCCGCCGTGAACGTCACGTCAGAGGAGCTGGCGCCCGGTGTGTGGTACCTGGCTGGCGGCTCGCATCACAGTGTGCTCGTCGAGTTCGATCAGTACCTCATGCTCATCGAGACCCCGCAGCACGACGCGAGGACGCTCGCCGTCATCGCGAAAGCACGCGAGCTGCGCCCGAACAAGCCGCTGCGCTACGCGGTGAACACGCACCATCATCACGATCACTCGGGTGGCGTCCGCGCGGCGATCGCCGAGGGGCTCACGATCGTGACGCATGCCGGCAACGTGGCCTTTTATCGAGACGTCGCCCGTCGTCCGCACACCCTTCAGCCCGATGCGCTCGCGCGCGCGCCGAAGTCGCCGACGATCGTTCCGGTCGGCGCGAAGCGCGTGTTCCAGGATCGCTCGCGCACGGTCGAGCTCTATCACGTGCGCGGCAGCCCGCACACGTCGACGATGATCGTCGCCTACCTGCCCACCGAGCGGATGCTGGTACAGGCGGATGCCTACAATCCCCCGGCGCCTAACCAGCCCCCGCCACCGAGCTTCCCCTTCGCGCGGAATCTGGTCGAGAACGTGGAGCGGCTGGCCCTGCGCGTGGACCGAGTCGCAGCACTCCATGGAAGGGTGGTGCCGTTTTCGGAGATCAGGGAGGCGGGAAGTCACTAACCTACAAATGAGGAATGAGGACTGAGGAGTGAGGAAAGTCGATTGGATGAGAATCCAGTCCAATCGACTTCCTCACCGCTCAGTCCTCACTCCTCATTCGTCGATCCTTTTGAGCTCCGCCTCGGCCGCGATCGCGCCGAACGCGGCCCAGTTCCCCGCGTCGACGATGCGCCGGAAAATCCCCTCGGCGCGCGCCGCGTTTCCGTTGTAGAGGTACCAGTTCCCGACGCCGTACGCCGTGGTGACGTCGTCGAGCGCCGCGCTCGGTGATGCGGAGAGCAGAGAGTCAACAGGCAGCTCGCCCTTGTACATCAGCAACAGCCGATGATAGGCGCCATTCTCGATGACATCGAGGTCCGCGCGGATCGGCTCGAGGAGGCGCGCCGCTTCGGCGTCGCGCCCGAGCCGGCGCAACGTCATGTAGAGCCAGTGCGAGGTCGCGACGAGCATGTCCGGGTTCTTCGACACCTCGAGACACGATCGATAGGCACGGAGCGCACGCTCGAAATCGCCCTTGAGATAGTGGGCGAGCCCGAGGTGATACCAGATGTTCGATTGAAGCGTGCTCGTCGGCGTGTTGCGCGCGTTGGGCAGGCCGTCGGGCTCGATCTCATCGTCATCGCTGGCGACGAGCGACGCCGCTCGCTCCAGATCGGCGATGGCCCGATCGAAGTCGCGAACGGTGATGTATCGATGGCCGCGGTGCCGGTAGAAGCGCGCATCGCTCCGGTGGCGCTGAATGCCCCGCGAGTAGATCTCGATCGCTTCACGATATCGTCCGAGATACGCGGTGCGCCGCCCCAACCAGATCAGAGCATCCGCATCGCCAGGATCGGCGTAGCTGCGCTGCCGCGCCTCGACCAGCGCTTCTTCAAAGCGGCGCCTCGTCTCTTCGGGCAGCACCGGCCGCGAGAGTGGCTGGCCAAGCAGCGACGTGGCTTCGACATCGGTGCTCGGTTGCTCCGTCGCGGCCGCCGGCAGTGGAGGAAGCGATGGCCCCGAGCGGCAGGCGACGAGAGCGATCGACAACGCGACGACACGATGCATCATGTGGGAAGCCCCCTGATCGCTGACTCCTGACTCCCGACCCCTCCACGTACTATCCTATCTCCCATGCTGATCGGCGTCGCGGGCATGGTCGGGGCGGGCAAGACAACACTGACACGAGCGCTCGCCGCGCGCTTTGGCCTTCAGTTGGCGCTCGAGAGCGTCGACGAGGACAATCCCTGGCTCGAGCTGTTTTACCGCGATACCGAGAGCCGTCGTCAATACTCACTCGAGCTCCAGCTGCATTTTCTCGCCACCCGCTTCGCCGCCATGCGTCGCATGCGCGCACAGGGCGGAAGCTGGATTCTCGATCGCACCTGGTACGAGGACGCCGAAGTCTTCGCGCACGGCTTGTACGAGCGTGGCCTCATGTCGCGTGTCGAGCACGATCTGTACACGCGGCTGTACGTCGAGCTGCTGCATTCCCCCGCGGCTCGACCGCCTGGGCTGCTGATCTATCTCCACGGACCCCTCGACGTCCTGCTTGGCCGCATCCGCACACGCGGTCGTCCGTCGGAACGTGAGACCGAGCCCGAGTACTGGGCCGTTCTTCACGCGCGCTACGAGAAGTGGATCGCGAACTTCCGCCACTGCCCGGTGCTCGCGATCGACGTTCGCGATTACGATCTCGTAGCGGACCCCGCGGCGCTCGACGCGATCGTCGCCATGGTGCGAAAGCGACTCGAGCCGGCCATCCCGCAACCCGAGTTCTGGGAAGCGGTCTCCGGGTAGCGGTCAGCCCTGCCGTTTCCCCCGACGTCCCGCCACCACCAGCGCAATCCCCGCCACGAGCGCGACGCCGCCGAGCACCGGGCTCATCGGAATGGTCTCCTTTTCCTCGATGGTGGCGCCGATGGGTCCCACCTGCACGGTCTCGCGCCGCTTCGTGTATTCGATCCCCTTGAACGCGAGCGCGATCGCGCCGAGGATGATGAGCAGGAAGCCGACGAGCGTGGCGACGTTCATGGAGGGCTCCGTGTGTGAGAGAAGCGTGATCACGGATTGCGGACCGCGGATTGCGTTTGAGAACCTCGCTGGATTGGTTGACGCCCGCAATCCGCAGTTTGCAGTCCGCAATCGCCGCTCGCCTCGTTTCTCCGACGCCTCACCTGAGGCGCGGACGCCGCACTCGCCCGCCCCGTAGCTCGAAGTATTACAGCAGGTTGCGGCTTCACCGGCCCACTCGTCTTTTCTCGGGTCGCGCGCCGCGGCCCGTTCGCGCGCCCCCGCCCCACGCTGTGATATGGCCGACTTCATCACCGCGGTCTACATCTCCTTCATCATCCAGGCCGGTGGCGCGCTCCTCACGGCCGCGGTGTTTCGCAGTTTTCAACGGTATTACCAGAAGGCGTACCTCACCCACCTGCAGTGGAGCTGGCTCGCGCTCAGCGTCCACCTCCTCGCCGGCGCTGTCGGGCTCTACCTCTCGAGCACGTTCGACGCGACGCATCCGGCTCGACTCCTTGTCAACATCATCGCCGGCATCGCGGGATTCACGCAGATCCCGCTCGTGCTGTTCGGCACCTATGAGCTGACGACCGGTCGCGCCATCCCCGCCGACCGCGTTCGCCGCGCACTGATCGCGGCCGCGACGACGGGCCTCGTGACCGCGATCGTGTTCGTCTGGAAGGAAGACGCTGGCTTCGCCCGCTTCCTCGCGCGCGTGGGACTCCGCGCCATTCTCTCCGGCGCCGGATTCCTCGCTGCCGCCTACGGCATCTGGCGGGTGCGCGCCACCGTACAGGGGTTGGGACCGCGGATGGTCAGCGGCGCCTTCTTCGTCTACGGACTGCTCCAGCTCCACTACCTCGGCGTCGCGATCTACGAAACCGTCTCACAGTCGTACCCGGCCTACGTCTCGTACACCGGCTTCCTCGACATTCTGATGTACTTCCTGATGGCGCTCGGTACCGTCATCTGGCTGCTCGAGAACGAGCAGAAGACGGCGATGCAGGCCGCCGCGCAGATCGAGCATCTCGCGTATCACGACACGCTCACCGGGCTTCCCAACCGGCAGCTCTTTCTCGATCGCCTGAACCTCGCGATCTCGCATGCGCATCGGTCGCAGCGCCGGCTGGCGGTGTTCTTCCTCGACCTCGATCGGTTCAAGGTCATCAACGATTCGCTCGGCCACGCGATCGGCGACCGGTTGCTCCAGTCGATCTCGCGGCGTCTGACCGGACTGCTACGCGAAGGGGACACCGTCACCCGCATCGGGGGCGACGAGTTCACGATTCTCGTTCCGCACCTGCAGCATTCGGACGACGCCATCGTCGTCGCGCGCAAGGTGCGTGATGCGCTGAAGCATCCCATCGAGATCGATGGCCGCGAGCTTTACGTGTCGACGAGCATCGGGATCTCGCTGTACCCGAACGACGGCGAAGACGCCAACGCGCTGCTGCGCAATGCCGACGCCGCGATGTACCGCGCCAAGGCCCAGGGCCGCGACACGTTCCGCCTCTACGCGCCGGCGATGAACGCGAAGGCGCTCGAGCAGCTCGCGCTCGAGAACGGGCTCCGCAAGGCGATCGCGAACGGCGAGCTGATCATGCACTATCAGCCGATCGTCAGCTTCGAGACGAGCCACGTGGTGGGCGTCGAGGCGCTGATCCGCTGGAATCACCCCGAGCTCGGCCTCCTCTATCCGGCCGACTTCATCACGCTCGCCGAAGCGACCGGCCTCATCGGGCCACTGGGGGAATGGTCGCTGAAGGAGGCGTGCACGCAGGTGAAGGCGCTGCGCGATCGCGGCCTGTCCAATCTTCACGCGTCGTGCAACCTCTCGGTGCGGCAGATTCAGCAGCTCGACTTCGTCGAGACGATCGCGTCGATCCTGCACGACACCGGACTCCCGGCGGCGGCGCTCGAGCTCGAGATCACCGAGAGCATCGCGATGCAGAGCGACGACGACACCATCGACAAGCTGCGCGCGGTGAAGCGTCTTGGCGTCCGCATCTCGATCGACGACTTCGGGACCGGCTACTCATCGCTGAGCGCGCTGCGCCTCTTCCCGGTGGACTCGCTGAAGATCGACCAGTCCTTCGTCCACGACATCACCGCGACGTCGGGCGACGCCGCGATCGCCACCGCCGTGATCGCGATGGCGCACTCGCTCGACCTCACCGTGATCGCCGAGGGCGTGGAGACCGAGGGCCAGCTCGCGTTCCTTCGCGGCCGCGGTTGTAACGCCTATCAGGGCTACTACGTGAGCCACCCGCTCGCGGCGGACGAGTGCGAGGCGGTGATTCGGGCACACGACGGGATGCCGATTCGGGCTGAGAAGAAGCGGAAGGCGGGGCGGGTGGCGAAAGCAGGATAACTTCTGCAGACGTCAGGTGTCAGACGTCAGGTGTCAGGATTCAGAAACGGCAACGACATCGCCCGATGCCGTTGCCGTTTCTGACTTCTGATATCTGACGTCTGACCCCTGACGTCTGCAGAAGTTGACCTAGCGAACGCGAATCGCGTCAGCAATCACGACGTAGCCAGGAGTAGTCCAGCGAGACAGCTGCACTCTATTCCACCCGGCCGGAAAGAACCACGTCCCCAGCGTAGACCACCCACTGCCGTTCTCTTGCTGGTTGACGTACACCGTAGCCAAACGCTCCCCGGCCGACGTCCACACCAGGTACGGCGCGCTCGGCGCGCGGTTCGTGCCCGACGTCCACCAGGCATCGATCGTCCGGGTGGCTGGCGCGTCGAGATAGAACCAGAACGTCGCCGGATCGCTCACAGCCTGGGTGGCGGCGAAGGCGTAGTCGTTGCCATAGTGACCGGCGGTCGCCGAGGACTGCGTCCACGATGCGGAGATCTCGACCCGCGCGTGAGTCACGTCGTTCGCGCCGTTGTTGCTGTCGATGACCAGCACGCTGCCGCAGTGCTGCTCGATGCGGCGCAGATAGTCCGCCCACGGCCAGCCCGAGCCCGGGTCCGTTCGGTTGTAGGGCTGCAGCTGCCCATGTCCGAGAATGTGGAGCTGATCGCGGGGAATTCCGCGATCGCGCGTGATGTCGCACACCAGCCGCGCCGAGGCATCGATCTGCGACGTCGACCACGACGTCTGCGACGCGAAGCCCGCATGCTCGATGCCGATCGTGAAGTGATTGCTCTGCTGCCCGTTCCGCGCGCAATCGTGGTTCGCGTTCAGCGTGCAGTCGTAGGTCGCGGCGATGTGCCAGGCGCGCTTCGGCTCCTCGACGAGCTGCGAGATCTCGGAGCCATCCTCGTTGACGACGTAATGCGCGCTCACGTTCGCCACGGGATTGACGAGCCATCCCCAGCAGCTCGCGTAGTTTCCCTCGCAGGTGTGGATGATGATCATGTGTGGCGTTCCGGCGTCGCCCGATGCACGATCGTCGAAGTTGGGCGAAGGCCGCCACACCGCGCTGGCGAAATCGATGCTCGAGGCGGTGATGATCGAGGGACGCGGAAAGGGCACGATCGCGTCGACGCGCGGGATGCGACTCAGCACGCGACCGCGATCGGCGACGTCGATGCCGCGGCGCAGCACGCCGTACACCGCGTCGTGCACGTACGAAGCGAGCGCCTGCGGATGCGAAATCCCCGAGTAGCGAGCGACGGCCGTCGCCCAATCGCCGATGCGGGTTCGATCGACGGCCAGCTCCGCGGCGTGAGCCCGGAGCACCGCCGCCGCGGCGCGGATGTTCGCGAGCGGGTCGGAGCGCGCTGCCTCCACCGATACTCCCGCGAGCGCGGCGCCGCGCGTCAACTGCTCGCCACGCAGCGCCATCACCCCGAACGCCGGCGACTGACCGTCGAACTCCGCAGTCCCCTTCACCATCTGCATGCGCGTCTCGGCGAACGCGATCGCCTTGAGCAGCGCCGATGGAACCCCGAATTCCCGCGCCGCCGCCTCGAAGTGGGCGTCGCGCGGCCCCGCCTCGAACGCCGCGGATGACGCCGCGTCCACCACCCGCGTCGGCATGTCCGCGCAGGCGAGGATGACGGGGAGTACGAGCCCCGGAAGGAGAAAGCGAGTTCGGAACATTGAGTAGTAGTACCGCCGCGGACATGATACTGTTCACGCTGCGCGGGCCAAGGGCCAGGGCCACGGGCCACGGGGAGGGCCAGCCCCCCACCCAACCGTTGGCCCCCTGGCCCCTGGCCCTCGGCCCTGCTCCTAAATGTCGGGACCTCTACTCCTAATCCTGGCCGTTGCCGTCGCGTACCTCGCGGCGCACGTCGCGTTCGACTGGCTCGCGCAGCGGTTCCTGATCATCTCGGGCGCCGAGTATCTGCTGCTCGGCATCCTGCTCGGGCCGCAGGTGGCGAACGTGCTGTCGGTCGATGTGATGGCGGGCTTCTCGCCGCTCGTCACGCTCGCGCTGGGCTGGGTGGGAGCGATCGTCGGAACGCAGTTCCACATTCCCTCCCTCGTGCGCGTGCGCGCGCTGTCGTATCGCGTCGCGTTCAGCGAAGCGGGGTTGACGCTCGCCTTCGTGGGCCTCGTCGAGCTCGCCGTGATGCAATGGTGGCTTGGCATGCAGCCGGGAGAGGCGCTGACGCCCGCGATCGCGCTCGGCGCCATCGCCGCGGTGTCGGCGCCGGCCGGGATCGGCATCGTCGCGCGCCATCTTGGCCGCCGGAGCGCGCTGCTTCGCCAGCTCGAGGTCACGACCGCGATCGACGCGCTCGTCGGCATCGTCACGATTGGGGTGCTTCTCGCGCTTCGCCACCCCGGCGACGTGGCGGTGTCACGGCCGATCACCCCCACCGAGTGGGTGGTCATCAGCCTCGCGATCGGCATCGTGGGCGGTGCGCTGTTCGAGCTCTTCCTTGGCCGAGAGCGAGACGAGGACCGCCTGTTCATCTCGCTCGCCGGCGCGATCGTGCTCACCAGCGGCGCCGCCGCCTTTCTGCACCTGTCACCGATCTTCACGGCGATGGCCATGAGCGCCACGCTCGTGAACCTCTCGGGGAACCGGGAGGAGATCGTGAAGACGCTCCATGCCTCCGAGCGGCCCTTCTACTTCGTCCTGCTCATTTTCGCCGGCGCGTCGTGGGAGCCGAGCCTGCGCGCATGGGTCGTCCCCGTGTTGCTCTATCTCGTCGCGCGCGCGGTGGCCAAGACGGGTGGGGCTCGTCTCTCGGCACGCCTCACCGGGATGCTTCCGGCCCTTGGACCGCACTGGGGAAGCGCGCTGCTTGGACAGGGCCCGCTCGCGCTGGCGCTCGGCCTCGAGTACGTGCGCATGCCCAACGCGACGGTGCCTAACGTCGTGTTCACCGCCGCCATCGCCGCCGTCCTCCTGCTCGACGTCTCCTCGGCATGGTTGGTTCGCTCCGTGGTCGTGCCGATGACGGCCGATGCCGAGCGCGCGGCGCGCCCCGCGGGAGAAGCGTCGTGAGGCGCGCGATCATTCTTCTGCTGCTCTGGGGCGGCATGGAGCTGCTGCTCTCGCTGGACCTGGGCGATCACGCCGCGAGCTCCGAGACGCTGCTCGTATTCGGGTTTCTCATCCTCGCCGCCTACACCGTCGGGGAGATCGTCACGGTCGTGCAGCTCCCCAAGGTCACCGGCTACCTCGCCGCCGGCATCCTCTTCGGACCGTCGGCGTTAGGTGTCGTGTCGCTCCATTCGATCGCCGAGCTGGCGCCGGTGAGCCGGCTGGCCGTGGCGCTCATCGCGTTCCTCGCCGGCGCGGAGCTGCGGTGGAGCGAGCTGCGGGATCGCGCCCGACCGCTCCTGACCATGCTCGGGGCGGAGCTCGCGCTGTCGTTCGTGGCCCTCGTGGCGCTCCTCGTCGGCGCGCGGGCCTATGTTCCGTTCCTCGCCGGCCTCCCAATGCCGGAGACGGTCGTCCTCGCGTCGCTCTTCGCATCGGTGGCGATCGTGCATTCCCCCGCCGTCGTGATGGCGCTTCTCACGGAGACGCGCGCGCGGGGTCCCGTGGCGCGCACGACCCTGGGCATGGTGCTCGTGGCGGACATCGTCGTCGTGCTGTTGTTCAGTGGGCTTCTCGCGGTGACGAGAACGGCGGTTCCCTCCACGGCGTCCGCGGGCGGCCCCTCGCTCGGCCTCGTCGCATGGGAGATTGGCGGGTCGCTCCTCGTAGGCGCGGCGCTCGGCGGCGCGATCGCCCTGTACATGCGGTTCGTGAAGCGCGAGCTCCTGCTGTTCGCGATCGTCGTGACGTTCTTCGGGAGCGAGATCGCTCGGCTGGCTCACGTCGAAGTCCTCCTCACGCTGCTCGTCGCCGGGTTCGTCGTCGAGAACGGAACGAAGCAGGGCGCGGCGGAGCTGCTGCACGCGATGGAGCGGTCGGCGGCGCCGGTGTTCGTGGTGTTCTTCGCCCTCGCGGGAGCGGCGATCATCGTGCGCGACGTGCTCCTCATCTGGCCGATCGCCGTCGCGATCGTCGCCGTCCGCGCGATCGCCATTCGCTTCGGATGTCAGATCGGGGCTCGCCTCTCCAAAGCGGGCGACCTGGAACGGCGGTACGTGTGGATGGGTCTCGTCGCGCAGGCGGGCGTGGCGATCGGTCTCGTCGCCGTCGTATCGGAGGCGTACCCCGAACGTGGATCGCAGATGGCGACGCTCTTCCTGGCCGTGATCGCGATCAATCAGCTGTTAGGCCCGGTGTTGTCGCGCATCGCGCTGAAGCGAGCCGGCGAGATCCAGACGGGCCAGGGAGCGGCGAGCCAGGGTGAAGGCGTCGTGGCCACTCCGGCCCATCCCTAACCAGCTTAGGGCCCCGGGCCTCGGGCCCGGGGTGGAACTGGCCCTTGGCCCCGGGCCCTTGGCCCTGGGTCAGTGCTTATGGGCGCCCGATGCTTCCCTCGCGAACCCCTCTCCAAGCGAGACATGCACCATCCACCCAAAAAGCTGCGGGATGAACCGCGCGCCCTCACGCTCGCACTCGGCCTTGGTGCTAATGGCGCCCGCCGGCCCGAACTTCATCTGCCCGTTCACCGTTTCGCGCCACCGGTCGCGGTCGCGCGGTCGCGGCGCGCAGATGTTCACGTGCGCGTGCCATTGCGCAAGGCTGAGCGGCACGCGCGCGTGCAGCTCGTCAGGCGTCGCCTCCCTCCGCGCCACGTACATTGCGCCGACGAGCGTGTACCCGCCATCGGGGCGACGCTCGTAGAGGAGTGAGCTCGGCTTCCGCGCATCGAACGACCGCCCTCCCCAGATCGCACGGCGATAGTTGGTGAAGTGGTACACCTTCATCGGGAGATTCGGCAGGAAGATCCGGTAGCCGTCCTCGATTGCCTTGCGGTAATCACGATACTGCTCGATCCCCTCGCGCATTCCGCGAAGCACCTCGGCGCCACGCGCGCTGTCCGCGGCGTTGGGCGCGCGCATCGCGGTCAGCTTGAGGTGCGGCGTCTGGACGATGGGCCCGCCCATCGCGGCCGCGCCGCCGGCGGCCGTTGGATCGGCCTCGGCGCCGTGCGAATGATCAGGGCTCTGCGCCGCGGCGAGCGCCGGCGTCAACAGGAAGGTCGTGAGAACGACAGCGGATCGAATCGACATCGGTCCTCCGTGAAGGGCACGACGCATTGGGGGCGGTTTGATGGTACCCCGCGTCGCTCACTTCGTTGGACGAGTGACCGATCCCGCTCGTTAAGGCGCCGCCGACCGCACCCGACCCGATGCCGAACGGGCCCCGGAGCCCGGGATGAGCGCGTGCAGCGTGCGGGCATGGAGTATCGCGTCTTCATCCCCGATGAGCGCGAGCTCCGCCGCGCGATCGAGCGGGCCGCCCATGCTCACGTGCAGCCGCGGATCACGCACACCGTGGGGCACGTCGATCACGACCGTCCGAGCGAATGACGCTCCCGCCTCCACTGGCTGGTCGAGCGAGGTCAGCTGCGCGGGCGCGAGCCTCCGCTCGGCGTCGAGCGAGCGCTCGTGTCGAAAGCCCTCCGCGTCCACGATGACGACACGGGGCTGCTCGAGGTGCAGGGGGACGCGGCGCGCATCGCTGCTCACGCGGAGCGTGACGAGGTAAAACGTTCCGCCGGCGCGAATCGCATCGGCGCCTTCACCGACGGTGGAGATCGTGTCGACGCGCTCGACGGCAACGCCCATGTGACAGTCGAGATAGAACCCGCAGAAGCGCTTCGTCTCGCCGAGCGCGAGCGTGCGTTCGCGGCTCGTCAACGAGCTGATGACGAGGAGCGACACGTAGGTGCCGAGCCATGCGGTGGCGACGAGCGCCACTACGCGTGCCACGCCGGTGCGGCCCCGTCGCATCGCGACGATCACCGCGATCGTGGCGCCGGCAAGCCCGAGCACCGTGAGGGCGAGCAGAGGGACGCCGATCGACTCCACGTCGGCCTCAGCGAAGAGAGTGGGCAAGTACTTTACGTAATAAAGTACACGAACGCAAGACCTCGGGGTAACTTCCCCACGTGATCCAGCTCCCCGAAATCGGCCCCCTGCTCTCCGACCGACCCCTCGTCGCCCTGCCACTCGCCTACCTCGGCGGCGTGCTCTTCAGCTTCGCGCCCTGCATTTACCCGATGATCCCCATCACCGCATCGATCGTCGGCGGACAAACCGTGGGAGCAGCGCGTCCGAGCAAACGACGCGCGGTCGCGCTCACGTTTGCCTACGTGCTCGGCGTCGCTCTGTTCTACGCGGCGCTCGGGGTCGTCGCCGGGATGAGCGGGACGATGTTCGGAGCCGTCAGCACCAATCCCTGGCTCCACTTCGCGATCGCCAACCTCCTCATCCTCGCGGCGCTGGCGATGCTCGACGTCATCCCCGTGCGCCTGCCGGCAGCCCTGATGACCAGGGCGGCATCGGCGGGGGATGGCGGACGCATCGCCGGTGCGTTCGTGATGGGCGCGGCATCGGGGCTCGTCGCGGCGCCGTGCGGCGCCCCGGTGATGGCGACGGTCCTTACCTGGGTCTCGCTCACCAAGAGCGCCATGCTCGGCTTCCTCTACCTCTTCGTCTTCTCCCTCGGCATGTGCACGCTGCTCATCGCCGTCGGGATCTCGGTGGGGGTCCTCGGGGTTCTTCCTAAGGCGGGCGGCTGGATGATCTGGGTCAAGCGCCTCTTCGCACTCATCATGTTGATCATGGCCGAGTACTATCTCGTGCGCATGGGAGGGTTGTTGATATGAAGGTTGCTGCGCTCGGGATACTCGCACTCACGCTCGTGGCGTCCCAGGCACGCGCGCAGGACGGTGGCATCGAGGTCGGCTCGATGGCGCCCAACGCGACGCTCGAGACGCTCGACGGCAAGCGCATCGAGCTCGGCTCGCTGATTGGCAAGACGCCGGTGGTGCTCGAGTTCTGGGCCACCTGGTGCAGCAACTGCGAGGAGCTCGAGCCCACGTTCCAGGCGGTGCAGAAGAAGTACGCGGGGAAGGTGCGATTCGCGAGCGTCGCGGTCGCGATCAACCAGTCACCGGAGCGCGTCCGCCGCTGGGTCGCGCGCCATCAGCCGGGCCGCGACTTCTTCTACGATCACGCCGGCGATGCCGCCGAGGGGTACGATGCGCCCGCGACGTCGTACGTCGTGATCGTCGATGCGAGCGGTCGCGTCACCTACACCGGCGTCGGCGGCGAGCAGAATCTCGACGCAGAGATCACCAAGGCCCTCGCGTCCGGGGCCAGGAAGCCCTGACTCGTCGTCTCCCTACCCTCGCAGCGCCTCAGTGGGCTGAACGCGCATCGCCCGGATCGCCGGCACGGCGGTCGCCGTGAGTGACGTCGCGAGAATCACCAGAGTGACGAGCCCGTAGGTCGCAACGTCGTGCGCAGTCGTGTCGAACAACATTGACGACAGCGTACGGCCCGCGGCCGCCGCGCCAACCGCGCCGAGCAGGACGCCCAGGCCGACCATCGCCAGCCCGGCACGCATGACGGTCGTCATGATGCTCTGCGACGATGCCCCCAGGGCAACCCGAACACCGATCTCATGCGTCCGCTCCGCGGTCACGTGGCTCACCACGCCGTATACGCCGATCGCGGCGAGCACGAGCGCCGATAGCGAAAAGGTCAGCAACAGCGCGAGGTGAAACCGGCGCGCGCGGAGGGACTCGTCGAGCCGCGACTCCAGCGTCGTCGGGTCCTCCACCGGCATCGCCGAGTTGAGCGCCGTGAGCTCGGCACGCAACGCACGCAATGCCGTGCCGGCATCGCGTTCTCCACGCGCGACGAACTCGAGTGCACCCGTTGGCCACTGCGCGTGCGGAAAGAAGACGGTAGGGTGTGGCGCCGCGTGCAGTCCGTCGTGGCGCATGTCGCCGACCACACCGACGATCTCGCGCATGGCCTCCGTGTCCATGAATCGAATGCGGACACGCTTTCCAATTGCGTTGCCGTCCCCGTAGTGGCGGCGCGCGAACGCCGAGTTCACGATCACCACCGGGGTCGTGCTCGCCCGATCGCGGTCGTCGAACTGCCGACCGCGACGCAACGGTGTCTTGAGCGCCTCGAAGTACTCCCCGGCGACGATCGCAAGGTGCACCTCCGGCCACGCCGTCTCGGCTGGAGTGGCCTGTCCCTCGAGCACGTAGCTGGCCTCGTGCGCGCCAATGGTCGGCGACAGCGGCAACGACGATGTGACGCCGACCGCGTCCAGCCCAGGCGTCTCGCGCAACCGGTCGACTGCCTGCCTGACGAACTCCGCACGACGCGCTGGCTCGCGATAGTGCTGCCACGCTTGCACGGTGCCGACGGCGACATTCGTGACGTCGTATCCACGCTCGACGCGCAGCAGTGAGACGAGACTCCGCGCCAACAGTCCCGCGCCAACCAGCAGCATGGTGGCGAGTGTCACCTGCCCAATGGCGAGCGCCGAGCGAAGCGCCCGTGTCCGCGGACCCGATGTCGACGTGCGGCCACCTTCCTTGAGCGCTTCGCCGAGATTCCCGCGGGCGACCCACGCCGCCGGTAGCGCACCCGCCAGCACGGTGACGAGGAGCGCCGTGACGCCGGCGAAAGCGATGACCCGCGCGTCGATCGCAAGCTCGTCGATGCGTGGAATGTCTCTCGGACCGAGCGCGCGCACGACGTCGAGCGCCCACGTTGCCGTGAGAACCCCCAGCGCGGTGCCAGCCACCGCGATGAGCAGCACTTCGGCGAGCATTTGACGCGCGAGCCGGCCCGGCCCGGCGCCAAGCGCACCGCGAATCGCGAATTCTCGCGCGCGACCGATGGAGCGGCCGAGAACGATGTTCGCGACGTTGGCGCACGCGATGACGAGGAGGAGCATCACCGCGGCGGCAAGCGTCGCGAGCGCGGTGCGGGCATCGCCGAGGAGCGCGTCCTCGAGCGGCGTGACCAGCACCCCCACGTCGCGATTCGCCGGATACACGCGGCCGAGCTCGGCCGCGATCATCGACATCTCTCGCTGCGCGCCTTGGGCGGTAGCTCCCGGCCGGAGGCGGCCGAGCACCACCCACCACCCCCCGCGCCGAATCTGCCGATCCTCGGCGGTGATGGTGAGCGGCACCCATGCGTCGCGCCCCTGTGGCCACTTGAACGTGCTTGGCATCACGCCGACGACGGTGAAGGGCGCGCCATCGAGCGTGATCTTGCCGCCGACGATGCCCGGGTCACCGCCGAACTGCTGGCGCCACACGGCGTCCCCGAGGACTATGACGCGGTCGGACCCCGGAACGAACTCCTCGGGCCGGAAGGTGCGTCCGAGCCGCGCCGGCGTTCCGAGAAGTGAAAAGAAGTCCGTCGACACGAGCCAGAGCGGGAGCGATACCATTCCGTCTTCGCTCCGATGGTCCATGCTGAACGGCACGGCCGCCGAGAGCTGCTGAAGCGTGCGGGTGCGCTCGCGCCAGTCGATGAAGTTGCCGGGTCCCGCGTCGTCGAGCGTGCCATCGGACAGCGACTGTTGTCGCAGCGTGACCAGGCGCCCCGAGCTCTCATACGGCAATGGCTTGAGGAGCACCCCATCGACCACGCTGAAGATCGTGGTCGCGGCTCCCACCCCCACCGCGAGCGTAATGACGGCCACCGCGGTGAGGCCCGGGCTGCGGCGCAGCATGCGCGCGCCGATGCGCACGTCGTGCGCGAAGTCGTCGAGCGGGCGAACGCCGCGCTCGTCGATACATTCTTCGCGCACGCGGGACGCGTCGCCGAACGCGCGCCGCGCGCGCTCGCGGGCCGCGGCGCGATCGACGCCCGCGGCGACGAGCCGATCCGTCTCCATGTCGATGTGAAATGCGAGCTCCGCGTCGACGTCCCGGGTGACGGCGCGCTTCCGCACCAGCGCCTGGACGCGATACCAGAGTGCATGCGGAGTGATCATGGGCGCCTCACGCCATCTGGAGCACGAGTCGCACGGCTTCGGCGTACCGCCGCCACGTCGCGGTCTCCTCCTCGAGCTGTCGGCGGCCGGCGGCGGTGAGGCGGTAATATTTCGCCTGACGATTGTTCTCGGTGACCGCCCATGACGAGGCGATGAGGCCGCGCGCCTCGAGGCGGTGCAGGGCCGGGTACAGTGACCCCTGCGCGACCTGAAGGACCTCTCGAGAGGTGTGTTGCAGCCGTTGGGTAATGCCCCACCCATGCATTGGCTCGACCGAGAGCGTCTTGAGGATGAGGAGGTCGAGCGTTCCCTGGAGGAGATCGAGCGTGGACCGCGGCACGGCTGCTCCTGTAGGCAGTCGACAGGTAGATGGCGCGCGTCCTGTAGAATGTCAAGAGGAGAAGGGCTTCACCGTATCCCGACCAGTCGCTCGCTCTCGTCCCACAGCGCCCGCGCCGCGTCCAGGTCGCGCGCGCGACGGGGCAAGCGAGCCGGCCGCTCGCGCACGAAGTACCGTCCCGTCACCCCGTCGACCGATGGCGACGCCGCCAGTCTCACGATCGGCGACGCCCCCTCCTCGAGCGTGCGGAGCGACCAGTCCCACGTCCTCCGCACCCAGCGCGGCCACTCACGCATGAGGTCGGTGGCCACCAGGCCCGGGTGCACGCAATTCGCGGCCACGCCACTGCCATCGAGTCGCCGCGCCAGCTCGACGGTGAACATCATGTTCGCGAGCTTCGTGTCGCAGTACGCGCGCAGTCCCGACGAGGCGCGCGCAGTGCCGACCTCGGCGGGCCTCACCCGCCCCAGCATCGCGAATCGCGACGTGACGGTGACGATCCGCGCATTGCCCGCGGCACGCAGCTGCGGCAGCAGCTGATTCGTGAAGAGGAAAGGGCCGAGGTGATTGACCGCCCACGTCATCTCGAAGCCGTCCGTGCTCTCGCGTCGCGATCGCAGGTGCACGCCGGCGTTGTTCACCAGCGCGTGCACGGTGTCATGCTTCGCCGCGATCTCGGCCGCCGCCGCCAGCACCGATGCCAGCGACGCGAGCTCGATCGTGATGAACGACGCGTCGGCGCCGGGAGCGCCGGCCTCGCGCACGTGCTGGGCCGCCCGCTCGCCCCGCTGACGGTCGCGGCCGAGCATGAGTACGTTCGCGCCCATCCCCGCCAACGCGATGGAGGTCGCGAAGCCAAGCCCGCGTGTCGCCCCGGTCACCACGCATACCTGCCCGAGGAGGTCGGTGACTTCGCGCGAGGACTGGCGCCGGTCTGCCTGGCGTAGAGTATTCATCTCACCGACATGTCGCCCCTTCCGATCGTTCTCGCCGTCGCGCTCCTCATTGGTACGGCGCTGCATGGGCTGGGTGCCCTCTTGCATCCCGTGCTCGCCGGCGATGGCGCCACCCAACTTCGCACCATCGCCGACATGGCGCACTGGCGCGAGCTCCACCTGGCCATGCTCGCCGGCAGTGGTCTCGTCGTCGCGGGGGTGTGGGTGCGACTGGTCGAGGATCGCGCGTTCGTGCGTCCTCCGCTCGTTGCCGCGCTGACGGTG
>JAICNG010000092.1 GCA_025931335.1 Gemmatimonadaceae bacterium | reverse complement strand
GATTCTTCGACGGCAAAAACAGCACGGCAACGGCAATTTTACCGCAGAGAACGCAGAGGACGCAGAGAACCGTCAACCACAGCGGCTTTTGACAACGACTCCCAGCGGGTGCAGTCCTCCGCGTTCTCTGCGGTAGAATTGTCGTCGCGGTTGCCGTCGCCCTTACTGCGACTGCACTCACCAATTCAGACGCAGTTCACTAGCAGCCGATCGATGGCGATGAACCGCCGTGAGTGCGGCGGTACTATCCTTTCGCTGTTCGAACGAGCTTTTTCACCAGTGCGACCTGCCCGGAGTGATACGCGTCGTGCTGCACCAGCCCATTGATGGTCTGCGCGAAGGTGACGCCGGTGCCGAGCGGCGCGTTGCGCTCGTCGCCGACGCGCGCGGCCAGTCGTGACTCGTCGAAGGCCCGGACGGTGTCGCGCAGCGCGAGGTGAGCACGCTCGAGGTCCGCGAGCGCGGCTTGCCAGGCCCGCTCGTCAGGCGCCGCCGGCAGCGCGGGCCAGTCGCCCATCTCCGGCTCGGCGGCGAGATGTCCCTGAAGGCGGCGCGTGACCTCGCGAGTCCATGCCGTCATGTGCAGCACGAGCTCCCAGATCGAGTGCACTGCTGGCGCTGGGCGGCTGCGCGCCTCTTCGCTGGTCACGTCGGCGAGAATCGATGCACGTGACGATCCGTGCCACGGATCGCCGGCGTGGGCACGCTCGAGCTGGTCGACGAGGAATGCGGTGTGCGATGGAATGGTCATGGGCGGGTCAGACGAGACGTCGTGCCTCGAGAAGCACGGGGATGCCGCGAAGAACGCAAAGGGCCACACTGATGTACACGCAGACGAGAGCGACCGTCAGCACGACTGGCTGCGCCGTCGGCGGAAGGGCCGACGCATAGGCGACGATCATCAGGGTGAACGCCGCCGCCTTGGCGATGCCGTAGGCCGATCGACTCTCGCGCGATGCGACGAGAAAATTCCCGATCCGTGAGCGCATCATCGTTGTCGGTCCGAATGCGGTGAGCCCGCGCTCGAACGCCACGGCGCGGGCGCCGTCGACGAGCAATCCGCGAACCGCGACGACGATGGGCACCCACGCCGGAATCCATCCGAGCACCGCGAACGCGATCCAGTAGGTGAGCTCGACGATCCGATCGGTGAGAATGTCGATCACGGCACCGAGGCGCGACACTTCGCCGTACCGGCGAGCGACCCAGCCGTCGAGGCCATCCATGAGGATCGACACGATGGTCAGCACCGCGCCGAGCAGATACAGGTCGGATCGATGGAAGAGGATCGCGACGGCGAGGAAGGCGAACATCGCGCGCGTGATCGCGACGAGGTTGGCTCGCGTCAGCCTCACAGCGGGTGAGCCATCACGCGATCCGACTGCTCCTCGGTGCCGAACACGAACGAGTGCTCACCGACGTCGACGAAACCGCACTTGGCATAGAAAGCGATGGCGCGCGGGTTACGCTCCCACACGCCGAGCCAGAGGGTACGTCCACCAAGATCGCGCGCGACCTGCTCGACGGCGCGCATGAGCGACTGCGCAATTCCGCGCCCATGGAAAGGTCGATCGACGTAAAACCGAAGGAGCTCGACGGGGAGCGGGCCGGTGACGCAATCCGGATGCGGCGTCCGACGTACCTGGGCAAACCCGACCAGCGTCGTGCCGAGCTCGGCCAGCAGGGTGACCATGGTGTCGTCGCGAATCTCGCGCAGCTGAATGTCGGGGCCGAAGGCCTTCGCCACGTGGAGCGCCATGTCCTCCGGTGTGTTGTCCGGGCCGAACGTCTCCACGAACGTGCGGCGCGCGAGCTCCGCGAGCCGTGGCGCATCGTCGGCGAGCGCGCGGCGAATGACGATGTCACCTCCCGCCCTCACCGAGTCGCTGCGGGGATACAGGGACGCCGTCATCGTTTGCCGCGCACCACTTCGTAATGGGCGATGAGGTCCTCGGGCGGCGTGCTCGCGATCACGCGCCCGATGGCGTCGAGGGGCAGGTCGTCGAGCGACTTGAAGCGAAGACACGATTTCCCCAGGTCCATCGTCTTCCCCGCCTTCTTGAACGCCTCCGCCAGCTCCTTGCCCTGCTCGCCATTCATGTACGGACCCATGAGATACAGCGCGTAGTAGTTCTTCTGGGCCGCAAGCGCGACGTAGCTCAGCGGCTGGCCGTTGTATGTCCTGGGATAGCGCGACAGAGGGATCCCGTAACCGATCATGCCGAACGCCATCATCTCGTTATAGCCCTTCGGAAGATTTCGCCGGACGAGGTCGCGCACCTTCGACACGACCGCCCGGCGCTCCGGAGGCAGCTCCTCGAGATACTGTTCGACCGTTGACGCCTTGCTCGTTGCCATTGGAGTCCTCGGCGGCACCTGGGGGCGTGAATCTGTAAAAGGTGCTCGAGGTGCTCGAGGTGCTCAAGGTGCTCGAGGGGGGTGCACGTCGAGCACGTCGAGCACCTCGCTACGGCAGCGCGAACGCGACCACCCAATCGCCGCGCCCCCACACTCCGCCCCCACCGGCGCTCACGACCACGTACTGCTTCCCACTGACGCGATAGGTCATTGGCGTCGCCTTACCGCTCGCCGGGAGATCGCCGCGCCACAGCTCGCGACCCGTGTCGATGTCGAAGGCGCGAATCGAGCGATCGAGCGTCGCCGCGATGAAGACGAGACCGCCCGCCGTCGTGATCGGCCCGCCGAGCGTGGGAGAGCCCCAGCTCGGGGGAACGGTCGCCCCTTCCCCGGCGAGCGCACTGATTGTGCCGAGCGGCACCTCCCACAGGCGATCACCAGAGGCGAGGCTCACCGCCACCAGTGTACCGAACGGGGGCGGAGTGCACGGGAGCCCCGATGGCGCTCGCAGAATGCGGCGACGCATCACGAATGGCGTGCCGCGCATGCGCGTGTACTCGAAGTCGAACCGCTGGCGCGCGATGCGCATGCTGTCCGCGTTCAGCTGGTCGGCCGGAATGAGCTGCACCATCGCCGCGAGGCGATTGACAGGAACGACGGCGATCTGACGCGAGGGATCGATCGCCACACCGCCCCAGTGCGCGCCGCCAATGTTCGACGGAATCACGAGCGTTCCCTCGAGCGAGGGCGGCGTGAAGATCCCCGCGTTCCGCAGCGGGGCGATCGCCTCGACGCATGCGGCGCGGTCCTCTGGCGTCGCGCCCCAGACCTCGTTCTGTCGCAACGTGTGCGGACTCAGCGGAGGCGTGCGCGCCGTGAACGGCTGCGTGGGAGCCGCCACTTCCCCGGCGACGGTGCTGCGCGGCACCGGGCGCTCCTCGACGGGAAAGATCGGCACGCCGGTGCCGCGATCGAGCACGTACAGCATTCCCGTCTTCGTCGCCTGTACCACGACGTCGACATCGCGATCCCCGATGCGAACGGTCGTCAGCGCCGGGGGTGAGGCATTGTCGTAATCCCAGAGATCGTGATGGACCGTCTGGAAATGCCACGCGACTTGCCCGGTCGCGGCGCGCAGCGCGACGATCGAGTTGGCATAACGATTGTCGCCGAGTCGCTCCCCGCCATAGTAGTCGGGGCTTGCGCTTCCGGTGGGAACGAATACCAGACTGCGGGACGTGTCGGCGGCGATCACCGACCACGCGTTGGCGGCGCCGGTCGTGTGGGCGCGGGGGCCGGTCCAGGTTCCGTAGGCCGGATCGCGTCGGTCTTGCGGCACCGGGTCCCACGTCCAGCGCAGCGCGCCGGTCCGCGCGTCGAAGGCGCGCACCTCCCCGCTCGCCGCATCGGCGCGACTGTTGTCCGCCACGGCCGATCCGACGACGAGCAGCCCGCCGATGACCGCCGGTGGCGATGTCACCTCGTACTCCGCGATCTCGGAGGGCGGGTTGCGGAGCCCCGCGCGCAGGTCGACGGTCCCGTTCGTACCGAACGAGACGCACGGGCGACCGTTCCGCGCATCGAGCGCGATGAGGCGCGCGTCGATCACCGCGACGTAGATGCGGCGGCGACAGGGTGCATCCGGCGGCGCGGCGCGATCGAGCCAGGTGGAGACGCCGCGGTTCGTGAAGTCGCCGAAATTAATGCTGCGGTTCACCCGAGCATCGAACACCCACCGCTCGGCCCCCGTCGCCGGATCGAGCGCGATCACGCGGCCAAGTGGCGTGGACAGGTACAGGGTTCCGTCGACGACGAGTGGCGTCGCCTCGAGCGAGGTCTCACGGCGCGTGGCGAAGGCGGAGTCCATCTCCCTCGTGCGATACGTCCACGCCACGCGCAGCTGCGCGACGTTGTCGCGTGAGATGTCGTCGATGGGTGCATAACGGCTTCCGCCCGGATCGCGGCCATACGCCGCCCACTCGATTGGCGAGGGCAGTGCGCTCCCCGGGGGTGGAAGCGGCGGTTGCGCGCGGCAGGCGACCAGCACGCCGGTCGCCGCATACGCAAGGACTCTCACGACGCCGTTGCCCCAGTGAGGGTGACGCGATCGCCAGCGCTCGTCCCGCGCGCACTCACTGCCCCACCGCTTCCGCGCCGGGAATCGTCACCCTCGCCGCGTCCCAGCTCTCCAGTCCCCGCGTGTTCACGGCCCGGAGCGCGATCTCGGTGCCTGGGACAATGCCGGTGAGCGTCGCGCGCGGCACCGTCACGCTGAGGGTGCGCGGGGCGGCCGCCCCGGGCGGGTCGATGCGCACGACGTACCGGGCATGATCGCGCTCGGGCGCCGCCGTCCACCGAATCTCGACCCGATCGCGATCCTGCCGCACGAGCTCCAATCCCGTGGGGCGCGCCGGACTCGACGCCAGCAGCATGATCGAGGCGGCGGTCGTTCGGCTCACCTCGGCGACCAGACGGTGGTTGATCGTCTCGAGAATGTCGTGCGATTGGTGGTAGTGTGGATTGCCAAGGATGGGGTACGAGCCGATGCCGCCGACGATGTCGCCATAGACCTCGTAGTAGGCATGCGCGTCGGTGTTGCGGTAGTACTTGGCGTCGTACGTGATGAGATCGGTGAACAGGAACGCCGCCGCGTGCTGGAGATCGCGGATACCGGCGTTGGAGTAGCGAATGGTGTTGTCGAGACGCGCGTCGTTCGCCCAGCCGATCATGTCGTTGTTGAGCGCCCCGGCGATCCTGTCCTCGTTCGCCACCGCGCGCCGCACGAACTCCCGGCTGCCGAAAAGCCCGGCCTCCTCGCCGGTGAACCAGGCGAACTTGATGGTCGCCGCCTGTGGCCGGCGCGCCAGCACGCGCGCCACGTCGAGTAGCGCCGACGTGCCCGAGGTATTGTCGTCGGCGCCGGGACCATCCTCGACCGAATCGAAGTGGCTGCTGATGACGTAGATCAGCTCGGGGCTCACGCGGCCGCGAAGGGTCGCGATGATGTTCGCCGTTCGCACGCCGGGGCGCGGCTCGAACCACTGAAGCTCGGGCTCGTACCCGAAAGAGCGCAGCGTGCTCGCGATGTACTCGATGGCGAGGCGATTGCCCGGCTGCGTGATGTACTTCGAGCCGAACCGATAGAGCGACCGCTCGTATTCGTAGATGCGGTTCACGGAGATGTCGCGCAGAGCCGCGCGGACCGCGGGATCGATCGCCGCGAACATGCGACGCCCTCGCGCTCGAAGGTCGCGCTCGACCGCGGCGTTCGCGCGCACTCGCGCCAGCAGCTCCTCACGCGAATGCCTGCGATCGAGATCGAGCAGGTACACGCCACGCTCGGGCGTGATCGTGTCCCCGTCGCGGTCGGCGACGATGAGGATCTTCGTCCCGTCGGGGCTCACCGCCCATTCGTACTCGGGTGCCACCGTCCGCACCGTGTTGTTGTGATGCAGCCGCGTCTCCGCGCCGGTCGTGGCGTCGTACATGTACGAGCGGCGATGACGCGGCTCGCCCTTCACCGCGAGCACCCGGTTGTCGGAAAGCCACCGCGGGAGAACGTCGTGCTGGATCTCGTGGGAGAGTCGGGTGTCCCCCTGGCCGTCGCGTCCCACGATGTACAGGTCCCAGTCATCGCGCGGCATCATCACATAGGCGACGCGCCGGCCGTCGGGGGATGGGACGGGCGTCGCGAGGGGACGAGTGCTCCGCCTCACGACGGTCGGCTCACCGCCCGTCATCGACACCACGTTGATGATGAACTCGCCGCCGCCCCGTGAGAGGAAGGCGAGCGTCGCTCCATCTGCCGACACCGCCGGACTGGTACCGGCAAATGTGCGCGTGGTCCCCCCGGCGATGTCGCGAATGCTGATGGAATCGGCGCCCACCGTGTAGGCGACGTGCGTGCCGGTGGGGGTGAAGACCGGGTTCGCCTTGATGCCCGGTCCTGACGAGATCGCCCGCGGCGCCGCGGATCCCGACAGCGCGTAGATGTCGGTGCGCGCGCGATCGGCGAGCGGGCCCCCGACGAGATACAGGGTCGCGCCGTCGGGACTGAACGCCAGACCGCGCTTCGCGAGATTGGGCGCGTGCAGCTCTTCCGCCGCTCCGTCACGAAGCGTGCGGACCATGACGTGCGCCGCTTCCTGCTCGAGGCGTATCACCTCCTGGCGCTGTCGCTGGAATCGACCGAACTCCTGCGCGCGCAACAGCGAATCGGCGAGGGCGCGCGCCGCACGGACCTCGGGCGTCTCGTCGATGACGAGATACGCCACGCGATCGCCGGTCGGGGAGAAGACGAGAGCGACTCCCGGAATCGTGGCGATGGTCCGAACGGTGTCGCGCTCCACCGCGATCACGTTGCTCACGCGGCCGCCATTGGTGGTGAACGACGCGAGGCGGCCTTCGGGACTCCAGCGCAACCCCTGACCGTCGGGCGCCACGGAGGTGGTGTGATAGAGTTCACCGGTGAGGAGCGCTATTGGCTCGAGCACGCGGTTGCCATCAGCCGACGTTAGCAGCCGCTCGAGTCCGGCCAGCGCGAACGGATAATCTCCGCGCTGCCACGCGTAAAAGGCGGTGTCGAAACGCGCTCGAGCGGGTGCCGGGATGGAGTCACGCGACACCTGCGCGGGGGCCGCCGAGGCGATGAACGAGAGGACGACGATCGTGCGCCAGCGCGCGAGAGCCATGTGTACGTCCGCGGAGGGTCGGGATCACAAATTAACGCGCTCGCACGATCCCTGCACATTCGGTGCGATCACGTATGCATCGTCCTCGATCACTATCGCTCGAGCACAAGCTTCCGCTGCTGATGACGGCGGTGCTGCTCGCCGTGTTGGCGGCGTCGCTCGCGTTGACCTATCGCACGCTGTCGCGAAGCACCGAGGACGCGGCGCGGCATCGGCTCACCCAGGCCGTCGCGCAGGTGGCCGGAACCGCGCAGGATGCGATGCAGCGGCGCGCGCGGCTGCTCGTCGCCGCGGCACGTGACCCATCGGTCGGCGCCGTGCTCGACACGCGCGACACGAGCCGCCACGACGCGGCCCGCCAGATCCTGAGGCGCCTCGCGTCACCGCTGGACTCCGGCTTGCCGATCGAGGTGTGGGACGCGCGGGGCGCGCGCATCCTGTCGACGCGGCCGGAGAGCGATTCGCTGCGCGAGCAGGTGCCAAAGAGCGTGCGCGCGGAGCTGCTTCGGCCGCCGGCCTCGCGCGCGATGCGGGACTCGGCGCGGGTAGGCCCGCTGTATGCCACCGGGAATCGCGGCGCCTTCTGGGTGGTCGCCCCGATCGCGCGCGGTGGAACGGTGCGCGGATATGTCGCGCAGCTGCTTCGCACTGGCGGCGCGCGTGATGCGTCGCAGGCACTGCGAGAGCTCACCGGCGAGCAGGTCACGCTCTACGTCCGCAACCAGGGCGGCGACGAGTGGATGGTCGCGCCGGGATCGCCGGCCGCTGCCCCCACCGGACGCGACTCGGCCAACGGCGCACTATCCTACGTGCGCGATGGTCAGTCCATGATGGCGACGGAGGCGGCCGTGACGGGCACGCCATGGATCTTCGTGCTCGAGGCCCCGGTGGAATCGGTACAGTCCGGGCCGCGGGAGACGGTCACGACCCTCGCCCTCCTCAGTATCGCGCTCGTCGCGCTCGGCGCGGCGTTGTCGTGGATCATCAGTCGTGGGATCACACGGCCGCTGGCATCGCTCACCGTCGCCGCCGAGGCGATCGCGCAGGGGGAGTACACGCGGCGCGTCCACGAAACGGGGGGCGATGAGATCGGCCGGCTGGCCGAGAGCTTCAACCAGATGGCCAACCAGGTCGATGCCTCACGACGAGAGCTCGAGGAGGGGGTGAAGGACGCGCGTCGCGCGCGCGCGGAAGCGGAGGCGGCTAACCGCGCGAAGAGCGACTTTCTCGCCGTGATGAGTCACGAGCTGCGCACGCCGTTGAACGCGATCGGAGGATACGCGCAGCTGCTCGAGATGGGGATTCACGGCCCCGTCACCGAGGCGCAGCGCGATGCGCTCACCCGCATCAACCGAAGCCAGGCGCACCTGCTGTCGCTCATCAACGACGTGCTGAACTTCGCCAAGATCGACGCCGGCCAGATCGAGTTTCACGTGACCGACGTGGCCCTCGATGAGGTGAGGCTGGAGCTGGAGGCGATCATCGCCCCGCAGGTCCGCGCCAAAAATCAGCGGCTCGAGATGCATCAGTGCGGCGACGAGCTGACGGTGCGCGCCGATCGCGACAAGGTGCGCCAGATTCTGCTCAACCTCATCTCGAACGCCGTGAAGTTCACGCCCGAGGGGGGCCAGATCGGCGTCGATTGCTCGCGCGTGGGCGACATCGTGGCGATCCGGGTGCGCGATACGGGGATGGGGATTCCCGAGGATCGTCGGCGCTCGATCTTCGAGCCGTTCGTGCAAGCGGGGCGTGCGCTGAACCGCACGCACGAAGGCGTGGGGCTGGGGCTCGCGATCAGCCGGGACCTCGCGCGCGCGATGGGGGGCGACATCACCGTCGAGAGCGAGGTCGGCCGAGGCTCGGTGTTCACCGTCACGCTACCCTCCGCGCCTGTATCCTCGACGGCGGTGAACGCGTCTCCAAGGATGGAGCACCGCGCCGCACCCGGATGACCGACGGTCGGTGGCCGGCGCTCGCTGGCTGATCCCACGCTGCATCGCCCTCGTCGAAGCAATGCCCATCCGCCGCGCCTGGCGCCGCGGGCTCGCGCTCGCGTCGCTGCCCATTCTGTTTTCGTTCTCCTGCACGGCACCCACCGACCTCAGCCCGGGCATCTGGGTGACGATCGAGTCGACGTCGCCTGTGCTGCTGCGCGGCGCGCAGGCACCGGTGCTTGCGCGCGTATGGCGCCCCGGACCGGCCGGCGACTCGATCGAGATCCACAACGTCGCGCTGTTCTGGGCTACTGCCGATCCGCTCATCGCCACCGTCGAGTCGGGGGCGCAGGGGCGTGGGCGCGTGACCGGGGTAAACTCGGGCAACGTGGAGATTCGCGCGGTCGTCCCCGCCTACGAGAACGCGGCGCCGGCGATCCTGACGCTGCGCGTCGCCAACCCGCTGGAGATCGACAGCATCGCGCCCGATACGGTGCGCTACGGGGAGCGCGTGACGATGTTCGGCATCGGGGTGGGGGATCTGTTCTTCGCCGGGCTCGGCTCCGGCTTTCTCATCTCCGACAGCCTGTCGATTGCGGGCGACAAGTCCGGGCTCGGGCGGCAGAGCTTCTGGGTGCCGTGGCCGGCGCTCTCGGGGAGCATCATCGCCGCGGGGTCGGGACAGCTCATCGCCGCCCCCGACACGACGATCGTGCTCCCGTGGGATCTCTACGAGCCTAACGAAGCGACGCCGACCGACATCGCGCTCGACGGTGTCGACCCGTTTCCGCCGGTGCCCTCGCTGCGCTTCTTCAATCCGGCGCTCGCGTTCGAGGATCGACGCGACTTTCCGTTCGGGTTCGACTGGTATCGGCTGCGCGGGACGGACCTCGATACGCCGGTCACCGTCGTGTTCTCCGCGCCCGCGCTCGCCGGCGCCTACGCCGCCTACCTGACGGACCGGCTTCGGCTGAACGGCGTGAGCGACAGCAGCGAATGGAAGCTCGGATCGGGGGAGCACATGTGCAAAGGGCACGAGTTCCGCCCCGAGCAGGCGCTCTCGGACACCGTGGTCATCGCGCTCGCCCGGCTTCCCGCGTCGTCGGTGGACCTCGTGTCGCTGTACGTACAGGAAGGACGGTACCTCCTCGGCGTCTTCCGTGGGTACGCGACCGCCGATGCGCGCCTGGCCCCCGACGCGTACGAGGAGAATGACATCTGCAACTTCGCGGATGACAACTTCGCGGCTGCCCCCACGCGCATCGATCTCGGCGTCCGCGCGTTCGGGGAGAACCTGACGATCGACAATCCGCACGACATCGACTGGTTCCGCGTCCGGGTTCCGGGGATCGTACCGCAGCCGGTGGCGATTCGAACAGCGGGCCAGCCGTTCACCGCGATCGATCGCAGCGACATCGATGTCTACGTCCTCAACGTGCCCTCGTCGACCCAGGCGCTCGCGCTCGCCGGCGCGGACGTCGCGCGCGGGTCGACCAGCACCCTCAACCTGGTACTGTCGCCTGGCGACTACTACGTCGCGGTGGTCGACTCCGTGGGGATGGCCACTCGGTACTCGCTCTGCATGGCGATCGGCACCACCTGCGCGTTGCCCTCCCCGGTGACGCCGTCGCTCGTGGCCGCTCGCGAGGCCGCTCTGCTGCGGCCGATCGCGCCGTACCTCGCGCGGCCCCGTCGCGATCCCCGCGTTACGCCGGAGCGTCGCTGATGGACTGCACGCATTGCCGCACACCGCTGCCTGACGAGGCGCGCTTCTGCTTCTCCTGCGGCAGCGACCTGTCCGATGGCGGGGTCAAGACGGTGGTTCGCCCGCGGGACGTGACCGCCGAGCTTCACGACCGGCTCACGCACGTCCTCTCGGGGCGGTACCGGGTGCAAAAGCTCCTTGGGGCCGGTGGGATGGGCGCCGTCTTTCTCGCCGACGACCTCACCCTCGAGCGCGAGGTCGCCATCAAGGTGCTCCCGCCGGACATGTCGCGCGATGAGCGCGTCGTCGCGCGCTTTCACCGCGAGGCGAAGACGGCGGCCAAGCTCGATCATCCCAACATCATCCCGATCCACCGGGTCGAGAGCGAGAGCGGACTGCACTACTTCGTGATGAAGTACGTGACCGGTCGCTCGCTCGAGTCGATGCTCGATGCTGGGCAGCCGCTGCCCATTCCGTTCGCGGTGCGCGTCCTCTCCGAAGCCGCGGCAGCGCTCGGGCACGCGCATGCGCGCGGCGTCGTCCACCGCGATGTGAAGCCGGCCAACATCATGCTCGGCGCCGACGATCAGGTGGTGCTCACCGACTTCGGCATCTCGAAGGTGGGCGACCTCACCGCGCAGCTCACGCAGACGGGCATGATCATTGGAACGCCGCACTACATGGCGCCGGAGCAGGCGACCGGACGCGACGTCGACGGCCGCGCCGACCAATACTCGCTCGCCGTCCTCGGCCACCAGCTCTTCACCGGAAAGCTGCTCTTCAGCGGCGACTCGGCGCACACCATCATCTACCGTCACGTCTCGGAGCAACCGCCACGCGTGGCCAAGCTGCGACCTGAGGTCCCGGCAGTCGTGGACGCGGCACTGGACCGCGCGCTTCGCAAGGAGCCTGACGAGCGCTTCGCCTCGATGGAGGAGTTCGCGCGCGCGCTGCGCGGAGAGGCGGTCGCGGACCCCACGGCACCGAGGCCATCGACGCGCGCCCTCAACGCCGCAACGGTGCGAATGGCGCAACCGCCGGCCCGAGCGCGGAAGTCGCGTCGGCCCGCCATGATCGCGGCAGCCGCCGCGGTTCTGGTGATCGCCGGTGTGGGAGCGCGTGCGGCACTCCTTCGCTCGAAGTCAGTCGATCAGACCGCGGTGCCGCGTGCCGACGTCGCGACAGCGCCGCCGCCGGCGGCTCCGCCGGTGCCGATCGCATCCGACAGCAGCGCCGCGACGTCGGTGGCCGACGCGAAGCCGGCGACCGATTCGGTGGTCCCTTCGCCAGTGATCCCGAGAAACGAGCCCAGGGTGCGCCCCATCGCTCAGCGCCTCGCGAGACGCATGAATGGACCGCGAACCGGACAGGCCGACCAGCCGGCGCCTGTCCGCCAGTTCGCGCGCCTGACCGTGGCGTCCGAGCCATACGGAACCCTCTACGTCGACGGCGTCGAGATCGGCGATACGCCGATCGCGAACTACCAGGTGCCGGTGGGGCGGCGCGTGGAGCTCCGCGTCGAGCGTGATGGCTTCAAGACCAGACGCGAGTCGATCATGGTCAACGGGCCGAACGCGATTCGACGGCGATACATCCTCGAGCCGGGAGAGCAGCCATGAGAGCCAGGTTGATCGCGGCCCTCCTCGTCCTCTGTCCCGTGGCGCTCCCCGCGCAGGAGCATGCGACCCTGCGTCGCGCGAGCGCGGCCTACCGCGATCTCGAGTACGCGGACGCGATCGCCCTGTGCAAGCAGGCGCTGCGCGACCGCCTTCGCAGCGCCGATCAGGAGCGCGCCTACGAGATCCTCGGCTTCTCGTTCGCGGCGCTCGATAGCGCTCGTCAGGCGACCGATGCCTTCGCGCAGCTCGTGCTGCTCAGCCCCGATCGCGAGCTCGATCCGGCGCGCATCTCGCCCAAGATCACCAGTCTCTTCGCACTGGCGCGCACGCAGGTGCTCGTCGTGCGCCGCTTCGAGGTGGACAGCGCCCGCATCGTCGCCGGCGTGCAATTCCTGCCGCTCTCGTTCACGGTGACACGTGCCGCGCGCATCCGGGCCCGCATTGTCGGAGGGGGGCGCGAGGTGCTGCTCGATTCGTCCCGGGTCGAAGGCACTGTTCGCCTGCAGTGGAACGGCTTGATGGCGAACGGGCTGCCGCCGGTGTCGGGGAGCTATCGGCTGGTCGTCGAGGCGACCGCCGGTCGCGACAGCTACGCGGCGTCGCTGCCGCTGCGCATCGAAGCGGGAGCGGTCGACACGCTCGCCCATCTCGCCGCGCTTGCCGGCTACGACCTGCTTCCTGAGTCCGTCATCCCGCCACGGAGCTGGCGACCGTTCGCGCTGGCGTCGCTCGCTGCCGGCGTCGTCGCGGGAACCAGCCTGGCGCTCGAGAGTGGCAAGCTGGGCGGTGGTGGGCGTCGCGAGCTGCTGTCGGTGAGCGTCGGCACGATGTCCCTTGGATTGCTCGCGAGTCTCAAGCGGCCGGCGCCGGTTCCGGCCCCGGCCAACATTCGCTACAACGCCCTCGTGCGCGAGCAGCTGGCTCGGCGCAACGCGGAGCTGGCGACGCAGAACGCCGCCCGCCGGCGGCAGGTGCAGCTCACGATCACGCGGGAGCGGCGGTCATGAGACGCGTCCTGGTCATGGCGTCGCTTCTTCTCGTAACGCCGCAGCTCCTCGCGCAGAGCGTCTCCCTTGGCGCGGAGGGTGCGCTGGCCGACTACCGTGAGCAGGGGGCCGCGCTCCGGTTCAGTGGCACCGGCTTCTCCGGTCACGCCGCGCTCTCGGTGTGGCGCCTCCGCGCGCCGGCCCGCCTGCCGCGCGGGCCCGGGGCCGGCGCGCGCGCCCGCGCCGACGTGACGGACCCGTTCGACATCTCGCAGTCCGAGGTGCGGCTGCGGATGCAGCTGACGCCGCGCATCGGGGT
>JAICNG010000134.1 GCA_025931335.1 Gemmatimonadaceae bacterium | reverse complement strand
TCGTTGCGCACACGCCATTCGCGAACGGCAGCCCGAACGTCGCCGGCGGTAGTGGCGCGCTGCGCGAGCAGCGGGGAGCCAGCAAGCACGAGCAACGCGCAAACGCGACAGAGTCTGGTCATGGGGAAAGAGAAGGGACGGCCCGAAGCTCGCGCGCGTCGCGCGGCTGCGCTAGACTCGACCCATGCCGCCCTTCCCGATCGCGCGCGTCCTCGAGACCGCACTGTACGCCGAGGATCTCGCCGCGGCGAATCACTTCTACGGGGGGGTGCTCGGCCTCGAGCGGATCGCGTTCGTCGAGGGGCGTCACGCTTTCTTCCGCTGTGGCGAAGGCGTCGTGTTGATCTTCGACCCGCGCAGCACCGCGAACATCCCGACGACGGTGAACGGCGCGCCGGTGCCTTTGCATGGCGCGAGTGGGGCAGGGCACATGGCGCTCGCCGTCGCGGACGCTGAGCTTCCGGCGTGGCGCGAGCATCTCGAGACGAGCGGGGTCGCCATCGAGAGTGACGTCACCTGGCCGCGTGGAGGGAGATCGCTGTACGTGCGCGACCCGGCCGGGAACAGCGTCGAGCTGGCGTCGCCTCGTCTCTGGGGATTCGACACCTGACCGCCAACGGTTCGCGATGATCGCGCACGTCGAGCGTCATTACACCCAGCGTATCGGTTGGCTGCGAGCGGCGGTGCTCGGGGCGAACGATGGCATTGTGTCGACCGCGAGTCTCGTCGTGGGCGTGGCCGCGGCGGAGAGTGCGCGGGCGGGGATTCTGCTGGCGGGCGTCGCGGGGCTCGTCGCTGGCGCGATGTCGATGGCCGCGGGAGAATACGTCTCGGTCAGCTCCCAGGCGGACACCGAACGGGCGGACCTGGAGCGCGAGCGGCGCGAGCTCGAGATGAGTCCGGAGCGAGAGTTGGCGGAGCTCGAGCGGATCTACGTGGACCGAGGGCTCGACCCCGAGCTGGCGCTTCGAGTAGCCGAGCAGCTCACGGCGCGCGGGGCGCTCGCGGCACACGCGCGCGACGAGCTTGGCCTCTCGGCAATGCATGCCGCGCGTCCCGTGCAGGCTGCATTGGCGTCGGCCGGGACGTTCGCCGTGGGGGCGGCGCTGCCGCTCGTCGTCGCCGCCATAGTCCCAACTGGCAACATCATTGGGGCGGTGTCGGTGAGCTCGCTCCTCTTCCTGGCGTTCCTCGGCAGTCTCGCCGCGCGCGCGGGTGGCGCGGGGCGATTACGCGGTGCACTGCGGGTGACGTTCTGGGGCGCGCTCGCGATGGCGCTGACGGCGCTCGTCGGTCGCGCCGTCGGCACCGTCGTCTAGACCCTGCGTTGTGCAACGCCGCCGACTATTTTGATAGCGGGAGTCTTTCGGTCGACCCGGTAGCTCAGTTGGTAGAGCAACGGACTTTTAATCCGTAGGTCGCGGGTTCGAGACCCGCCCGGGTCACTTCTAGGACGGGGTACGACACGCGAGCGTGCACATCCTCCGGCGTCGCCATCGTGCGCATCTCGGCGCCGAGCCGCCGGCCGGTATGGTCGGACCAGCTGTCGTGCATCGTTAGGCTCCCTCCCCATCCGGGGACGTTGCTGGGGGCGGATAACAGCCGACGACAAGGCGAAACGACCGGCCGGGCAGCGGCTGACCGTCCGGCGCGCTCGCGGGAGCGGCGTAGCGGCCCACCAGGCGGGTAATGGCCCGCTCGAGCAACTCGGTGAACCGCCCGCGCTGCTCGGCGCTGGTGAACCGGACTTCGGTGGTCAGCGACATCGTCGCCACTCGCTTGCTCCGGCGCTTCGCGTCGCGCATGACCTGGCCCAGGTCACCCTGCATCTGCGCGGACCACGCGAGGAGATACTCCGCGCTGAGGTGGTCCGTCACGAAGTCTGCGCGCGCCCCGACAGGGCCGAGCGCCTCGGGCTCGATGACGTATCCCCGGGCGGTCGCGTGATACCGCTGCTCGACGAAACCGCGCCGCTTGCGGCGGTCGGCGGGAACGAGAAAGCCGGCTCGCCGCAGGCGGGTCATGTGATAGTTGACACGCTGGCGCGGCAGTCCGAGCGCGAGCGCGATCTCTGTGGCCGAGCTGGGCTGCGCCGCCGCCGCGCGGAGGATGGAGAGTCGGAGGTGGTGCTCGACCAGCGCCGCTACGCGGGCCCGGTCGGCAACCGCCTCGAGGGGTGCGGCCGCCGTTGACATGCAGCGACTCCACAATTGACAAATTTATTTGTCAATAGAGCCCTACTCGGCGCCGTTGATCCCCTTGATCCCTTTGATCCCGTCGCCCCCTTTTGCTCTTCACAGCCCAATCCAGTAGTTCACCTTCACGAGAAACACGTTGTCCGGCCGCGCATCGAACAGCGCCTGCCGGTCGCGGCGGAACCGAAAATCACCGACGGGATCTTCGGAGCTGCGGTTCTGCGTCCACACCAGGAAGACCGTCGAGCCGGGCCGATACTCCCACCGCATCACCGCGTTCCCGCGCAGCGACCGGAAGTTGAAATCGCGATTCGAGAACGTCATCGGCGGCGTCAGCGGATTCCGGTCGGCATCGAGCCTGTACTCGGTCACCCGTCCGGTAGCGGGATCGCGCTGGGCCGTGAGCTGCGTATCGTCGAAGAGACGCTTCTCGACGGTGCGCGGCGCCACGAACTCCTTGAAGCTCTCGTAGTCTCCGCTCGCGATCAGCGGCTGTGCGTAGAGCTCCAGTGTCAGGGTCGGCGTGAAGGTCACGTTCAGTCGCGTGCCCATCTCGAGGGAGCGCTGCACGAGGTCGGCGAACACGATGCGCTGGTCGTAGAAGTGATTCGCGCTGGTGTCGGAAAACGCGGTGACGTACTGCGATCTCGTCTTGTTGTAGCTGTACGAGGGCTGCAGCGAGATCACGACGTTCGACGCAGGCTTGATTCGCACGCTCGTGTACAAGGCGTAGCCGCGCCCTCCCTCGGCGTTGCCACTCACCTCCGGACTCAGGGACACGCTGACGCGCTTGCGGCTATCGGTGTTGGTGTTGACGACGGCAAACCAGCTCTGTGCGCGCTTCACGACCGGACCGCCACGCGTCAGCCGATCCTCGAAGACCTCGGGTCGGAAGATGAAGAACGTATTCAGCCACCAGTAGTTAGGCAGCTGCACCTCGACGTAGTTCTGGAGCTGAAGATCGGTGCGATCCCCGTCGTAGTTGTACTGCTGCTGCCCGCCGAGAATCCAGTACGCCTGCCGGAAGCGCTTCGTCGGCTTCGTCCACTGCCGGAACAGGTTCGCGTTCATCCAGACGTAGTCGGCGCGCGTGAGGAACGCGAGGTCATTCACCTCGAAGCCCGGGCTCCGGTAGTTGACTGACGATTCGAACAGCCACTCGCCCGACTCCTTCGACGCGCGCACGTAGCCGCCGTACCCGCGGAGCGACGTCAGCGTGGGATCGTACCGGTCCGAGAACGTGCCGTTGCTCCCGTGTTCCCGATCGGGACGGTTGAAGTATCGGGCGGACGATTCCTGCAAGCCTCGGATGACCTCCGGTTCACCGGTCACGTTCGACACCGCAACGTTGCTCATAATCCGGTACTTCCGGTTGCTCCACCAGCGTTCCCAATCGACCCCGACCGCCTCGGAGTGGCGGGGCATCGACAGCCTGAGCGAATCGTAGGTGAAGCGGCGGATGGTCGACGTCGCGATCGCTCCGAGGAATCCGCGACCTGCGGCGAAATTCTTCCGCACGCGACCGACGAAGTAGTTCGTCAGCGGCTCGACCTCGCGCTCGGCCCGCGCGGTGTCGTTGCCGAAGGAGACCTCCGCGTTTTCCGCCTTGGTGACCGCGTCGAGGAATCCGACCTGATAGCCGCCGCGCGTCCGCCCGGTGATTTTCGCCGCGCCGAGAATCGTCGCGTTTTCCGGACGATCGAGGTACGCGTAGTCGCCCGGCGGCGAGCCACGCGGCTGCCGGCCGATGCGCCGCGAGTAGTAGAGCGACATGCTCGAGACGTTGCTGCAGAAAAAGCAATTGAGCCCGCCGAACCCGAAGAGTCCGCTCCCCTCGACGAAGAACGGCCGCTTCTCCGAGAACGACGTCTCGAACGCGCTGAGGTTCACCACCGCCGGATCGACCTCGACCTGGCCGAAATCGGGATTCACGGTGAGGTCGAGGGTGAGGTTGGATGTCAGGAGCGCCTTGAGGTCGCCCCCCACGCGCGCCGTGTACTCACTCGCATCGCGGAATGGATTCCCCTGCTCCGATTCGCGGATGGGAACGTACGCCGCCCGTGACACGACGTACGGCAGAATCTCGATGCCGCGCGGACGCTCCCGGACGGTGATGCCCTCGACATGGCCGAAATTGGACGCGCCACCGGACTCGTTCTTCCCCCAGAACGACCACATCGAGGTCTCGTGGAGTCGTTCGACGTACCGCCACAACTGGAGCCCCCACGTTTGCGCGGTGTCGCGCGAGAAGCGCAGCTGCGCGAAGGGGATCCGCAGCTCCGCCGTCCAGCCCAGCGAGTCGGTCGAGGTCGTCGCTTCCCAGATGGGGTCCCACGATGGGTCGGCGTTCGAGCTCGCCTGGCCCGCGTCGGTCTTCACCCCAGCGGGGTTGATCTGGAAGACCGTCCGACCGGTGTGGTCGTGAAACGTGTCGAAGATGATCTCGAGGTAGTCGCCGTCGTTCTGTTGATCGCGGCGGGTGAGATAGCCACGCACGCCGCGAGCGCCGAGGGAATCGTACATGCGCGCGCCGAGGTAGAGCGCCACGTCATCGTACAGGATGCGCACCTCGGTCTGCTGTGTCGCCGGCTGGCCTTCGTTAGGCTCGTGTTGGCGAAACCCCGTCGCCGGGACCGAGGCGGCCCACGCGGGCTCGTCCAGTCGGCCGTCGAGCGTGACCGCGCTGGTCCGCTCGGCGGCTTTCATTTTGGGACGCGCGACGTGCGCCGTGTCGGCGGCCGACTGGGCGGCGAGAAGGGGCGGTACGGCGCACCACAGCGCAGTGGCGCGAAGCGCGCGACATACCAGCGAGAGTCGTGACATGAGGGAGCCGGTCAGCAGGAGACGACGGGACGTTGACATCCCCTTGGATGCCGCGAAGTGGAAAAGAGTTTACGATCTCGTTAAGCGCGAGTGGTTTACACTTTCCTTACGGTGCGGACGAGGGTGCGGATCGGCCCGAAAGAACGCCTTGCGATTGCCGGCCCACGAACGCACCATCGGGGAGATTGGGGTGGCTTAAGACCCGGAGTTGCCTTCACTTCATTCGATCGTGTCTCTGAAGGAAAGTCCTCCACGGGAACACCTATCCGGAGCGGGCCACCGCCTATGTATTCCTCGTCGCAGCCGGGCGCGACTCCCGACCCGCGCATCATCACTCCCGGAGATCTCAAGCGCGAACGCCTGAAGTTCACGGACTTCAAGTTTCGCCGGACGCCTGGCGGCAAGTGCAGCGCCGAGGTCGAGCTGGAGTGGATCGATGGCATCCGCGTACGAGGGACTTCCGCCGGGCAGTCGAGCGCGACCGTCGATCTCCGCGTCGCCGCCGACGCCGCTCTCCGCGCGATCGAGACCTTCTCCGATAACTCGCTCGAATTCGAGCTCGTCGGTGTCAAATCAGTGCGGGCGTTCGACGCGACCGTCGTCATCGTCTCGGTCACCGTTCGCAAGGGAGAGGGGCCCCGCAAGCTGCTCGGGGCGTGCCTCGCCGAGGATGACCCCGTTCGCGGCGCCGCCGTGGCCGTGCTGAACGCCACGAACCGGGTGCTGGGGAACTTCATCGCAACTCGCTGAGCACCGCGGTGCCTGGCTTCACCAGAGTGAATTCAATGCTGTCGATCTCTTCCCGCCCTCTCGAGGTGCGCGCGTGACGGCTCGCCGCACGCGACGTGTGCTCGCCGTCGCGCTCGTGGCACTCGCCGCCTGCCATCGCTCCACCTCCGTTCGAACCGCTCCCACTCCGACAACCGAAAGCACATCAGCCGCGCCGACCCTCGACGACGGGCGTCGCGACGGATCGGTCGCGTCTGACGGCCAACCAGCGGTGACGCCCACCGACGTCGCCGCGGAAGCCGCCCGGATGTTCGGCGACTCGACCGCGCAGGTGGCAGACGAGCCGCAGGGCGGGGGCGACGTCTCGCCAGAGCCGACCTGGGACATCGACGTCCGTTCCTACGAGACGCACAAGCGCGTCGAGTACTATCTCGGGCGATTCCAGGGCCCGGTGCGCGCGACGTTCTCCGAGTGGCTGAGCCGCGGCACGCGGTACGAGCCGATGATCCGCGCCAAGCTGCAAGCGGCCGGGCTGCCGGGCGATCTCACCTATCTCGCGCTGATCGAGAGCGGCTACAACCCGCACGCCTACTCGCGTGCCGCCGCCGTCGGCATGTGGCAGATGATGACCGCCACCGCGAAAGGGGTCGGGCTCCGTGTGGACTGGTGGATCGACGAGCGTCGCGATCCCGTGCGCTCGACGGACGCCGCCATTCGCTTTCTCAACTATCTCCACGAGCAGTTCGGCTCGCTCTACCTCGCGGCGGCCGCCTACAACGGTGGCCCGGGACGCATCGCGCGCGGCTTGACCCGTTATGCGGATCAGCTCGAAGGCTCATCGGGGGAGGACGTCTTCTTCGCGCTCGCCGAGCAGAACTACCTGCGCGCGGAGACGAAGGACTACGTTCCGAAGATGATCGCCGCGGCGCTGGTGGCGAAGGATCCGCAGCGGTACGGCGTGACGGTCGAATCGCGACCCGTGCTCGAGTACGACACCGTGCGCGTGGGTCCCGAAACACCGCTCGCCGCGATCGCGAAGGCGGCCGGGGTGACCCTCGACGACGTTCGTGAGCTGAATCCCCATGTGCTGCGCGGCGTGACTCCGCTCAAAGGCTCGTTCACGGTGCGCGTTCCCGTTGGGCGCGCCGCCGGCTTCGATTCGATGTACGCCAGCCTCCCCGAGGCGGACCGGAAGGCATTCACCCGGGTGACGACGAAGAAGGGCGCCACGATGGTGTCGACCGCGCGGCGTCGCGGCATCACGACCAAACAGCTCAAGTGGTACAACCCGAGGCTCAAGGCCACGAAGAGCGGAACGCTTCCCGCTGGCCGCGTCGTGCTGCTCCCGTCACCGGCGGTGGTCGCCGCCGCCTACGACGTCCCCGACCCGGCGATCGAGCGGTACGGGTCGAGCCGCGGCCGCACTCACATCGTTCGGAAGGGCGAGAACCTGAGCGTGATCGCCAAGCGCTACAAGACGTCGGTGAAGACGCTCATGCGTCTGAACGGGCTGCGGAAGAGCATGATCTACCCGGGGCAGGTGATCGTGGTGAGGGGGCGGCGATAGACGATTGCGGACTGCGGATTGCTGATTGCGAAAGAGGGCTCCGAGTGTCGACTCGGAGCCCTCTTTGGCTA
>JAICNG010000006.1 GCA_025931335.1 Gemmatimonadaceae bacterium | reverse complement strand
GGGTCATTCGGCAGTCCAAGCTGTCCGTGGCCCGCCACCAGGGTCTCCCCGGGAATGCCAGATGAACCGAAAAAAAAAACGACCGCCAGCCGAATGGTGCGAGGCGGCGCTCGGTGTCAGGAGGAAGGTCGTCAGGCGACCTCGAGGCAGGGAGCAGGATCTCAAGCCGGCAGTCGGTGTTTCGACGCTGCTCTTTCAATATGGGCTGGGAGCGCGGGCGGGTCAACGAACACGACGAGGAACGAGTAATCAGGATTGAGGAAATCCGTTATCTTCAACCGGCCTCGAACCCAGTCTAATATGCGTCTCTTCCTCGCCGCCGTTCTGCTCGTCGCGGGACTCCCGCTCGGCGCACAGACCGCCCCCGCCGCGGGCTCGTTCGACTTCACCATCAGGAACATCATGCGCGGCCCGGAGCTCGTCGGACGACCGCCGGCCGACGTGCGCTGGAGTCCCGACGCGCGCTGGATCTATTTCCGGTGGGTCGAGCCGGGCACGTCATGGCGTGAGGATCTCAAGCCCTACCGGGTGCGCGCCGTCGCCGGCTCGCGCCCCGAGCGGCTCACCCCGGCGCAGATGGATACCCTCGCGCCGCTGGTGGCCAACGGAGACCTGTCGCGCAACGGGCTGCTTCGCGCGGTCGAATGGGACGGCGACCTCTACGTGATCGACATGCGGCGCTCGGCGGTGCGCCGGCTCACCGACACGCGCGACCGAGAGTCATCGCCGCGCTTCGACGCCAGCAGCCAGCGCGTGTTCTTCCTGCGCAACGACAACGCGTTCTCGATCGACCTCACCGATGGGATCGTTCGGCAGCTCACCGACATCCGGACGGGCAGCCCGCCGCGCGACTCGACGCCGCGAGGGATGCGCGGTGCGCTCCAGCGCGAGCAGAGCGCGCTGTTCGAGGTCATCCGCGATCAGCTCCGTCGCGACAGCATCGAGAAGGCGGAGCGCGAGCGCCGCGACTCGCTGCGCACCAAGCCGTTCTGGCTGAAGCGCGGCGAGCGCGTGACGACGATCAGTATCTCGCCTAACGGGCACGCACTCCTCCTCGTCACGGCCATCCGCGGTCCCGACAGTGCGCGTCAGACGATCGTTCCGCAGTACGTCACGCGCACCGGCTACACCGACGAGCTGCGCGTTCGCACGAAGGTGGGCGATTCGCAGGACTCCGGGCGTGTGGCGTTCGTATCGCTGCCCTCCGGCGATGTGAAGTGGCTGCGCATCGTGGCCGGCGACACCACCCGCGTCGCCGCGCAGGTGGCGGTGCGCGGCTGGAACCACGCCGGCACCGCGGCGCTCGTGTCGGCGGTGACGAACGACTGGAAGACGCGGTATCTCCACACGGTCAGCGTGACCGACGGCGCCCTCAAGACGGTCGACGTGCTGCGCGACACCGCCTGGGTGGGCGGTCCCTGCGGCAACTGCGCGGGCTGGGTCGATGACCAGCGCCTCTGGTTCATCTCCGAGGCCGACGGCTACGCTCATCTCTACACGCTCGGCGCAAACGGTGAGGGGCGGCGCCAGCTCACGAAGGGCAAGTGGGAGGTCGTCGGAGCCGAGGTGTCGCCGGACAAGCGCTGGTTCTGGCTGCACACGAGCGAGGTGTCCCCGTTCGAGCAGCACTTCTATCGCATCCCGACGGCCGGGGGCGCGCGCGAGCGCATCACAACGGAGGTGGGGCAGCACGACGTCACCGTCTCCCCCGATGGCCGGCTCATCGCCAACGTCCACTCGAGCGCGAACCGTCCACCGGAGCTGTTCGTGGCGCCGCTCACCGCGAACACCGCGCTGGCGCAGCTGACGACGTCGCCGACGAAGGAGTGGCTGGCCTTTCCGTGGATCAAGCCGGAGATCGTGATGATCCCCGCGTCGGATGGCGTTCCCGTGCCGGCGCGGATCTATCGGCCGGCCGACGTGGGCGGCACGCCTAACGGCGCAGGAGTGATCTTCGTCCACGGCGCCGGGTACCTGCACAACGTGCACAACTGGTGGTCGACGTACTATCGCGAGTACATGTTCAACCACTTCCTCGCCTCGCGCGGCTACGTCGTCCTCGATATCGACTATCGCGGCTCGGCGGGCTATGGGCGCGACTGGCGCACCGCGATCTATCGTCACATGGGAGGACGCGACCTCCAGGATCACGTCGACGGCGCGCGCTACCTCCAGAAGGAGTTCGGGATCGATCCGGAGCGGGTCGGCATCTACGGCGGCAGCTACGGCGGGTTCATCACGCTGATGGCGCTCTTCACCGAGCCGGAGTGGTTCGGTGCCGGCGCCGCCTTACGCTCGGTCACCGACTGGCAGCACTATAATCATCCGTATACCTCACGCATCCTGAATCTTCCCTACGCCGACACGGTCGCCTATCGCCGCTCGTCGCCGATCTACTTCGCCGAGGGGCTGCGCGATCCGCTGCTCATCGCGCACGGCATGGTCGACGTCAACGTGCACTTCCAGGACGTGGTGCGCCTGGCGCAGCGGCTGATCGAGCTCCACAAGACGGAGTGGGAGATGGCGGTCTATCCGGTGGAGGACCACGGCTTCGTGCGCCCCGATTCGTGGACCGACGAGTACCGTCGCATCTTCGAGCTGTTCGAGCGATGGCTGCCTGCTCGTGTGGCGGCGCAAGCTGATGTCGTCGATCGGGCTCCGTAGCCGGCCCCGGGCATCCAAGTTCAAAGGGGGGACGCGGATGCCGCGGATGCAACGGATCCGGCGGATCGCACCTGGCGCATTGATCCCTCCTCTACAGGAGCAAGAGGCAATTCCTTTGGGGTGGGCGAGGACGGTGATCGCCGCCGGGAGCAATCCGCCGGATTCGCTGTATCGGCTGCATCCGTATGTCCTTTGAACTTGGATGCCGGAATGCCATGGGCTCGTCGGGCGACAAGGAGAACTCTGATGTCTCGAGGTGCTCGAGGGAATCCTCGACCAGCGCTGGTGACCGACTGCGACGGTAATCCATATCGGAGGGCCGCATGGCGAAGAAGATGAAGGCGTACCTGCCGCGATGGATCCCGCGGGTGATTCTGCCTGTCATCCTGCTGATGTGGGCGTTCATCACTTACTCGGCGTTCGCAACGCCCTCTGGGCGAGACGAGCTCGGTCTCGTGGGATGGGCCGTAGTGACGATCGTCTTCGCGCTGGTCGGCGTGATGCTGTGGCTCATGTCGACCGGGAAGCTGCCGGCCTACATCATCGAGATCGAGGACACCGACGAGCCGTCAGACCAGAGTCGCGGTCGGTCTCGCAACGAGCCCTGACAGCGGTTACACAGAGGACACTCTGTGTAACCGCTGTCAGGGCCCGTTGCGTGATGAACCCACAACTCACCCCTTGACTGCCTGCCCCGACCCTTCCGCGTTAGGCGCCGCCCCTCCCTTCTCGCGCGGCTGCGCCGCCAACGGCATTCCCTCCGCCATCCGCTCCAGCCCGCCGACGACCACCAGCTCGCCGGCCTCGACACCACTCAACACCTCCACCACGCCCTGTGAGCGCGCGCCGAGCTGCACCACCCGCCGGCTCGCCTTCCCGTCGGCCACCGCCCACACCACGTTCGCGGTGCGCAGCGGCTGCACCGCATCCTCGGGGATCACGGTCGCGTTGGATCGCGTCGCCGTCGCCAGTCGCGCCTCGACGAACATGCCCGGCTTGAGCACGCCGTCGCGATTCGGCGCCAGCGCCTTCACCACGATCGTCCGGTTGTCGTGCTGCACCACCGGATCGATGAAGTCCACACGCGCGCGGAACGTACGATCGGGCTCCGCCGCCACGGTGAACTCCAGCGTCTGCCCCGGACGCAGCCGCACGGCGTGCCGCTCCGGCACCTCGATCACCACGCGCTGCGGATTCACCGTCTGAAGCGTGAGCAGCCTCGTCGCCGTCGTGACGTAGTCGCCGGCGCTCACGAAGCGCTGACCCACCACGCCCGCGAACGGCGCGCGCACGGTGGTCCGCGCGATCTGCAGCTCCAGCACCGCCAGCGCCGCCTCGGCGCTACGGGCCGCGGCCTCGGCGCGCTCGAGATCCGCCGGCGACGACGCGTTCTGCTCGCGAAGCCGGCGCATGCGCTCCAGCTGCTGGCGCGCCAGGTCGCGATCGGCTTTCGCTCGCTCCGCCTGGGCGCGAAGCATCTCGTCGTCGATCTTGATCAGCGGCGCGCCCGCGCCCACGTACTCTCCCTCGCGGAAGAGCAGCGCCGTGATGCGCCCCTGCTCGTCCGGCCGAAGCTCTACCGCTTGCACCGCATCCACGCGGCCCGTCGCGCGCACGGCGTCCACCACCGGGCGCTGACGCGCCGTGTCGACATCCACCGGCATCGGTGGCATCGATGGCGGGCCGGCGGCGCTGCCGTCCTGCGCGATCGCCTCGCCACCACCGCGGAACTTGATGACGCTCGCGACGACGCCTAACACGACCACCAGACCGGCGGTCACCACGATTCCGCGCCGCCGCGACCAGCGCCCCTTCCCGTCTGCTCTCACTGTGCGTGCCATATGCCTCATCCTCACCGGTCAGGTCGGTCCATCGTCGATGGTTCACCAATTCGTCGTCCCAGCAGTGCCTCGATCTGCGCCAGCGCCAGCCGCGTCGAATACCGCGCCTGCACCAGCGACGCCTCGGCCGCGCTCAACCCGACCTGCGCCTCCAGCAGATCGAGAATGGTCGTCGCGCCCTCCCGATACCGCGCGCGCTGCACGCGGAAATTCTCGGTCGACACCGTCACCCCCACGAGCGCCAGCTCGATGCCGGCGCGCGACGTCAGGTATCCGTGGTACGTCCGCGCCATGAGCTCCGCGGCGCCGCGCTCGCTGTCCTGACGCGTGGCGCGCGCCACGTCGCGCTCCGCACGCGCCCGTGCGACCGCCAGCTCGCGCTGTCCCCCGTTCCAGATGGGAAGCGACACGGTGACGGCGAGCTGCGTCCGTCGCGTTGCCGACGGAAAGAGCTCCGCGTCGTACGCGCCGGTCACCGCTCCCACCGTAATCGCCGGCAGATACTGCTCCCGCTCGGCGAGCACGATGGCGTCCGCGCGCCGCTCGGCCGCGCGTGCGGCCTCGATGTCGGGTCCGCGTGTGCGCATCTCCGCCACCGCTTCCTCGAGCGTCATCGGAGGAGGTGGCGGTGGAGTCGTGTCGATCGGCGCGGCGTCCACCGGCCCGGACAGGCCGATCTGCCGGCCGAGTCGAAGCCGCGACGTCACGAGCGCCGAATCACGACTCAATACTTCGAGCCGCGCCCGGTTCACCTCGAGCAGCAGCTGAAGCGAGTCCGGCGCGATCGCTTCACCGGCCAGCACGCGCACCCGGGCGATCTCGAACTGCTCCTGCGCGCGCCGCAAACGATCGGCGGCTACGCGCGACAGCTCGCGGTCGGCGAGTACCGCGAAGTACGCGGCGTCCGTCTCGAGCGCGGTCCGGAACCGCGAGGCCGTCTCGCTCGCCTCGGCACTCTCGACCGAGGCGCGCGCACTCTTGAGCCCTCCGAGCTTGCCGGCGCCTAACACGGTGTAGCTCGCCTCGAGCGTCGCGCTCGTCGCGTTCGGACTGATGGTTCCCGTCCCGAAGTTGAAGAACGGCTCCGAAAAGTGCGTGTAGCTGCCGCCGGCGGTCACCCTCGGCGTGATCACATCGGCGAGCGCGGCGCGCCGTTCCCATGACGCCGTCGCCACCTGGCTGCGCGCCGCGACCGCATTCGGGTCCACGGAATTGGCTCGCCGCCGCGCCTCGGTCAGCGTGACGACTGGGATGTTCTGTTCCTGCGCCTGACCCTCGGCTGGCTTGGTGCCGAGGATCGCGCCCGCCACCAGAAGCGAGGCGATCCATGCGTGCGAGCTCATCTTCCCTCCATTGAAACCGTCGCGGTGACGGGTTGATACTCTCCTGGGATAACAGCGGAACCACTGGCCGCTCGGGCCCGCGCACGCCGCTCGTGCAGCCGCTCGAACAGCACGTACACGACCGGCACGAGGAACAGCGTGAGCAGCGTTGAAACGACCAGGCCCCCGATGATCGAGTAGCCGAGGGGGCGGCGGCTTCCCGCGCCCGCGCCGAGGCCGAGCGCGATCGGGAGCGCACCGAAGATCGATGCGACCGACGTCATGAGAATGGGGCGCAGGCGGATGCGGCCCGCCTCACGCATGGCGGCGAGCGCATCGTATCCGCGCTCACGCAGGTCCGTCGCATACGTCACGAGCAGAATCGAGTTCTTCGTCACAAGCCCGATCAGCAGGATCATGCCGACCTGGCTGTAGACGTTCAGCGTCGAGTCGGCGAGCCAGAGCGCGCCCAGCGCTCCCGTGACCGCCAGAGGCACCGCCAACAGAACCGTGAACGGATGGACCACCGACTCGAACTGCGAGGCGAGCACCATGAACACGAAGACGAGGGCGATGGCGAACGCGAAATAGAGCGCGCTGCCGCTCTCGCGGAACTCGCGCGATTCACCCGCCAACTCCACCGTGCTACCGGCGGGAAGCACTTCCGCCGCGGCGGCGTTCAGCGAGTCCAGCGCCTGCCCGAGCGTGAAGCCGGGCGCCATGCTGGCGGAGAGCGTGAACGAGCGAACTCGATTGTAGTGATTGAGCTGACGGGGCCCGACGCGCTCCTCCACCCGGGTCACCGCATCGAGCGGCACGAGCACGTCGTTCCTGCCGCGGACGTGGAGCCCGGTAATGTCGGACGGCGTCGCGCGATCCTGCGGGTCGAGGCGCAGGATCACATCATAGAGCTTGTTGTCCGAGGTGAACCGGCTCACGTCGCGCCCGCCTAACAGGGTCTGCAGCGTGGTCGCGATGTCGCGCGCCGGCACGCCCAGATCCTCGGCGCGGTCGCGATCGAGCGTGACCACCAGCTCCGGCTTGGTCACGCGCAGGTCCGTGTCGACGTTCATCAGCCCCGGAATCGTGCTCGCGCGCGCGACGAGCGCGTCCATCCCCTGCACCAGCGCCTCGAAGTCGCGGTTCTGGACGACGAACTGGACCGGCGGGGTGAAGCCGCCGAACGCCGGCGGGTTGATGGCGAAGGCGAACACTCCGGGCACGCCGAAAAACTGCGGCTGCACCTCGCCGATGATGTCCTGTGCCGACCGGTCACGCTTGTCCCAATCCTCGAGAATCGGCCCCACCACGCCGGAGCTCGGCGGCCCGTCCCAGCCGATGACCGCGAACGACGAGCGCACGTCGGCGGTGCGATGGATGATCTCCTCCAGCTGGCGCACGTAATGGTCGGTGTACTCCACCGTGGCGCCCTCGGGCGCGACCACGAAGGTGAAGAAGAACCCTCGGTCATCCGGCGGCACGAACTCGCGCTCCAGCGCGCGGAAGAGGAGCACCGCGCTCGCGGTGAGGACCACTCCGCCGCCAATCACCCACAGCGAACGCTTCAGCGCCCGATCGAGCGCGCGCGAATACCGGCTGGTGACGGCGTTCAGCACCGAGCCCACGACGTGATGGAAGCGCGACTCGCGCGCCGACACGCGGAGAATCTTCGCCGACAGCATCGGCGTCAGCGTCAGCGCGACGATACCGGAGACGATGACCGCACCGCCGACGGCGACGCCGAACTCGTTGAACAGCCGTCCCGTCGCACCGGTGAGGAACAGCAACGGAGAGAATACGGCGACGAGCGCGATCGTCGTGGCGATGACGGCAGTCGTGATCTCACGCGTCCCGTCGATCGCCGCCGTCTCCGGATCCTTCTTCAGCTCCTCCTGATGTCGATGGGCATTCTCGAGGACGATGATCGCGTCATCGACCACGATGCCGATCGCCAGGATCAACCCGAGGAGCGTGAACGTGTTGACCGTGTAGCCGAGCGCGCCGAGAATGGCGAACGTCGCGATGATCGACACCGGGATCGCCAGCGCTGGGATGATCGTGGCGCGCAGCGACGCCAGGAACAGGAAGATGATGAGGATCACGAGGCCGGCGGTGATCAGCAGTGTCTCCTTGGCCTCCAGGATCGAGCGCTGGATGAACGTGGTGCCGTCGAACGCCATGTGGAGCTCGACGCCCGCCGGGAGTGCCGCGCGCACGGCGGGAAGCTGCTCGTACACCGCCTCCGCCACCTCGATGACGTTCGCCTTCGACTGCCTGACGACGCCGATGAACACTCCCGGCTTCTGGGAGTATCGCACGACCGACCGTTCGCTTTCCGGACCCGGCTCCACGCGCGCGACATCGCCGAGCTTCACCAGCTCGCCGTCACCGGCGGCGACGGTGAGGTTGGCGAACTCGTCAGGCGTTTTCATCTCTCCCAGATACCGCACCGAGAACTCCCGTCGCGCCGACTCGATGCGGCCGGCGGGAATCTCCACACTGCGCGTCTGGATCGCGTTCTCCACGTCCTGCGCGGTGAGGCCGCGCGCATTCAGCTCGCTCGGCGACAGCCATACCCGCATCGCGAACCGGCGCTCGCCGAAGATGGGCGCGCCGGCGACACCGGGAATCGTCTGCAGCCGAGGCTTGACCTGGCGGTCGGCGATGTCGGACAGCTCCATCAGGTCGTAGCTCGTCGAGGTCAGTGCGAGGAACATGACCGGGAACGCGTCGGCTTCCTGCTTCGCGATCACCGGCTCCTCGACGTCCTCGGGGAGAAAGCCGCGGACGCGCGAAACCTTGTCGCGCACGTCCTGCGCGGCCGCCTCGATCTCGCGGTCGAGCGTGAACTCGAGGGTGATGAGGCTGAGCTGCTCCTGGCTGGCGCTGGTCATGGTGCGAAGCCCCTCGAGGCTCGACAGCTCTTCCTCGAGCACGTCGGTCACCGCGGACTCGACGACCTGGGGGCTGGCGCCCGGGAGCATGACCGTGACGGAGACGATCGGTGGATCGGCGTCCGGGAACTCGCGAACCGGGAGGCCGGAGTACCCGATGAGGCCGACCAGCACGAGCCCGAGACTGACCATGCTCGCCAGCACCGGCCGTCGGATGAATCGTTCAGTGAATCGCATCAGCGTTCCCTCGGGAGCTCAGTTTTCCGGACTGCAAGGAACCCGAACATAAACCGAAACAGATGTGGGGCAAGGGATGACGAACGACGGCGCTGGAAGCGCGCTGAGGGCGCTGGGAAAGCGCTAACTATGTGTGCGTAAAGGTCTTCCAGCGCTCTTCCAGCGCCCCTCGCGCTTCTTAGGCGCCCGCACTCGAAACCCAGGCTCGAAGTAATGCCGACTATTCATACCTGCACCAACCGACTCCGGCCTTGGCTTGTTCCTGGTCGCTCCCGCCCACTTCGTTTCGTGACAATCCGTCCCACACCACTTCGTCGAACGGCGCCGCGCAAATTCGACAATGCTCGCCGCCGAATTGCCGGCGGCCCGTCCACCGGCAGGTCGAGCTCGGCGCCGTCGCTCGCGTCGCCAACCCTAAAACGTGCGTTCCTCGGACGGCGCCATCCCCGGGGGGAACGGGGTCGGCGTGCGCCAGTGCGCCCCTGCCTAACGATTACACGAAACGACGCGAAGTGGTTGACAGCCTCGCGGCGATGGCGTTACCCTGGGACAGACACCGAAACCCCAGCCCGATCATGCGGTGACCGATTACCGGGAAGACCGGATCACGCTCGCGTCGTCCGACCTCGACGTGCTCGCCCGCCTCACGGCGGCGCGGTTCGACGACCGCGGCCAGGAGGCCCATCGCCTCGCGCGGCTCGATGAGCTGAACGGCGCCATGAGCGTCGTCTCCCGCGCCCTCGCGGCGCTGGGGCGTCATTCGATCTCCGAGTGTCGCGGGTCGCACAGCAAGTGGGACGTCACCGAGGACACCCGCGCCTTCTACGACGCCCTGTGCACGTACGCCTCGCTCGTCCGCACCGTCGCCGGCGAGTATCGCGCGCTGTCCGCGGAGCCGGCGGAAGCGATCAGCGCCGGCGTCCGCCGAAGAAACCTGAGCGTCCTCTAGAGTACGATCCTCACAAGCGATGACGTGCCTCGAGGTCAACCACGCTCGTGATGGGAGCGCGGTTGACCTCGATCAGCGTCGGTCTGCTTCGTCGGGCTCGAAGATCCGCTCGATCGGCTGGCCGAACAGCCGGGCGATCTTGAACGCGAGCGGGAGACTCGGATCGTACTTCCCCCGCTCCAGCGCGTTCACCGTCTGCCGAGACACCTCGAGCCGCTCGGCCAGATCGCCCTGCGACCACCCGCGCTCGGCTCGCAGCACGGGAAGTGTGTTCTTCATTCGTACCGCCGGCGCGCGATCGCGATGCCGATCGCCACGAGAACCGCGGGAGCCAGGACGATGTCCGGCGCGTCGAGGCGCGGTGCCCACGCTCCGGCCGTTCGCATGTTGACGTACAGCGCGGCGAGCGGCACGTACACGACCAGCGCGAACGCGAGCCCCTCGAGCACGATGCGCTGAAGCATCTCGTCGAGGTCGCGCCTCAGCAACCGCCAGAACATGACGGCCGCGACCATCAGGGGAGCGACGGTGAGCGCCCCCAAAACGATCTGGCCCCAGGGCGGCAGCCATCCGCCTCGGTCGCCCAGGCGGATCATGAGATTCCCGAGGAGGGAAGTCGCGAGAGCGACCACGTACAGCCCGTACAGGGACGCCCCAGGCGGGTGGGGCTCGGCGCGTGACTCGGCTGCGATCATGATAGACCCCCTCGAAAGTGGACGGCAGGAATGTAAAGCTCACTTGACAATCTGTCAAGCGTCCTTTCCTGCACTCTGGCTGAGCCGTCCCTCGGCAGAGCGTTTGATGGAGTCGACGGAATCGCAGAGGGATGTGAGGAGGAAGTGGGTCAGATCACCCTGCGTCCGGCGCATCAACAGGGCGCTCGGTGGCCCGGCGTCGCGGCGATGTCCGTGAGGCCGGGTGCGGTAGAGAAAGCTCTATGCGCCACGAGCCGTAGCAGCAGTAGCACAGAAGACACAGAGAACGGCCACAGAGAGACAGAGAACGCCGAACTGCCAAGCGCAGTTCGCCGTTCTCTGTGCTCTCTGTGGCCGCTCTCTGTGCTCTCTGTGTAACTGCTCTCAGGGCTCGTTGCGGCAAGAACCTCTCAGGGGTCGCGCCCCGCCCCGCCACCCGTAGATTAGGCGCGCCCACCCCGCCTCTCGCGAACCCGCCACCCCGATCCTCACATGACCGACGCGATCACGAGTGCCAATCAGTGGCTGAATGGCATCGTCTGGGGACCGCCGATGCTCATCCTCCTCATGGGCACCGGCATCCTGCTCACGGTGTTGACCGGTGCGGTGCAGTTCCGCCACCTCGGCACGGCGTTGGGCGAAGTGCTGGGCAAGCTCCGGAAGAAGGGCACCGGCGAAGGGAGCGTCACCCCGTTCCAGGCGGTCGCGACCGCGCTCGCATCCACCGTTGGCGTCGGCAACATCGCCGGCGTCGCGACGGCGATCTTCCTCGGGGGCCCCGGCGCGCTCTTCTGGCTCTGGGTCTCCGGCTTGTTAGGCATGGCGACCAAGTACGCCGAGATCGTCATCGCGCTGCACTATCGCGAAAAGGACGCGGCGGGTGTGATGCGTGGCGGCGCGATGTATACCCTCCGCAAGCGCGGCCTCGGATGGCTCGGCGCGATCTTCGCCGGGCTCACGGCGGTGGCCGCGTTCGGCATCGGCAACATGGTCCAGGCGAATTCGGTGGCCGAGAGCCTCAAGGCGAGCTTCGGAGCGGAGCCCTGGATCGTCGGCCTCGTGCTGGTCGTGGTGGCGGGCGCCGTGATCCTCGGCGGCATCAAGCGCATCGCCGCGTTCGCCGAGGTGCTCGTACCGTTCATGTGCATCCTCTACCTCGTCGGCGGGCTGGTGATCCTCATCCTGCACGCCGGCGCGCTCCCCGGTGCGTTTGGCCTCGTCTTCGACAGCGCGTTCAGCGGGTCCGCGGCGGCGGGAGGGTTCGCCGGGGCCACGATCATGATGGCGTTGCGATACGGAGTCGCGCGCGGGCTCTTCTCCAACGAAGCCGGTCTCGGCAGCGCTCCGATGGTCCACGCGGCCGCCAACACCGATCATCCCGTCCGTCAAGGTATGTACGGCATCTTCGAGGTGTTCGTCGACACGCTGCTCGTCTGCACGACGACGGGGCTGGTGATTCTCGTGACGGGGGTATGGGACAGTGGCGCAACCGGCGCCGCGCTCAGCGTCCGCGCGTTCGAGACCGGCCTCCCCGGCACGTGGGGCGACATCATCGTCACCGGTGGGCTCGTCCTGTTCGCGTTCTCGACCATCATTGGATGGAGCTACTACGGCGAGACGGGCATCGTCTACCTGTTAGGCGCCCGCAGCGCGTTCCCCTATCGCCTGCTCTGGTTGGTGTTCATCTACCTCGGCGCCACCGGCTCGCTGCACCTGGTGTGGGACGTCGCCGACACGCTGAACGGGCTGATGGCGATCCCGAACCTCGTCTCCGTGCTGATCTCCATCCCGGTGCTGTTGCGCCTCCAGCGTGAGTTCTTTGGACGGGGCGCCGGCCGCGTCGTAGGGACTGATTCAGGGTGACGCCAGACGGGTTACATCGCCGTGCGGACTACTTCCGCATCGACAGCACGGATTTGCTCGCCACGGACCTGGCCGAGCGTGTCATCACCCGTTTCGGGCTGGCCGTCGTCGCGCCGGGAGGATAAGTTCGCACGCTTCGCGCTGCGAAGCGTTTTTCCCCGCTGACCACCCTGGGGGGTCACATGCGTATTCTTGGGCTAAGCTGCTGCATCGCACTCGTCGTCGCGTGCGCCAGAGCTGGTGATGACGCCGCAACCGATAGTGCCACTGGGATGACGGAGACCGCCACCGCCGCGCCGATCTCGCTCGCCGACGTCGCCGGCAGGTGGAACGTGGTGGCCACGCCGGTGAGCGGGGACACCACGCCGACCTTGTACGTGCTCACGGCGACCGCTGACACCACCGGATGGACGATCGGTTTCCCGAACCGCGATCCGATTCCCACCCGCGTGGTTTCGGTCGCCGGTGACAGCATCGTGCTGACGGCAGGACCCTTCGAGAGCGTGCGCCGCCGCGGCGTGCAGGTGACGACGCACAGCATCCTGCGCCGAGAGGGCGATCGCCTCGTCGGAACGACGCACGCGACCTACGCCACCACCGGAGCGGACACCGCGCTCACGCTTCGCACTGAAGGCACGCGCGCGCCGTAATCGGGCGCGTCCCGGCCGGCCGACGAGCCGGCCGGGACGCGTCGCACCGCTGTCCCCGTCCGAAGTCCACTCGCCCTCATTGTTCCGGAGGTGGCGATGGTCCCGCTGACGTCATTGCTCATCCCGATTCTGCTGGCGGCGGTGCTCGTCTTCCTCGCGAGCTCCGTGATGCACATGATGCTCACGTACCACATGAGCGATGTCGCCAGCGTGCCGAACGAAGCGGGGGTGATGGCCGCGCTTCGCCCGTTCAACATCCCCCCGGGTGATTACATGATGCCGCGGGCGGCGTCGATGAAGGAGATGAAGGAGCCCGCCTTCACGGAGAAGCTGAGGCAGGGCCCTGTCGCGGTGATGACGGTCCTTCCAACCGGGCCGGTCAACATGGGGAAGAGCCTCGGTCAGTGGTTTGTCTACTGCGTCGTCATCGCGCTGTTCGCCGCCTACGTGGCGAGCCGGACGCTCGCGCCCGGCGCACCATACCTGTCAGTCTTTCGCATCGTGGGGACGGTTGCGTTCATCGCCTTCGCCGGCGGGCTGTGGCAGGACTCGATCTGGTGGAGTCGCAAGTGGAGCACGACGCTCAAGTCGACGATCGATGCGCTGGTCTATGGCACTCTCGTCGCGGGGACGTTCGGGTGGCTGTGGCCATCGTAAGCGAATGACAATGAGGAGCGAGGACTGAGGAGTGAGGAAGCTCGATCGGGCGACGCGTCGCCCTCCATCGATTTGCTCACTCCTCCGCCCTCATTCCTCATCAACCGATGTCGTTCGCGGGCACCACATGCGCCACCTAACGGTTTGCCTCCTGCCCGCGCTCCTGTGGTCGGTCGGGTGCGGGAGGGCCGATGACCCGCCCGCAGGCGACACGAGCGCCGGCGCCGACTCGCCGGTAGTCATCTCGGGAGACTTCACTCCCTCGACGACACCCTGCCCCGCCGGCGCGACGTACGCCCTCGGTGACACCAGTGACTGGGCGACGATGATCGAGGAGGGAAAGCGCGCCGTTCTGCGCGCCGGGCCCGCGATCATCGACACCGTCGACGTGCTGTTCGGCGTGCATCCCGTCGGCCGAGATTCCCTCGTCTTCCTTCCCGTCCTCGCCTACGAGGTCGACTCGGCCGAGGCGGCGATGATGTCCGCGCCCGCGGCGTGGCCCGCCGATCATGTGCTCTGCACCCCGGACGGCCGTCGCCCGCTGAGTGAGCTCGTGCCGCACTTCAACTCCGGGTTCTCCTCGCCCTCGGTGATCGACTCGGCCGTGCATTACTGGGGGATGAAGCCGCAGAACGATCAGGGCCGGTATCGACTGTACGCCATGCGGTACGCCCCGCGTGAGGGCCGGCTCGATTCACTCTTCCTCCGCGAAGAGTCTCCGGCGACCGACTACCGCTTCCACTACGGGCCTCCCTTCGCGCAGGACGGAGCGATCGTGTTCGATGGGGGTGAGGCGCGCGCGGAGATCGATCGGCAATCATGGCGTGTGCTTCGCGTGGAGCCCCGCACGGCTGCGTCCGCCAATCGGCCTGCCCCCGCCCCCTGACGCCGTGGCCATCCGCGTCGTCCAGCTCGGCTCCCCAAGATCCCCGGGCGAAGGCACACGACTCGGCACCGTTAGGCGGCCGCCGCGAGGCGTACGAAAGGAGGAGATCGCGTCGCGGGACTACTTCGACGTATGGCTCCCTGAGCTGGCGCCGAGCCAGGAGGTGGTGTCGTGGGCGCTCTCGGAGCCGTGGACCGGCGCGCGTTGGCGGCAGTTCACCAGGCGCTATCACAAGGAGATGGGCGAGCCAGGCGCGCGGCGCCTCATCGAGCTGCTCGCGGCGCTCTCACACCAGACCGACTTCTCCGTGGGGTGCTACTGCGACGATGCGACGCGCTGCCACCGAATCCTGCTGCGGGCGCTCCTCGCCGACGCGGGCGCGTCGCTGGTCGAGGGCGAGTGAACAACCCGCCGCCGCTTCACTTCACCACGAGCGGCATCGTCGCAATGAGGACGCCGGCGGCCGAGCGCACCTCGAGCCGGAGGTCGCCCGGCGCTCGCGGCATCAGCTCGAAGTCGTACGTCTCGCCGATGCTGATCAACGCGCGCGCACGCCCCAGGAGCCGCCGCTCGTCGGGCAGGTCCGCGCCGTCCTTGGCCAAGGCACGCCATTCCACGAGCGACGTGTCGCGGCGGACCTCCACTCGGATGTTCGGCCGGCTGATCGTGATGTTGATCAGCCGAAAACGGTGTGGCACTCCCGTCCGCAGCTCGACCGGTGCCGCGGGCAACCGCCCGTTGAGGAGCACGGCACGCCGCGCCGTTTCGGGGCTGCGGGGCGTCGAGATCAGCACGGGGATGTCGGTCGACGGATCGTAGGGCCGATCGGCGTCGACGACGAGCAGCGCACCGGAGAGACCGGCCGGCTGCTGACGCGGCTCGTCTACGTGCGTGTGATAGATGAACGTCCCCGAGCGCGGGGGTGTGAACCGCGCCTCGAACGAATCGCCAGGGGCAATCACTGGCGACAGCCGCCGACCCCTGCCGCTGAATCCCGCGACACCGTCGAAGTAGCTGTCCAGCTCGATCCCATGCCAGTGCACCGCGGTCGGCTCGGGCGTGCGATTCACGACCGTGATCGATACCGGCTGATTCCGCACGAGCACGATCGGCGGCCCACTGCGAACGCTGGTATCGATCGGCGGCTCCGCACCGCGCTCTTGAACCGTGAACGCGTAGAAGGGCGCGTCCACGGTTCCGCCAGCGGGACGTGCCAGCAATCGCAGACGCCGCCGCCCGGCATCACTTGCGTCCTCGCGGTCGGAGTCGCCCGCGCGCGGCTCCACCTGCACGCCCATCACGAGCCCGTTCATCCCCTCCAGCGCGTGATTGCCGCCATGTTGCGCGTGCGCCCCATCCGTCGGCCGTGGCCGAGCGATGCCTAACGGTCCCCGGGCGGCGAAGTGGGCCGTGAAATGGCAGTGGAAGAGCCAGTTTCCGGGGCGCTCCGGCACCCAGGTGATCGACGCGGTGGCCCCGGAACCGACGCGCTCCGTCACCACCATGTCGCGGGCCGCCGGCGCGTACGCGGTATCCCCCATGCCGTCGCCACGACTGTCGACGCGAAAGTAGAACCCGTGGAGGTGCATCGGGTGGACCTCGGGGGACGCGTTGATCAGCCGCCAGTGCACGGTGTCACCGACGCGCTGCGTCAGTCGCGACGTGTGCGGCCAGGAGCGGCCGTTCATGACGAGAAGAAGGCGTTGCTGGACTGGCGTATTCGCCCCGGCAGCCGTATCCGCGAGCTCGCCGAAGACGATGACGCGATCCTGCCGTGCGGCGCGGCGGGAGGCATCGACGATGATCGCCCCGGAGAGCTGACCGTCCTCTCGAGCGCGGAATGGAAGCTGCCGGCCCATCGTGGTGCCCCAGTAGTAGTACGCCCCCGGCACGTCGAGCCGGAATCTCAACTCGCGTCTAGCACCCGGAGCGATCGTCACTGGGACCGGAGTCACGCCCGCCGGTACCGGGCGTGAAACGAGTCCGTGCACCGTCAGTGTGCTGTCGGGCAACGAGTTCCGAATCGATACGATGACTTCGGTTCCCGCGGGCACCCGGATCAGCGGACTGGGAATCTGAAGCGGCCGTCCGATTTCGCCGAACGCCACCATCTCGACTGAGGGGCCGTCGTCACCGTGGGGATACCACGTTCCCACTCGCGTGTCGAGCTGGAGGCGCAGGATCCCCCCCGTCAGCGTTCCCGCCGCCTGCTCGTTGTCGTGCGTCTGAATGCGCTCGGGGGCCGTCCCGGGCCTAACGCCTGCCGCCGACGTCAGAAACGCGAGTGCCAGAACTGCGACCGAAGCGTGACGCCGCATCGCGCCCTCCAGGAGAGGTCGTGCTCCAGGTGTCTTACCGCCCGAAGTCGAGGTCGACCCGCGTGTACACGAACCGCCCATTGTACCCGAACGGCGACGCGGGCGGGAACGGGAAAATGTCGAAGCCGTTGTTGTAGCTCATTCGGTCCGGATAGGTGTCGAGCAGGTTGCGCGCACCGATCGCAATCTTGAACACACGCGCCGCCGTGTAGCCGAGCTCGACGTCGACCAATCCCTTGGCGCTGTACGTCGCGACGTCGTCGCCACTGTAGCTGTACAGCGATGAGGTGTACTTCCCGTAATGCGAGTACCGCGCGAGTCCATTCCACGCGCCGTACCGGTACTGCCCCGTGACCGTGCCTCGCCACTTGGGCCGCTCCTGCGTCATCGCCAGCAATCCGCCTTCGTCGTATCGGCCGATCAGCTCCTCGTCCGTCCCCTGAAGCTCGGGAGGCAGCGGAATGCAGCACTCGTTCGGGATCGTGGTCTTCGTGTAGTTGAACGCCGCGGTCAGGCCGAATTCCCCGGTCATCGTCGGCATTCGATACGCAGCGGTGAAGTCGACGCCGCGCGTTCTCGTATCGATCGCGTTCGTGAAATACTGCGCAGCCTCGGCGCGGGACCCGGTGCCGCGGAGGATCGCCGCGACGCTGTCGGTATCCAGAAACCCCGTGAGAACGATCCGATCGTCGACGTTGACGAGGAAGAAGTCGGCGGTGAAGGTGAGGTTCTCCGTCGGCGAGAGCGCCGCGCCGGCGCTGAAGTTCCGCGACGATTCCGCCTCGAGATCCCGGGCCCCGAGCGCCCGAGCCTCTCGCGAATTCACCGGGAAGATGCCGATCTCGAACGGCACCGGCTCGCCGGTGATCTCATCCGGCTTGAAGTTCGTCACGACGCTGGAGTAGAAGCTCTGATTGAGCGACGGCGCGCGAAATCCCGTGCTCACTGCCGAGCGCAGGGTCAGCTTCGGCGTGGGCTGAAAGCGCATCGCGAGCTTGCCGGTGATCTTGGAGCCGAAGTCGCTGTAGTTCTCGAAGCGCGCGGCGACGTTCGCGAGCAGCCTCGGCACGAGGTCACCCTCGAGGTCGAAGTACGCACCGATGTTGCTCCGATCGGCGTCGGCGGCGTCTTCGGGACGGAATCCGGGGAAGACCTGCGAGCCCGACGGCGCAATGCTCCCGTCCGAGGCGGGGTGGAACCCGTTGATGTACGATGCGCGCTCTCCGGCCAGAATCTCGTAGTTCTCTCGCCGGTACGCCGCTCCGATCGCAACGTTGAGGGGCGAGGCGAGTCCGACCTCGAACTCGCGGTTCACGTCGACGCTGAAGATGCCCTCCGAGAGGCGCAGCTCTCCGGCGAAGAAGCTCGTCTGGTTGGGGATGCCCGGGTCGTCCGAGTTGCCGAGGATGCCGTCCTGTCCGGGGGCGCAGGGGGCGTCGCGGCACGGGCCTAACGACGTATTGAGCGTGTTGTCGAGCGTGTACTCGAACGCGTTGTGCCCATAGGTGATGCCGAAGTCGTACGACCACCCTCCGCCGACGCCTCGCGCCCCGACCACGGCGGAGAGGTCGACGACGTCGGGCGCGAACCGAGGCAGGAAGCCGTTCGGATAGATCTGCGTCCAGTTGCGTTCGCTCGAGGGCGCGCGGAAGTAGCCAAAGCCGGTCCCCTCCCGTTTGCTGTATCCCCCGAATCCGTACAATCCGGCCGCGCCGGCGGCGCCGAGCGGAAGACGGAGCGTCGCGAAGGTCATGAGGTCCTTCGATGCGCCGTCGCCCCAGTGGTGGTTCGGCATCGGGATGGAGTTGTTCTTCGTCACGAGCTCCCCGTCGACCACCTCGTCCGCATCCGCGCCGAACATGTCCGACGCATCCGGCCCGGCGCGGTTGGTGGGATCGCGATCGCGATACTCGGCGAAGAGGCTGAGCGAGCCGCGTCCGAGCGGGACTCCCCAGCCGCCGTTGACGTCGATCGTGCGCCCATCGCGCGGGAAGCTGGGACGCTCGCCATTGCTCGGCAGCGCCGCCGGATTCTCCTCACTCGTCATGTACTCGCCGAGGTCGACGCTGAAGAAGGGTGCGAACGCGCCCTCCTTGAGGACGACGTTGACGACGCCCGCGATCGCGTCGGACCCGTACTGCGCCGCGGCGCCGTCGCGCAACACTTCCAGTCGCTCGATGGCGCTCGCCGGGAACGCGTTCATGTCCACGCCGCTCGATCCCGCCGCCTGCCCCGCGCCGTAGTAATGAATGAGCGCCGTGTGATGCCGACGCTTCCCGTTGAGCAGCACGAGCGTGTGGTCCGGACTCAGGCCGCGCATGGTGAAGGGCCGAACGATCTCCGACGCGTCGGAGACGCTCTGCCGGGGGAAGTTCACCGAGGGGGCGAGCTGCGCCAGGATCTGCGCCGTCTCCGTCGTCCCCTGGGAGCGAATCTGCTGCGGAGTGAACACGTCGACGGGCACCGCCAGCTCGTCGGCGGCGGTGTGCGTCGCGCGGGATCCGACGACGATCGGCGCCAGTGTGTTGGCGACGTTGCGCAGCGTGAAGTCGTGCTCCACCGTCCCGCCCGCGACGACGGTGACGCGCGCGGCGGGGGCGATGTCGACGTAGCCGATGCGGCGCACACGGAGGATGGCCGCGCCCGCCGGCACCGCACTGATGACGTACTCGCCATTCCCGGCGGTCATCGCACGAAGCGCCGTGGCCTCGACCCACACCAGCGCGTCGGCCACCGGTGTGCCGGCCGTATCCGCCACACGACCGCGGATCGTCCCGCCCTGCGCCGATGCTCGAGTGGCGACGAGCACGCCCATCGCCAGCGCCAACGCCGCGAGCCTCACAACGCGCCGCATAGTGCCTCCTTCGGGAGCCGGGTGGATTGCCCTGGAGATGGCATACGGCAGCCGGGTCACAGCGTCAAGGCGAGCAAGTGTGCCTACTTACCCACCTGCCCAGCGAGCCGTACTATGAGTCACCCTAACGTGGAGCCGGTCATGCATCGCACCCGCACCGCCACCGTGGCGCTCGCCTTGATTCTGGCGGGCTGCTACCATGCCACGATCGAGACCGGGAGCACGCCATCAACCGTGACCGTCGAGGACAAGTGGGCCGATTCCTGGATTTACGGCCTCGTGCCGCCGGATACGATCAATCCGATGCAGCGGTGCACCAGCGGGATCGCGCGCGTGGAGACGAAGCTGTCCTTTCTGAATCAGCTCGTCGGCGCGCTGACGCTCGGGATCTACACACCCATGTCGATCCAGGTGACCTGCGCGGAGATCCGGTAGGCGCGCACGGCCGATGGGCGCTCGTCGCACGTTTGCGCCGAAGGTCCTCGCCGCCATCCGCGATGGCCAGGTCATCGGCATTCGCGCCGGCACGCAGCCACACCGCGTCATCGGGATCTGGGCGGTGGTGGTCCAGGGCCGCGTCTTCGTCAGGTCTTGGAGCGTGAAGCCGCGGAGCTGGTTTCGCACGTTCCTCGAGGAGCCGCGCGGTATCGTCACCGTGAACGATCGCGAGATCCCGGTGCGCGCGGTGCGCACGCGCAGCGAGCCACTCAAGGACGCCGTCTCACGCGCCTACCTCGAGAAATACCACACGCCCGGCTCGGTGAAGTACGCGCGCGACCTCGCCGGAGCCAAGTCGCGCGCGACCACGACTGAGCTCATTCCCCTCTGAATGATCCGCGCTCAGGCCCGACGCTCGCACGCCGCGGGAGCCCTGACGCGGCTGACCTTTCGCGAGGCACGAGCGACCGACGCGTCCGTGGTCGCCGCCCTTCGCACGTCGACAGCGCGCGACCTCACGACACGATTCGGACGCGGCCACTGGTCGAGTGAGGCGTCGGAGCGCGGCGCCGCGTACGACATGCGGATCGCGAAGGTGTGGCTCGTGAGGAGCGGCCGCGCGACGGTTGCGACCTTTCAGCTCAGTACGCGCAAGCCGTGGGCAATCGATCGTTCCTACTTCACCGACTGCGAGCGTCCCCTCTATCTCACCAGCATGTCCGTACGCCCCGATTATCAGCGACGCGGCATCGGGCGCCGCTGCGTTGATGAGATCGTCCGCATCGCGCGTGCGTGGCCGGCCGATGCCATTCGCCTCGACGCGTACGACGCCGACGCCGGTGCCGGTGGGTTTTACGCGCGCGCGGGGTTTCGGCATGTCGGCAACGTGACGTATCGCGGGAATCCCCTGGTGTACTTCGAGATGATGCTGTGAGCCACCGCGCCCGCCCGCCGGCCGCCGCCCACTCGATCGCGGTCGCCGGTCTCCTTCTCGCCGTCGGATGCGGCCCGATCGCGCCCGATCACCAGGGTGTGCTTGTCGGCCTCACCTCCGGCCGCACGCTCTGGATCGCCTGGCCTAACGATACAGCCCGCCTCGTCGCCGAGCGCCCCGACCTCCTCGTGCCACGCGACGATGGATTCTGGTGGGTTGGTGTCGTCGACCGGTGCACCTGGGGTGAGGGGGGAGGTGGTTGGGTAGAGGACAGCATCTTCGTGAGCCTCGCCGAAGCGGTGTTCGTCGCCCGACGGGGTGAAGACGCACGCGTGCGACTCGACGGCATGCCGTGCGAGCAGGCCGAGGAGGAGGTCCTTCGCGAGAGGGCGAAGTCGGCGCGCGCACCAGCCGATAGCGGGGCGGCCGAGGAGTATCCGGTAAGCAACGAGACCCTGTATTGCTACCGGAGCACCCGCCAGGTGACGTATGCGTCGCCAAATGTCCTCTCCGTCGAGGCGCGTCACACCAGCACGGAGTTTTGCAGCCCGGCCAAGTACTACACCTCGGGGGACAACGTCGTCAGGCGGTTCGGCTCCAGCGAGCGAGTTGCGCTGCGCCCCCTCCTCGAGCCAAGCGCACGTACCGCGCTCGAGCAGCACTTCTCCGATACCGCCGGGTGTGGATACCCGGCCGAAGACCCTGGGGCACAGATCGACTCGAGCTGGTCGATCCGGCGCCACCAAGGCGCATGGGTGGCTCGCCTGTGGATCGAGGGGCCGATCGTATGCCGCGGCGGACAGGACACCGAAGGCGGTGAGGCGATCCCGCCATCGTTCACCGGCGAAGCGCCCCTTCCTGTCCCCTGGAGCGAGCTCGTGAGGCAGCTGCCGAACGCGCTCGATGCCACGGCATCGCCGTCGGGTGCCTACCTCCTGGCACAGCGAGCGGACTCGCTCATCGTTCTCCCGGTGGCCGGAGGGAGGCTTGGCGCGCCACTCGGCCGCATACACATCGGATATGGCGAAGAGCTCGCGATGACCAGGTGGGCTACGGCGGAGGAGGCACGGGAGTGGAGCGCGACGCTGCCGACCCCCCAGCCGCCGCGAGTGCGCGTTCTGCCGGACAGCGGCGCCGAATCGCCGTAGGAGGCGAACGATGGCCGGGGTCGGGAAGCCGCCGCGGGCGCTGGCGAAGCTCCGCAAGATGTGCCTCGCGCTCCCGGAGGCACACGAAGTCGAGGCGTGGGGAGAGCCGACGTTTCGCGTGCGCAACAAGATGTTCGCGATGTACGCGAACGCGTCCAACCATCATGGCGACGGCCGGCACGCCGCCTGGTGCAAGTCCCTCCACGTGAATCAGGAGCTGCTCATCCGATCGGCACCCGATCGCTACTTCTCCCCGCCTTACGTGGGACCGAGCGGCTGGGTGGGCGTGTACCTGGACAAGGTATGCGACTGGGACGAGCTCGCCGACATCCTCCGAGAGGCGTATCGCCTCGCGGCACCGAAGAAGCTCGCCGCGGCGTTAGGCCCGGACTAGTCGCGCACGTGCACGGGGATGCGCGTGCGAATCGGGGCGAGCCCCACGCGTCCCAGGGTGAGAATCTCGAGTGCGAGGTCGCGCGACTCCGTGGGAGTGACCTCGACGTCCCACGTCTCCCCGGTACCCATCACGAGGTGCGCCGGGCGCGCGCGGACCTGCTGCGGCGGAAGCGCCGCGCCGTCCTTGGCAACCGGGCGCCACCGCTGCAGCACCGTGTCGGCCCACAGGCGGATGACCTTGACGTCGGTTGGAGCGATGGCGATGAACCGCAGGCGATACGTCGTCCCTTTGCGCAGCTCCAGCGGCGCTGGAGTCGTGTCCCCATTCACGTTCGGCGGGGATTGCGCGAGCGGCCCGCTGGTGCTGAGCAACAGCACGCGATCGGTAGTGGTGTCGCGCCGCTGGCCAGGCTCGAGCACCAGCAGCGGGGCGTAGAGCCCGCCCCCCATTTGGGCCAGCTCGTGCGCGTGCGTGTGATAGATGAACGTCCCGGCCCGGGGCGGTGTCATGCGCGCGATGAACGAATCGCCGGGGGCGATCGGAGGCGCGAGACGCGTCGCGATGCCGCTCCATCCACCCACACCGTCGAAGTAGCTCTCGAGCTCGATGCCGTGCCAGTGCACGCTCACCGGTTCCCGGGCCCGATTGATCACCGTGATGGCGGCCGGTTCTCCGCGGACGAGCGTGATCGTCGATCCGGGCAGGCGGAGTGAATCCGCGGACGGCTCGCGCTCACCCTCCTGAAGCACGAAGGCGTACGCGCTGGCCCGGCCGTACACGTTGGGTCGCTCGTTGACGAACAGCCGGAGGCGCCGTCGAGGTGAATCGACCGCTGCCGCAGGTGCGTTCGGTCGCGGGCGGACATGAATGCCCATCACCAGACCGGACATGTCGTGCACCGCGTGCCCCGCCGGGCCGTGGTTCGCCTTCGCCGAGGGGTAGAGTGCGGAGGGACGCGACTTTCCGGAGATGTGCTCGACGAGATGGCAGTGGAAGAGCCAGTTGCCAGCCGTGTGCGGCGACCACGACATCGCCATCGTCGTTCCGCGCGGGAGATGCTCCGTTACCACGGTCCGCCGCGCCGGTGCCGGATACACCGTGTCGCGCAGCACAGTACCGCGCGCCTCCACTCGATAGTAGAAGCCGTGGAGGTGAAGCGGATGACCGCGGCGCGTCGTGTTGACGAACCGCCAGTGCAGCGTGTCGCCGACCGTGTACGCCAGGCGCTCGGTGTGCGGCCAGGCGAGTCCATTGAATACCAGCACCTCTTCGCGCCGTTCCACGGGCGTCCCAAACGGCGTTTCGCGCCCTCGCCAGAGTCCCACCACGAACACGCGGTCGTTTGCCGGCTGCGGAGCGCCGATCGTGTCGATGATAATCGCGCCGCTCAGTTGGCCGTCGGCATGTTGTCCGAATGGGAAGGTGTCGCGAGAGGTGCGCGCATAGTAGAAGTACGTCCCAGCAAGGCCGGCGCGAATTCTGAACACGGTGGTGTGGCCGGGCGGGACATCGACGCTATCGGGCTTGTTCGCCGGACGATCGAGCAAGCCATACATGCGCAGCGGCTCGGCGACCGCATTCCGGATGCTGATGCGAAGCTCCGTACCGATCGGTACGCGGACGAGCGGCCCCGGCACTCGGGGCGACTTGCCCTCTTCCGCGAACGCGTAGATCGGCAGATCGGGGCCGTCCGGTCCCTCGGGGCGCCACACGGCAGGCTGCGCAACCAGACGTAGCGTCAGCACGCCGTCCTTCAGCGTGCCGGCGGCGGACCGGTTGTCGTTAGGGACGACGCGGGGCGGCGTCGCACGGGCGGCTGACGGGTTGACGTCGCCGGTCGTCGCTGGCGCCATGAGCGCCACCATGCCGAGCGCGAGGATGTTGGGGGACCGCGGCATCGCCGTTCCCACTGTGGCGGAGCGCATATCCTACGACGAACAACACCCTGACACAATACCGCACGCACCTGCATCGTCGCGTCTGGCGCCGCGGGGCGGCCAATGGATTCGGCGCGCGACCGGAGCCGACGGCGGGTGTGAGCGTGGTGCCGCCGCGGCAATAGGCGTATCATCGTCGCATGGACCGTCCGCGAGTGGCGCACTGAATCCGCCAGCGATGTGGCGGTGCGAGCGGTGCGGTCGCGAGTTCGCGAATCGCAACCAGTCGCACGCGTGTGGCCGGCTCGATCTCGAGCACCACTTCGCGGGAAAGCCGCCGGAGATCCGCGCTCTCTTCGATGCGGTGGTGGCCGCGATCCGCGACATCGGCCCGGTCGAGATTCTCCCCGAAAAGACGCGTATCGCGTTTCACGTGCGCATGTCGTTCGCGCAGGTGACGCCGCGTAAGGCATGGCTCGATGGCCACGTCGTCCTCGCGCGGCGGCTGGAGAGCCCGCGATTCCGCGGCGTGCAGACGTTCTCTCCCCGAAATCACTTGCACGTGTTTCGCCTCGAGAAGCTCGCCGACATCGATGCGGAATTCCGGGCGTGGATGGCCGAGGCGTACGCGGTGGGCCAGCAGAAGCACCTCGCGAAGGAGTAAATGCGCTGGTATTCTCCGGTGTTCGACGAGGGAGGCCCAGGTGGTCGACACCGCACTGAACGCATGATCGCGGTCGATTCGAGGATGCTGGTCGTGGTTGCGCTGCTCGCCTGCTCACCCGCCGGGCGCGAGACGGCGGACACCACGTCAGTCGTGGCCGACACGTCGCGAGACTCGGCGGCAAGAGACACGACTGCGCCGCAATGGATCGTGCGTGCCGACGGCATTGGCCCCCTGCGCGTCGGTATCCCGCTATCGGCGGCCTCGCGCACGTTAGGCGAGGAGCTTCGCGTGACCCAGGCGGGGTGCGACCACGTGAATCCCGCGACGATGCCGGAGGGCATTCTCCTGATGGTGATCGACGACACCATCGCGCGCGTGGAGATCGACTCGGCGGGGATTCGCACGACGGAAGGGGCACAGGTGGGTGACAGCGAATCGCGCGTGCTCGAGCTGTACGGCGCGCGGGCGCGCATCGAGCCGCACGAATACACCTACCCCGACGGCCACTACGTCGTGGTCACGCCCCCGGGGGACACGCTGCACCGCATCATCTTCGAGACGTTCAAGGGACTGGTGACGACCTACCGTGCCGGCCGTGTGCCGGCGGTGCAGCTGGTCGAAGGCTGCTCGTGAACGAGGCAACGTCGGCAGACGTCGGGGATCAGACGTCAGGTGTCAGGTAGCAGAGACGTCGAAACGCACGGGCTGTTGCCGTTTCTGCACACTGACACCTGAGACCTGACGTCTGCGGACGTTGCCCATGACCCCTGTGTGAGGCTGTATGAGCGGATTAACCGTGCACTGCTTCGTCTTCGATACCCTGGCCGACTGGGAGCACGGCTTTGCCGTCGCCGGCATCAACACCACGCAGTTCCACCGGGTGCCTAACCAGTGGCGAGTACGCACCGTGGGGCCGCGGCGCGAGGCGATCGTCACCGCGGGGGGCGTGCGGATCATTCCCGACCTCACGCTCGAGGAGCTTTCGCCGTCGGAGAGTCACATGCTCATCCTGCCCGGCGGTGATACGTGGGACGAGGGCGGCAATACCGATGCCGTCGAGAAGGCGCGGGAGTTTCTCGCGAGCGGCGTGCCGGTGGCCGCGATCTGTGGCGCGACCGCCGGCCTCGCGCGCGGCGGGCTGCTCGATGCAGTTCGTCACACCAGCAACGCGCGCGAGTACATCGCGGCCACCGGCTATCGGGGAGGCGACCTCTATCAGGAGGAGCCCGCGGTCACCGATGGCGACGTCATTACCGCCGCGTCGATGGCACCCCTCGAGTTCGCCTACCACATCTACCGTCGGCTCGACCTCTACGCGCCGGACGTGCTCGAGGCGTGGTACGGGCTCTTCTCGACGCGCAAACCGGAGTACTTCGCGGAGTTGATGCGTGCGACCGCGGCGGTGGAAGGTACGAAAGCGCTGGAAAAGCGTTAAGGGCGCTGGGAACGCGCTGGGAACCCTGGCCCCTCCCTCAGCGCTTTTCGAGCGCCCTTAGCGCTTTTCCAGCGCCTCCGTATCTTCCCTCCCATGTCCGACACCGAGCGCGCGAAGATGCTGCGGGGCGAGCTGTATCTCGCCTCCGACCCCGTGCTCGTCGGCGCACGACAGCGGGCGCGGCTGCTCTGGATGAAGCTCAACGCATCCTCGCCGGAGCACGCGACGGAGCGGATCGCGATTCTCGTCGACCTGCTTGGCGCGATCGGACCGGGGGCCTGGATCGAGCCGCCGTTCTATTGCGACTACGGAACGCAGATCGAGCTCGGAGAGGACGTCTTCATCAACTTCGCGTGCGTCATGCTGGATCCCGCGCCCATCCGCATTGGCGCGCAAACGCAACTGGGCCCCTGCGTGCAGCTCTACACGGCCGATCACCCTCGTGAGGCGGGCGCCCGGGTGGCCGGGCCGGAGCTCGCCAAGCCCATCACGATCGGCAAGCGCGTATGGATCGGCGGGGGCGCCATCGTGCTTCCCGGCGTCACCATCGGCGATGACACGACGATCGGCGCCGGGAGCGTCGTGTCGCGAGACGTGCCGTCGGGTGTGATCGCGGCGGGCAATCCCTGCAAGGTGATTCGCACGCTGGGAACAGCGCAGGGCCAGCGCTCTTAGCGCTTTCCCAGCGCCCTTAGCGCCCGCGTTCGTACGGCGTCAACAGCGTCTCCAGGTCGCTCCGCACCCACGCTTCCGCCTTGCCCTTTCGATGAATCGCCCATCCAATGAGGGAGCCGGCCGCGACCGCCTCGACCGCTCGCGCGAGGCGCTTCGTGTCGCACGCAGCGAGCTCACCGGCCTCGACGGCATCGTCGAGCAGCGCCGCATAGCCGCGCTGGGTCGCGCGGGAGCTCGTGAGGATGTGCTGGTGGAAATCCGGATCGCTGAGATCGATCTGGAGGTAGGCGATCGAATTCGCCAGCTCCTCCGGCGTCACGCTGAAGCGCGCCATCTGCGTGGCGGCGTCGAACAAGGCCTCGAGCGGCGACGAGTGCGCCTGACGCACCATGTCGAAGCACGCGTCCATACTGGCCGCCGACTGCGCCGACAGGGCGAGCAGCAGCCCCCGCTTCGATCCGAATCGCTGCAACAGCGTCGCGGGGGCGAGCCCCACCTCGCGCGCCACCTCCGCCAGCGTGAACCGCGTGGGAGGGACCTTCGACATCGCGCGGGCGGTCGCGGCGAGGATGTCGTCGTCGGTGACGGTGCGAGGGCGTGGGCTCACCCTTGACAGATAATGAATGACCATTCATAATGCCAGGGGTAAGTGAACGACCATTCATGAATGCCAGCCCCGGAGGTCCCATGAGCGCCCGCGCCACTCGACGCCGACAGACATCCGACAAGCCGCTCGCCGGTCGCGTCGCCGTCGTCGCCGGCGCCACCCGCGGCGCCGGCCGCGGCATCGCCCGCGCGCTCGGCGAAGCGGGAGCGATCGTCTACTGCACCGGGCGCAGCGTGCGCGGCGAGCCGTCGGCATACGGCCGGCCGGAGACGATCGACGAGACCGCCGAGATGATCGTGGCCGCCGGGGGAACGGCGATCGCGGTGCGGGTCGATCACACCGAGGAGCCGCAAGTCGCGGCACTGTTCGCGCGCGTCCAGCGCGAGCAGAAGCGGCTGGACATGCTCGTCAACAGCGTCGCCGGCGAAGATCCACGGATGGACAGCTGGGCGTCGTTCTGGAAATCCGATCTCTCCTACCTCACTGAAGGACTGCGCCAGGCGGTCGTATCGCACCTGATCACGACGAAGCACGCCGTGCCGCTCATGATCAAGAAGCGACGCGGGCTCATCGTCGAGGTGACGGAGGGGGATTTCCTCATCAGCGGCAGCGGCAACATCATGCGCGACCTCGCCAAGAGCGGACACAAGTCACTCGCCGTCAGCTTCGCGGAGGCGCTGCGCTCCCACGGCGTCGCGGCGGTTGCGGTCACTCCCGGCTTTCTCCGATCCGAGATGATGCTCCAGCATTTCGGCGTCACCGAGGCGACGTGGCGGAAGGCGGGGAAGAAGGATCCGCATTTTCTCCACTCCGAGTCTCCGCTGTTCGTCGGCCGCGCCGTCGCGGCTCTCGCACAGGACCTGGAGGTGATGGCGCGATCGGGTGACATCTATAGCTCATGGGAGCTCGCGCGCGACTACGGGTTCACCGATGCGGACGGGAGCCGCCCCGATTGGGGTGAGCACCTCGCCGCCGTCGTCGTGCCCGAGATGGCCTGGGTGCGGGCTGGCCTCGAGCGCCACCTTCGCCAGCTCGAGCGACACCTGCGCCGGACACGACGATACCTTGGCGAATCGGACGACCGACATTCGGTGGAGACGCGCGAGACGGCGCGGGTGTCGTGAGTGACGAGCGCCTGACGAGCCCGGGCGTCTGGTTTCCGCCGCCGACGCTGTTCGTGGCGGGCTTCCTGATCGGCCTCGCCCTCGATCGTTGGGTCATCCGCTTGCATCTCGATGACGTCAGCCGCTCCGCGCTGGTCGTGGGCGGCTGGCTGCTCATCGCGCTGGGCCTGGTGATTCTGCTGTGGGCGATGTTGACCTTCCTGCGGGCGCGCACGGCGATCCTTCCGTCGCGCCCCGCGCGCTCGATCGTCACAACGGGCCCCTATCGCTTCTCGCGCAACCCGATGTACGTCGCGATGTCCGCGATCTACATCGGGCTGTCGCTCCTTATGGGCGTCGTCTGGCCTCTCGTTCTGCTGCCGATCGTCCTCCTGTCGCTGTCCGCGCTCGTGATCCGTCGCGAGGAGCGCTACCTTGGCGACGCGTTCGGCGAGGAGTATGCCGCCTATCGAGCGCGCGTGCGCCGATGGTTCTGATGACGCCGGCCGGCCTCGCGCGCACGCTCGTCGCGGGGGCCTTGGCGGGCGCCGTCCTCCTCGGGCTCGGCACCCGCGTCGCCATGCGTGGCGTCGCCCTCGTCGAGGGGCGCGTCCCCACGTGGACGTGGACCGGTACACTCAACGTGGTGGGGATGGGCGTGGTATTCGGGCTGCTCTTCGCTCTCGTGTGGGCAGTCCTCCGTAGACGCATTCCGGGGAACCGACTCGTGCGCGGTCTCGGCTTCGGCGTGCTCGCGGTGATCATCGCATCGCCAGGACTCACGCCGCGCCGCGTCTCGACGTTCGCGCTGTTCGTGCCCTGGTTCCTGGCGTACGGAGTGGCGGTGTCGTTCTTTGCGGAGGGGAAGGGTGGGACCTCGGGATCGAGGGATCCGGGGATCACGGGCGGCGTGTGAGACTCCACGCCTCCGCCCTTGATCCCCTCGACCCCTTTGATGCCTTTGCCCCCTGCGTCACTTCTTCACGTACTTCCCGTCGAACGCCACCGTCCACGTCTTCCCGCCGTCGGTCGAGCTCTCCCACAGTTGTCGCACCGCGGCTGGCGTGCCGCCGAGCTGGGTCCATCGAATTCGGTGAAGCGTCTTCGTCCCGTCGGCGCCAGTGGTCGTGCCGGAGAGCTCCATCGCGCCGTCGCGCAGGCCGCCGTCGAGGAACAGCACCATCCCGTCGCTGCCGACCCAGGTCTGGTGCCACCGCCCCGTGGTCGCGTCGAACGCGTTGAGGCTGGTGCCCGTCCCGCCACCAGCGCCTTTCCATTCCTCCCGCAGCGCGCACCCACCGTTGATGGACTGGATGCGATTGATCCCCGCCGGCCGCCCATTCGGCAGGGTCACGTCCCACTCGCCTAACCAGAAGTCGAATTGACGGTGCTCGGCGCGCGTGCACGCCGGCGGCCGCGTCTGCGCATCGATGGGCGCAGCGGCGAGCGCAAGGAGAATCGCGATCGTCGACGATGCAGGTCTCATGGGAGCTCCTTCCTGAAGGGGTCGAAGGAATCGACGGGATCGATGGGATCCAAGGGGCGAATGGTCGAGATCTTCCCCAGCGCCCTCGATCCCGTTGACCCCTTCGATCCTCACGACCCCGGGGTTCAAGGTTCTATCCTCGCCACCCGCGCCGGCACTCCCGGGCTCGCGCCGTACGCCACCCACACCGCCCCGGTGCGCGGGTCGATGTCGAGGTGCCTCACGAGCGCGCCGCGCGTCGGGAGGTCGTACGTCGTGAACTGCGCGGTTCTCGGATCGAAGCGGAACACGGCGTCCGCGGCGCCGGTGCCAATCCACAGGTCGCCGCGCTGACGGTCGACACGCACGACGTATGGCGCGGCGTTCCGCACCGGCAGATCCCATTGCGTGAATCGGCCCGTGGCCGGATCGAGACGCGTGAGCTTTCCACCCGCGTACTCGGGAATCCACAGCATCCCCGCCGCGTCGATGTCGAATCGCCGCGGGCCGGAGTGTGGTGTGGGCATGTCGAACGCGCGGAACGTGTTCGCCGCCGGATCGTGCCTCACGAGCCGGTTGCCGCCGAGCTCGGAGATCCACACCGCGCCATCGGGGGCGACGCGCAGCTCGTACGGGATGGGGCCGCCAGCGACCTTCGCCAGCACCGGATGCGGCGGCACGTCACGCAGCGTGATCGAGCCGGTGGTTGGATCGAGAAACCCGATCTGCTCCGGATCGCGGGTGAAGTGGCCGTTGAACCAGACGCGACCGGCGGGATCGACGCCGATGCTGTGCGGATACATCCCGATGTCGTGCATCGTCCATGCGCCGAGAACTGGATCGCGCCGGGCGATGCGACGCGGTCCGCCGAGCAGCACCCACCAGGCGCCGCGATCGTCGATCACGATGGCGCGCGGGCTGGCGCGGTCGGCGGGGATGGCGACCGGGTCCATCGCGCCGCTGGCGGGATCGAGCAGGTACATCGTGTGAGAGAACATCCCGGTGATGACGACCTTGCCGTCGGCATCGACGGCGACGTCATGCGGAAGGTCCTGCGCCATCGGCATCAGGTACTCGCGCACGTTCGGAGTTACGCGAGGCGGCGCGGGCGCGATCGTCGCCAGCGACGAATCGGTGATCCACCGCGCGAGCCACTCGGCCGTCGTCGCCGGCTCTCGGGCGGCGGCGATGACGGGAAAGCCGGACGTCGCGCCGGCGTAGCTCAGCATGCGGTGTGCGGCCGAGTCCCACTGCGCGCGGGTGCGCGCGCGGCCGCCTGGCGCGGCGGTGCGCGCGTCGAAGGTGTGGCAGCCGGTGCAGTCGAGGACGAATCGCCGTTTCTCCTCGCCATCGGGCAGCAGCTCGAGAAGTTGCGCCGCGCGGGCCGCGCCGAGATCGGCGGCGGTTGGGGTGGGGGCGCCCTGGGCCAGCGCCGCGGACGCGACGAGGAGCGCGGGGAACGCGAAACGCGAGAGACGGAACGGGTTCATCTGCCGCGAGGTTGCAAGTGGACGGGGGGCGCGCGATAGTATCGGCGCCACCATCACCGCCGGCCAGAGTTCGCGGCCCGCACACTCGTAAGAATTCCGTACGTTCTCGCCCATGAGATTCCAGCCTCTCGCGCGCCGAGCCGCGCTGCTCGTTCTCGTCCCCGCGGCGGCGCGCGCCCAACAGCAGCCGCCCGCCGATCTGATCGTCACCAACGCGCGCATCTACACCGTCGACGAGCGGCGGCCATTCGGCGAAGCGATGGCGATCGCCGGCGGTCGCGTGCGCTTTGTCGGCTCCGAACGCGGCGCAGCCGCGCTCAAGGGGCCGCGAACACGCGTCATCGATCTCGACGGCCGGACCGTCATCCCGGGGATGGTCGACGCCCATGCGCATCTCCTCGGGCTCGGCAATGCGCTGCGCACGGTCGATCTCACCGGGACGAAGTCGTACGACGAGGTGATCGCGCGCGTGGCGGCACGTGCGCGTGAGGTTCCGGCCGGTACCTGGATTCTCGGTCGCGGCTGGGACCAGAACGACTGGGGAGACACGCGCTTCCCGTCGCACGAGGCGCTCTCGCGCGCGGTGCCGCAGCATCCGGTGTATCTCACGCGCGTCGACGGCCACGCGGCACTGGTGAATGCGCGCGCGATGGCGGCGGCGAACCTCGCCGCGACGGCGACCGATCCGGAGGGCGGACGCATCGAGCGCATGGCCAACGGGGCGCCCTCGGGGGTGCTCGTCGACCGGGCGATGGGGCTCGTGAGCCGCGCGATTCCCCCGGCGCCCCGCGACGAAGTGCGGGCGGCGATTCTCGCGGCGGTGAAGGAGGCGAATCGCTGGGGGTTGACCGGCATTCACGACGCCGGCGTCGGCCGCGCGACGATCGACATCTACGAGGAGCTGGCGAAGGAAGGGCGCTACGATCTTCGCAACTACGTGATGATCGCGAGCGACGACGCGAACCTCGATCACTATCTCAAGCGGGGTCCGCAGAGCGCACTGTACGACGGACGCGTGTGGATCCGCGCGATCAAGATCAGTGCCGACGGTGCGCTGGGGTCGCGCGGCGCTGCGCTCCTCGAGCCGTACAGCGATTCGCCCGAGCATTCCGGGCTGATCACGACGCCGCGCGAGCGCATCGAGCAGGTAGCGGTGCGCGCGCTTCGCTCCGGATTTCAGCTCAACGTGCACGCCATTGGGGATCGCGCGAACCGTACCGTTCTCGATGCCTTCGAGGCCGCGTTAGGCACGGTGCCGGCGGCCGACCACCGGTTCCGGGTGGAGCACGCGCAGATCCTTCATTACGCCGACATCCCGCGCTTCGCGCAGCTCGACGTCATCCCCTCGATGCAGGCGAGCCACCAGACGAGCGACATGTACTGGGCGGGGAATCGCCTCGGACCGACGCGCCTCCTCGGCGCCTACGCCTGGCGCGCCCTGCTCGGGACGGGTGTCATCATCCCCAATGGAAGCGACTTTCCGGTCGAGAAGGTGAACCCTCTCATCTCCTTCCACGCCTCCGTCTCGCGGCAGGATGAGCACAACTGGCCCACCGGAGGCTGGTTCTCCGAGCAGCGGATGACGCGTGACGAGGCCCTCAAGTCGATGACGCTCTGGCCGGCGATCGCGGCGTTTCAGGAAGCGGAGCTCGGCTCGCTCGCACCAGGCAAGTTGGCCGATTTCGTGGTGCTCGATCAGGACATCATGAGCGTCGCGCCAGAACGGATTCTCGCGACACGCGTGTTGGCGACCTATCTCGCCGGGCGGCCGGTGTACGAGCGACCGCCCGCGCCGGCGACCACGCGTGCAGCGGTTGGCGAGCCATGACCGCCCCCAACCGCCCGACGGCCTCGCTTCGCACGCTCCACGTCATTCGGCTGTCGATTTTCGGGGGCGCATTCCTCTTCGGCGTCGTCACCTGGTGGCTGCGACGAGAGACGCCACCGCCGATCGAGGCGGACATGGGACCGCTCCGCTTCGTCGGCTACGCCCTGTGGGTGAGCGTTCTGGTCGTGCTCGCCTTCCTGCGCGGCCTGTTAGGCAAGGCGGTCGACCTGGCGCGGCGCGCGACGCTGCTCATCATCGCCTGGGCCACGGCCGAGAGTCTCGCCCTGTTCGGCGGCGTGGTGTGGTTTCTTCACGGAGAGTCGAACTGGTACATCGCGGGGATGTGCCTGCTGCTCGCCACCTTCATCCTGTTTCCGCTGACGCGCGAGTAACGTGCGGGTCGTGTCGCTCCTCCCGTCGGCGACGGAGATCGTCGTTGCGCTCGGGGCCCTCGATCAGCTCGCCGGCGTCACGCACGCCTGTGATTATCCGCCGCAGGTCGCCCGCCTGCCACACCTGACGAGCACGGGGATCGACGGCACGGTGGCCCCCGATGCCATCGATCGCGACGTACGGGATGCATCGGAGCGGGGCGCCCCACTGTACACCGTGAACGAGACGCTCCTCGCCTCGCTGCGCCCCGACGTGATCGTGACGCAGGCGCTGTGCGACGTCTGCGCGGTTCGAGAGACCGACGTACGGGCGATCGCCGCGCGCCTCACGCCCGCCCCGGCGATCGTGACGCTCTCGGGAACGTCGATCGGCGGCATCTGCGCCGACATCGAGCGGGTCGCCGCGGCGATCGACGCGGCCGACGAAGCCCAGGAGATCGTGGCCGGCCTGCGGGCGCGCCTTCGCTCGGTGCACGACCGTCTCCGCGCCGCGCGAGCCCCGCGGCCGCGCGTCGCCGTTCTCGAATGGACGGACCCGGTATACACGGCCGGCCACTGGGTGCCGGAGATGGTGCACCGCGCCGGCGGCCAGGACGTGCTGGCGACGCCGGGCTCACACTCTCGGGCGATCAAGGTGAGCGACGTGGCGGCCGCTGAGCCCGAGGTGCTCGTGTTCGCCCCGTGCGGGTACGGGCTCGAGCGGGCAGCTCGTGAGGCGGAGGACGTGCTCCGCCGCGATGAATGGCGTTGGGCTCGCGCGCGCGCCGTGTGGGCCATCGACGCGAACGCGCTCGCGAGCCGACCAGGGCCGAGGATCGTCGATGGCGTCGAGACGCTGGCGAGGGTGCTGCATCCCGGGCTCTTCGGGAGTCCAGCGGGGGATCGGGCGGTTCCTGTTTCGGCGGTTCCTGTTTCGTCGCCCAACGAGCCCTGACAGCGGTAGCACAGAGAACGGCCACCGCGGGATCGACGGGATCAAGGGATCGACGGGATCGAGGGGGCGGGAAGGCGCGTCGCCGCTTCGCGGCAGACGCGCTCATCAGATGAGCGCCGCGGCGTTGCCGCGGCGCCTTTCCATCCCGTTGATCCCTTCGACCCCTTCGATCCCGTCGACCCCTCTGTGGTGTAGCCGGCGTTTACGGCTCGTTGCTTACCGAACCGAAATCAATGAACCCTCGCTCCACGTCCGCGTCGAGCAGCGTGGCCGTGACACGCCCTCCCTTCGAGAGCCCCTGCCCCCCTCGCACCAGTCGCCCTTCGATTCCTCGATCGACGACGCGAACCCACACCGCTTTCGGCGTCACCCCGGTGACCTCGACCTCGAAGCGCTCCCCGATTCGGCTCGCGAGTGCACGAGCCGCTACACGCTTTCGCTCAGTCCGCTCCCGCTTCCGCGGCTCCACCCCCTCGGCGTACTCGAAGTCGATGAAGCCCAGCGCAGTGTTGACGGCGACGAGCTTCACGGCCACGCGTTTGCCGCTCGCCTCGGTGAGCGCGTGGTAGCCGGCGACCACCTTTCCCTCGATCGACGTTCCGTCGGGGAGTGTCTCGAGGAGCCGCACCCACACGCCGTGTTGCGACACGCCTGAGACGACGGCCTCGAACCGCTCCCCGACGCGATGGCGCAGCGCATCGGCCGCGTGACGCTTGCGGTGCTGGCGCGCGATCTTGCGCGGCAGATCGCTGGCGGCGGTTTCGGGCTCGAAGTCGATGAAGCCGAGGCGCGCGTCGGCGCGCACGAGGCGAACGCGCAGCGTGTCACCGACGTCGGGCCCTTCGCCGCCGCGCACCAACCGTCCCTCCACCGGAGGCGCCAGCACGCGCACCCACGTCCCGTTCGCGTTCTTTCCCGTCACCGTCGCGACGAACGAGTCGCCCACGCGATCGCGAACGAAGTGCGCGGCGATGCGCTTTCGCATCGCGCGCTCGACCTTCTTCGCTTCGCGCTCGCGCTCGGTGCACCGCTGCGCGATCTGATCCAGCTCCACCTCGCTATATGGCATCGCCGCGCGCCGCTCGGTGGCCTTGAGCAATCGCTGCGTGACGAGGTCGACGAAGCGGCGATTCGGCGCCGTCGAATGCACGTAGTCAGCGATGCCCAACCCGAAGTGTCCGCCGTCGCGACGGTCGCCGAGGCGGCGCTCGAGCACGTACTCCCCAGGTCCGAGCAGCTTGACGACGGTGAGTGACAGGTCGGCGAAATGGGCGGGATCCGCGTCACGACGGCGCGCGAGAAAGGCGCCGAGCGCCGCGCTGTCGGGCGCGTCCGGCAGGCTTTCGCCGAAGTCGGCGGCAAGTTGGACGAGGCGATCCCATCGGTGCGGACGACGCACGATGCGCCGGATGGACATTGATCCGCGCTCGAGAAGGATCATCGCCGCGGCGCGGTTCGCCGCGATCATGAAGTCCTCGATGAGATCGCGCGCGAGGTTGCGTCGCGGCACCGCGAGGTCGACGACCCGTCCGTCGACGACGACGGCCTGGGGCTCCGACGACTCGATGTTGATCGCCCCCTGTGCGCGCCGCACATCGCGAAGGCGGCTCGCGCACTCGTGCTGAAGGCGCAGCTGTGCCTCGAGGTCGACACGCCGCTCGATGGCGGGCGGAGGAGACGCCAACCCGGCCAGCCAGCCGCCGACGCTCTCGTAGTCGAGCTTGGCGTGGTTGTGCACTACCGCTCGATAGGCGTCGACCGGCGTCATCTCGCCGTCGGCGGCGACGCGCATCTCGGTGACGATCGCGTTGCGGTCCTCACCCTCGTTGAGTGAGGTGAGGTCCGTCGACAGCTCCGTCGGGAGCATGTGGAAGACCCGCACCCCCGTGTACACCGAGGTCGTGTTCGTCGCCGCATGCTCGTCGGTCGCCGTGCCGGCCTCCACCAGCGCATCGACGTCGGCGATGCCGATCATCAGCCGGATGGAGCCGTCGGGCAGCAGCTCCGCGAACTCGACCTGATCGAGGTCGCGCGATGTGCGGTTGTCGACCGACGACCAGAGCAGGTTTCGCAGATCGTTGCGTCCATCCTCCATCGCCGGCGCTGCGCGGCGCTCGAGTCGCTCGATCTCACGACATGCCTCGACAGGATACTCGGGCACGAATCCGTGCTCGATCATTTCCGTGACGGCTAATCGCGCCAAATCGCCCGTCGTGGCACGGCGCTTCGCCTGTTCCTCGGGCACATCCATTGCTCTGTCAGCGGTTCCCAAGAGAGGCCTTTACCGATTCAGGAGGTAGTCATGGCTGACGACACGACTCGCAAGAGCGGTGCACAGAACGAAATCGAGGGCGGGCTCAAGGAGACCGCCGGCAAGGTTCGCGGGAAGTTCGGCGACATCACCGACGACCGCAGCGAGCAGCTCAAGGGCAAGAAGGACGAGCTCAAGGGCAAGGCCCAGAAGAACCTGGGGAAGGCACAGGGAGAGGTCGAGGACCTCGACGAGACGCTCTGATGCTGGAGAAGGCCGGCGGGTCGCGTAAGATGCGATCCGCGGGCCTTCCTCTTGACGCGGGGAGCCGGCGGCTGCATCAACAGCGCCCTGTCACCGACATCCATGCTCCCAGAGTCATCGCTCACCTTTCTGAAGCGTCTGCTCGATTCGCCGGGACCCTCCGGCTTCGAGTCCATCCCCGCCCGCGTGTGGCGCGAGGAGGCGAAGACCTTCGCCAGCGAGGTCCGCGGCGACGTCGCCGGCAATAGCCTCGCCGAGATCAACCCCAAGGGATCGCCGACGATCATGCTCGATGGGCACATCGACGAGATCGGGCTGATCGTGCAGTACATCGACGATGAGGGCTTCGCTCACGTGGGCCCAATCGGCGGCTGGGACCCTCAGGTGCTCGTCGGCCAGCGCATCCGCTTCCTCGGTCGTGATGCCGACGTCTTCGGCGTCATCGGCAAGAAGCCCATCCACCTGATGAAGAACGACGACCGCGACAAGGCGTCGAAGATGACCGACCTCTGGGTGGACATCGGGGCGGCGAACAAGTCGGAAGCGGAGCAGCGGCTCCAGGTCGGCGATCCCGGCGTCATCGACTCGAAGGCGATGGACTTCCCCAATCAGCGCCTCGTGTCACGCTCCATCGACGATCGCATCGGCGCGTTCACCGCGCTCGAGGCACTGCGCCGCTACGCGAAGAACCCCGGGAAAGCGCGCGTCGTCGCCGTCGCGACGACGCAAGAGGAGATCGCCTGGCATGGCGGCGGCGCGCTGATCTGCGCCGCGTGCCTCAACCCGAAGATGGCGATCGTCATCGACGTCACCCACGCCAGCGACTCGCCGGGAATGGAGAAGAAGGAGCTCGGCGATCACAAGCTCGGCTCCGGCCCCGTGCTCACCCGCGGCGCGCTGATCAACCCCGTCGTCTTCTCTCTGCTGCGCTCCACGGCCGAGAAGAAGAAGATCCCCTTCACGATCAACGCCGCGGGTCGCGACACGAGCACGAACGCCGACGCCATCCACATCGCCCGCGAGGGGGTCGCGACCGCCCTCGTCTCGATCCCCAACCGCTACATGCACTCGCCGAACGAGATGGTGGCGCTCGAGGATGTGGAGCGCACGGCGGAGTTGATCGCGGAAGCGTGTAGAGAGATCGGCGATAAGACGGACTTCACTGCGCGTTGAGGGACGATTGCGGACTGCGGATTGCGGATTGCCGGCTGTTCATTCGCAATCAGCAATCCGCAATCCGCAGTCCTACTCGGCCTCCCCCTTACCAGCGCGGACCGCCCAGAACACCGCCTCGCGCACATCCTTCTCCTTGTCGTGGAGCAGGTTCTGGAGGGCGCCCATCGCGGCGGGGGTGCGCGCCTCGCCTAACGCGCGCACGGCGGCGACCCGGTAGGCGGTCGCCTTCTTCTTGTTGAAGAGCCCGCCCGCGGGCTGAGCGGCCTTCGTCAGAAATCGGATCGCATCCCCGGAGGCGATCTTCCCTAACGCCGCCAGGCAGGCGTGCTGCACTTCCGCTGCATCCTCGCGATCGAGGTGCTTGATCAGGGCGGCTGCCGCGGCGGGGGTCTTCGCGCCGCCGAGGGCGGCCGCGGCGCGCATGCGCACACCCGGAGCGCCGTCATCGAGCGAGGCGGCCAGTCCCTTCACCGCGCCGGAGCCGGTCATCTTCGAGAGCGCGGACACCGCCGCCTTTCGCACGCGGTCGTCCTCATGCTGGAGCAGCTCGCTCAGCTTCGGCTCGGCGTCGTTCGCCGCCATCTCGCCCAGGAGGTCGGCCGCGTTGCGCACGACGTACCAGCGCGAGTCGCCAAGCATGTGGATGAGCACCTGGACGCCGGCGTTCAGCTTGCGCAGCGAATCGAAGTACACGCGACGCTGGGCCAGTGACTGCGCGGCGTTGAGCTGCTCGATGAGCGCCTCCGCGCCGTCATCGCCGGTGCGCGCGAAAACCGTGAACAGGTCGTCGTACATCTCACGGTGCGACGACAGCAGCGCCGCGACCGCCGCCAGCATCGGCTTCTTGGCGAGCCGGCGCAGCGCCATTCCGTACGCGCGACGGAGGTTCGAGTCGGTTGCGGCCGCCTCACGCTTGACGATGCCCGCCATGGCGATGCCGAGCGCCTCCGCGTCTCCCTCGCGGAACGCCGCCTCCGCTCCCCCGGCGACACCGTCGAGGAGCTTCGTCGTCTCGGTCACGCTGATGGTCGCGTCGAGCTGCGCGAACCCGCTCGAGATCGATCCCCTCGAGGTATCGGGCGCGGCGAACTGCGACAGGTAGCTGTCGGTGAGGCCGTGCATCACCCTCAGCTCCGTCGATGGGCGACGCTCCGGCGGCGCATCGGTCTTCGCGACCACGGCCACGTCCCCCGTGTTGCGGCTGCCGCCATTCGTCGCCGGCTTGGGAACTGTCGCCTGCACGTCCGAACCGTGCGTGGGCATGGACGCGGTCGCAACGCGCGGAAGGGGCGCGTTGCCGGACAGCGTCACCCGCACCGTCTTCGCGCCGAGCGCCGAGAGCTTGTCGGCGACGTTGCGGCCGCCGTCGCCGGGAACCGGCTCCGTCGCCAGTGTGCGGGCAATCCCCAGGAGGTCGGCGGGCGACGCACCCTGCTGTGCCACCAGCTCGGTGACCGCGTGCCCGATGAGCTGGGCCCCCAGGTCCTCCACCCCCTCGAGCTGAGGAGGAAGCAGGGTCCCGTTCGCCACGACCTGCCAGTCCTGCAGCGCGAGCCGGACCTCCCCCTCCTTCGACATCGCCACCAGCAGGCGGAGGGCCGCCTTCTGATTCGCGATGTTCTTCGGCTCGTGCAGCAAGAGGTGCACGAGTCGCGCGAAGTGTCGGGCGAAGGTCGTCGAGTGATCCATGTCGTGGCGATGCGGCCGGCCGGCCGGGAAGTGCAGAGGCGGGGAGCCCCCTACCGGTTACCTGCACTACTGAGGACGCGCGAGGCGGCTCGGCCGTTACGCAGCGTGACGGCTCGGTCACACACCCGGCGGGCGAAGTCCAGATCGTGGGTGATGACCATTGCGCACCCATGGGCCCGCTGCCGTGCGATGGCGGCGGCAATGCGTCGTTTTCCCCCCTCGTCCTGCCCGGCCGTCGGCTCATCGAGGATGAGCACGGACGGCCTCGCCGCCATGGCGGCTGCGATGGCGACGAGACGCTGCGTCTGAGGCGCAAGGTCGCCTGGGTGAACGCCTTCCAGGTCGCCCAGCTCGACCGACGCGAGCGCTTCTCGCGCCCGATCGTGTGCCTGGTGGCGCGAGGCGCCCAGCACCCGCGGGCCAAACGCGACCTCCTCGAGAACCGTGCGGGCGAAGAGCTGGCGCGAGGGATCCTGAAAGACGAGCCCGACGTGCCGAGCCCGCGCGTGCACCGGGAGGCCGTCGAGCGGCCGGCCGCTCACACTGATGCTCCCGCCACGAGCCGGCACGAGCCCCATGATCGCGCGCGCGAGCGTCGTCTTCCCCGCCCCGTTCTCTCCCAGGATCGCGGTAGCCGACCCGAGAGGGACGTCGAGCGTCAGGCCATCGAGGACGGTGCGGTCCGAATACGAAACGACGACCTCGCGCGCCTCGAACAGCGGCTCACCTCGCGCGCCCGGCTCGACGCTCGCGCTGGTGTGCGCTGGCGTCACGAGAACGTCGCCGGGACGTCCGAATGCCTTCGTCGCACCATCCTCGAGCACCAGCACGCGAGCCGCCAACGCTCGCAACAGGTCCACGTCCTGCGACGCGAGCAGCACACTCGTGCCATTGGCGGCGAGCGCGCGAAGGCTCGCGCCAAACCGCTCGGTGGCGTCGGGATCGAGCTGCGCCGTCGGCTCGTCGAGCACGAGCAGCGGCGCCTCGAGGGCGAGGGCGCACGCGAGGGCCACGCGCTGGCGCTCGCCCCCCGACAGCTCGTCAGGCAGACGCTGAGCGAGGTGCACCGCATCGGCGGCCGCAAGCGCGCGATCGACGCGCGCGCGGATGGCATCGCGTGGAATGGCGAGATTCTCCGGGCCGACGGCGACTTCCTCCTCCACCGTGCCGCCGAGCCCCGTGAGCTGCGCGAGGGGGTCGTCGAAGACGTAGCCCGCCACCGGAAGGGCGAGGCTCGTGTGATGGATCTTCCCTTCGATTCGCGCCGGCACGGCGTGGCCGAGGAGACCCGCGCACGCGAGCGCAAGCGTCGTCTTCCCCGATCCCACCGGACCAGTGACCCCGACGATCTCTCCCTGCCCGATCTCGAGCACGACGTCGCGCAGTACCGCGCGATCACCGTACGAGACGCGTTCGAGCTCCGCTCGCAGCGCCGCCGTCACCGCACGAATCCCCAGAGGACGAGCGCGACGGACGCGCCCCACATGACCATGCGCAGCATCCGCTCCTCGTTAGGGTCGGCGACCTCGGCGAGCGACGTCCGCTCTCCGCGCGCATCGAACGCGCGCGCATCGAGCGCGATGGCCCGGCGCTCCGCGTCGGTGACGAGGGAGACCATCAGCGGCCCCGCGAGAGGCAAGGTCGCACGCAAGCGGGCGAGCGGACCGCCACCGGCCGCGAGCCCGCGACAGCGCTGCGCGTCCAGCACTTCCCCCGCGCGTCGGCGCGCCTCGGGAACGGCTGCAAGCGAGGCGGCGAGCAGGTACTGCGACCACGCGGGCAGGCCGCGCTGCGCAAGTGCGCGCACGAGGCGCTGCGGCGGTGTCGTCATCACCACCCACCCCAGCGCCGCGACGGCGGCCCCGAGCCGCAGCGAGATCCACGCCGCCGGCACGAGCGCTCCGGGGGCGAAGGCGACGCCGGCAACGCGCACCGTCTCACCCTCCGGGGCGACGAGCGCGTTCATCACGACGAGAAAGCCCCACGTCGGCACCGCGACGGCCGCCGCGAGAACGGCGACCCGACGCCCGGCACCGGTCATTGCCGCCAGCATGAACGACAGCGTCACCGCCACGAGTGGTCCAACCGGCGGCGGGACGACGTACGTCATGGCGACGAGCAGCACCGCCGCGGCGACCGCCGTGAGCGGGTTGATGCGGCGCAGACGCGCGATCACGCCGCGGGGTGTGGCAAGCCGAAGCGCGCGCCGATGCGACGCGGAAGTCTCGCCAGGACGGCGGCCACGATCGCGCACGAGAGCATCTTGTCGATCACGTCGACGCTGACGCTCGCGATCAGCGCGGCTGATGCGAGCGGCAGGTCGAGCGCGCGCAGCACGATGGTGACGATCCCGGTTCCGCCGGCTGTGACACCGCCGAAGAGGGCGAGGACAATCGGCACCGAGGTGGCGCCGGCGAGGAGGCCGATCACCACCCCCGCGACCAGCGCGCGTGGCACGCTCCGAAAGGCGCCCACTCGTGAGGCAATCCCGGCGGTGACGCCGATGACCGCCGTCACAGGGATGAACGCGATGAAGATCGGGCTCGAGAGCATCCCGAGCACGAGGTTCGACGTTACCCCGGTGATGACCCCGGCCAGGGGGCCGGCGAGCGCGGCCACCAGCACCGTCCCGATCGAATCCAGATAGACCGGGAGCTTGAGCGCCGCGACGATCGCGCCAATGGCGAGATTGAGGGCGACGGCGCGGGGGATGAGGGCGAGGGCGATCGTGGACACGGATAGCTTGGCGAGGGGCGTGACCCGGCGGTAAGATACGGAGGACCGCCACCCCTCAACACGCCTTCCCCATGCTCCGACCAGGTGTTTCGCTCGCCCTCTCGCTGCTCGCGCTCGCAGCGTGCAAGTCCTCGCCGACCACGACGGCCGCCACCCGCGACGACAGGGCAACGCCAGACACGGTCGCCATCCGGCGCGACGTCGAGCACCTGGCGAGCGACGCGCTCGAAGGCCGCGGCACCGGCACCGCCGGTAACGACAGCGCGGCCTCCTACATCGCTCGGCGCTTCGAGAGCCTTCGCCTCGTGACGCTCCCCAACGGCTGCGATGGCTCCAACGGCGCCCTCGAGCCGCGCTGCGAGCGAAAGTACTTCCAGCCGTTCGTGGCGCGGTCAGCGGCGGCGGCGCACGCCGGCCTGCCCTCGGAGCTGCCGTCGCAGAACGTCGTGGCTCTCCTTCGCGGAAGCGATCCGGCACTCGCCGACGAGTACGTCGTCATCGGCGCCCATTTCGACCACCTCGGCCGCTCCGGCGCCAGCTCGCTCGATCCCGATTCCGCCGAGGCGATTCGGAATGGCGCGGATGACAATGCGTCGGGGACGTCGGCGGTGATGGAGATGGCGCGGCTGCTCGCGCGTCATGCTCCGCGGCGCTCGGTCGTGTTCGTCACCTTCAGCGGAGAAGAGCTTGGCCTGCTCGGCTCCCAGTGGTTCGTCGAGCATTCCCCGGTGCCGACCGATCGCGTGGTCGCGATGCTCAACTTCGACATGGTGGGGCGGCTGCGGAACGACCGGCTGATCGTGTATGGCGTGGAGACGGCGACCGAGATGCGCGGGATCGTCGACGGCGCGATCGCGGGCACGGGACTCGACGTGCGCGGCGTGGGGGATGGGTTCGGCCCCTCGGATCACTCGTCGTTCTACGCGAAGGGGATCCCGGTGCTGCATTTCTTCACCGATCTCCACGAGGACTATCACCGCTCGACCGACGACGCGCACAAGGTGAGTGCCGCTGGCGTCGGACGCGTCGCCGGGTTGGCCGAGCGCATCGTCCGGACCATCGCCGATCGCGATGCGCGCCTAACGCCGGTACGCGTGAGCCGTCCCGCGCCCGTGGCGACCGGTCGCGGGGGCAACGTCTACCTCGGGTCGATCCCGGACATGAGCGCCCCGGACGTGCCGGGCGTGCGCCTGACGGGCGTCCGCGCCGACAGCCCGGCCGACAAGGCGGGGATCAAGGCGGGCGACATCGTCGTCGAGTTCGACGGCAAGCCGGTGAAGGATCTCTACCAGTACACCGAGGCGATGCAGGCCCGGCAGCCGGGCGACACGGTGAAGATCGTGGTGCTGCGCGAGGGCGCGCGCGTGGAGTTGGTCGCCACGTTAGGCCGCAGAGGCGGGTGACCCTTGGGTCAGGAGCCAGGGGCCAGGGGCCATGGGGTGGGTCGAGGGTGGGTCCCGTGACCCGCCCCCTGGCCCTTGGCCCTTGGCCCCTGACCCGGCTCCTCTGTGCGGTGCTGTTCGTCGCCTTCGCCTCCGCCATGCCCGCGGGGAGCCAGGAAATTCGTCGCCCGAAGCTCGACTCCAGGGCCGACACGAACGACTGGGAAGCGTACTACGACTACGGCATCGCGAACCTGCAGCGATTCCCGGGGCGGGCGTACAGCGCGTTCTACTGGGCCGCACGACTCGCCCCATGGAGCGGTGATCCGCTCTACGCGCAGTGGGTCGCGTTTCACCTTCAGGACGTCCCCCGGTTCGCGCTCTACCTCGAGAACAGCGAGAAGGTGCTCACGGCGCGCGACGTCCGCGCCGCGGATTCGACGGTGAGCCGCGCATTCCTGCGAAACCCGTTCGTGCATCGCGCGATCGAGATGTCGCTCTACGATGCGCTTCCCGGCGGTTGGCGCGCCGACGTGCTGACGAAGGCCTGGATCGCGTACGCCAATCAGAAGTTCGAGCAGGCGAACGAGCTCTTCGGGAAGGCGATCTCGCAGCGGCCGGACCGGTACTATCGCCTGCGATACATCCGCGCCGTCCTCTTCGTCTCGTTCAAGCAGTACGACAGCGCGCTCACGGAGATGACGGCGCTGCTGGCCAAGGCGCGCGCGGTCGAGGAGAGTGAGAAGGCGCTTGTCCGCGAATACGAATCGAAGGCCTTCTACGAGTTCGCGATCGGCCAGCTCGAGGGCGCGCGCGGGAACCGTCAGGCAGCGCGGGAGGCGTTCGAGCGCGCGCTCACCGAGGATCTTGCGTACGCGCCCGCGCACATCGCGCTCGGCGCGCTTTCCGAGGCCGCCGGCCAGCGCCAGGCCGCCCTCGCCTCGTACGCGCAGGCGGTGGATCTCGCGCCGGCGGACGCCATCTATCGCCATCAGTACGCCGTGGCGCTCCTCAAGGCCAAGCGTGCGCAAGAGGCCCTCGACCAGTTCAACAAGGCGATCGCGCTGGAGCCCTACTACGCCGAGTCGTACGTGTTCAAGGCGAGCGCGCACGAGCTGGCCCAGCAGGCGGATTCAGCACGGGCGGCGTATCGCACCTACCTGGCTCGCGCGGCGCGCAACGCCCAGAACCGCGCGCTCGCGACGCGGCGGCTCGCAGGGCTCGAGGGCGGAGCACCGTGAGCGGAGTCGAAGGAACCGCAGATGCCGCAGAAGGCCGCAGAAACTGCAACGGCTTTCTTGGCCGCAGATGAACGCGGGGACGCAGGTGATTCGCGGCCCGTGGAAGGCTCCACGTGTGGCCGCACGTTGCAGTTGCAGTTTCTGCGGCCATCTGCGGTTCCGCAGTTCCTCACCTCGAAAGCAGTCACTAACCCAATAAGCGAGCCATGACCTTCCCCACCCGACTCTCGATCGCCATCGCGGCACTTCTGACCGCGAGCGTCGCACAAGCCCAGGAGCAGCCGGCGACGACACGTCCAATCGTCCTGCGCGCGGCACGCGTGATCGACGGGACCGGCGCCGCGCCGATCGCGAATGGGGTCGTCGTCGTGACCGGTAACCGCATCACCGCGGTGGGGCGCAGCGGCTCGGTCGCCATCCCCAGCGGCGCGCAGGTGATCGACCTCGGCGACGCCACGTTGCTCCCCGGATTCATCGACGCCCACACACACATCAGTGGGCGCGTGCTCGGTGATCCGGGGAACGATCTCGAAAGCGTGAAGGACTTCGACACCTACGGCGCCGTGCTCTCGGTCGTGCACGCCGAGCGCACGCTCATGGCGGGGTTCACGACGATTCGCAACGTGGGGTCCGATCACTGGGCCGATCTCGCCCTCAAGAAGGCGATCAACGAAGGGAAGCTCCCCGGTCCCCGGATGCAGGGTGCGGCGCACTCGCTCGGCATCACCGGTGGGCACTGCGACAACAACGCCTTCAAGCCGGGCCTCATGGATGGCGATCCGAGCACCGGCATCGCCGATGGCACCGATGAGGTACGCGCCGCGGTGCGCTATCAGATCAAGTACGGCGCCGACGTCATCAAGACCTGCGCGACGGGCGGTGTGCTCTCCGAGGGCGACGCGGTGGGCAACGTGCAGTACGGCCTCGAGGAGATGCGGGCGATGGTGGACGAAGCGGCGAAGCACGACCGCAAGGTCGCCGCGCACGCGCACGGCACCGAGGGCATCAAGATCGCGACGCGCGCCGGCGTCGCCTCGATCGAGCATGGGTCCTTTCTCGATGTCGAGGGCGCGCGTCTCATGGCGCAGCAGGGAACGTATCTCGTTCCCACCTTGATGGCGGGCGAAGGAGTGGAGCGAGCGGCGAACGCCGGCACGCTCAAGGGGCTGCGTGCCGAGAAGGCGCTCGCGGCCGCGGCGGCGATGCGCAACGCGATCAAGATCGCGAAGGCCAACAACGTGAAGATCGCGCTCGGCACCGACGCCGGCGTCATCCCGCACGGGACGAACGCGCGCGAGCTTCGCCTGATGGTCGAGTGGGGCGGCCTCACCCCGATGGAGGCCGTCGTCGCCGGAACGAGCAGCGCGGCCAGGCTCCTCGGCTGGGACGATCGCATCGGCACACTCGGCGCGAACAAGCTGGCTGACATCGTGGCGGTACCGGGCGACATCACGCGCGACGTGACGGCGGCCGAGCGGGTGATCTTCGTTATGAAGGACGGGGTGGTGTACAAGCAGCCGGGGACGCCGACGACCGCCGCCCTTCCCTGACGGCGGCGGTGCCGCTCCACGCGTGGAGCTCGGCGTCTTATACCTTCCCGCTCCCCGCGGGACATCGATTTCCAATCGAGAAGTATGCGCTCCTCCGCGATGCCGTGATCGCGGAGGGGCTGGTCGCGCGCTCGAACGTGCATGAGCCCGTCCGCGCGACCGTCGAGGAGCTCGCGCGCGTGCACACGCGCGACTACATCGATCGCCTGACGAGCGGCACCCTCACCGACGCCGAGCTGAGGCTGCTCGGCTTCCCCTGGTCGCGGGGGCTCGTCGAGCGCTCGTATCGCGCTGTCGGCGGAACCCTTGGCGCGACCCGACGAGCGCTCGAGGATGGCGTGGCGATGAACCTGGCCGGCGGCACGCACCACGCCTTCGCCGATCGCGGCGAGGGCTTCTGCGTCTTCAACGACGTCGCGATCGCGGTGCGCGCCTTACGAGCGGAGGGCCTCATCGGCCGCGCCGCGATCATCGACCTCGACGTGCACCAGGGAAACGGGACGCACGCGATCTTCGCCGGGGACACCGAGACCTTCACCTTCAGCATGCACGGCAGCCGGAACTATCCCTTTCACAAGGTGCCGGGGACGCTCGACATCGAGCTGCCGGATGGGACCGGCGACGACGAGTATCTCGAGCAGCTCGCCCGTGCGCTGCCGCGCGTGCTCAACGACGGGAGGCCGGACCTGGTAGTCTATCTGGCCGGCGCCGACCCGCACGAGCGCGACAGGCTAGGCCGACTGAAGATGACGTTCGAGGGGCTGGAGCGGAGAGACGCGATGGTGCTCGAGGCGTGCAGGGAAGTCGGGATTCCCGTCGCGGTCACGATCGCTGGAGGGTATGGGGTCGACGTTCGCGAGACGGTCGGGGTTCATCTCGCGACGGTCAGGATCGCGAGGGGATTCGTGTAGTGGGGGGCAACTTCCGCAGACGTCAGGGGTCAGACGTCAGGTGTCAGGTAGCAGAAGCGGCAACGGCGTCGAACCGTTGACGTTTCTGACCACTGACACCTGACGTCTGACCCCTGACGTCTGCGGACGTTACCTTCTCGTTAGGTCCAGGGCTCGTCCGCGGTGGGCCCGTAGATCGACGGCAGCTTGCCGCCGGCCATGCGCAGGTACACCGACAGCTGGCCGCGGTGGTGGATCTGGTCGGACAGCAGGAACCAGAGAAAGTCCATCTTCGCCCACTGGCCGACCGTCCGGGGCGCGGTCGGGAACGGCACCGTCCCGCTGGCGAGCGATTCGTCGGTCGCGTCGCGCAGCGCTTCGAGTGTGCGCGTGCGAGTCGCCTCGAAGCTGTCGACCAGGTCCTTCCAGGTCTGCGGAATCGGCGGCGGCTTCCTCGGGAGGGTGAACGTCCCACGGATGGCCGCATCCATCGCCGCCATCTCCATCGTGAACATGGCAGCGAGCTCGCGCGCGGTCTTCAGCTTCTCGTGCGGCCGCAGCTCGCTCTCCTCGGGGGGAAAAGCGTTCAACACCCTGAGCGTCGTCGCCGTCTCACGCTCGAACGACTCGGAGAATTGCTGTTTGGGACCCTTGATCGCGTTCACGGCAGCGGGTGTTTGTGTGGCTGTCGTCATGGTGCCCTCGCTGGGACCTCGGGGGCGTCGATTATATGCGAGGTACAACGTACCTGCAATGTGGCCCTGGAATGAGCGATGAGGACTGAGGAGTGAGCAAATTCCTCACTCCTCAGTCCTCATCGCTCATTGTTATTCTTAGATCATGCCTCCAATTCCTCCTCCCCGCGCATCCGGCTTCACGAAAACGACGCCCGTTCCCCTTTATTGGGCCGCCTACGGCCCCGAGGGCGCACCGAGGCTGCTCGTGCTGCACGGCGGGCCGGGGGCGCACCACGATTATCTCCTCCCACAGATGCTCGCGTTGGCCGCGCGGTACGAGCTGATCTTCTACGATCAGCGAGGAGGCGGGCAGTCGAAGACCGAGGATCGCTCGCCGATCACCTGGGAGACGCACGTCGCCGACCTCGCCCTCGTCGCGCGCGAGCTGGCCGGGGAGCCGTTGTCGATCGTGGGCTATTCGTGGGGTGGGTTGTTGACCTTGTTGTACGCGGTCGAGGCGTTCGAGCGGCGTAGTGAGGGCGGACCCATTCCCACGCGGCTGGTGCTGATCGATCCCGCCCCCGTAACGCGGTCATTGCGGGCGCAGTTCGAGGCGAATTTCGGAGAGCGGCAGGCGGGCGCGTCCGTTCAGCGGCTGCGGGAAGAGCTGGCGGAATCGGGGCTCCGCGAGCGCGATGCCGAGGCTTACCGGCAGCGCGCCTTCGAGCTGTCGGTCGCGGGGTACTTCGCCGACCCTCGGCGCGCTCGGGACCTCACCCCCTTCCGCGTCATCGGTCGCGTCCAACAGCAAGTGTGGGAAAGTCTTGGTGACTTCGACCTCTTGCAGCGCGTCGAACAGGTAGATTGTCCCGTGCTGATTTTGCATGGGCGGCACGACCCGATTCCGCTCGAGGCATCCGAGGCGCTTGCCCGCGCGCTTCCCGATGCGCGCCTGGTGGTGCTCGAGCAGAGCGGTCACGTGCCGTACGTTGAGGAGCCCGACACGTTATTCCGCGAGATCGAGCGCTTTCTCGAGACGGCGCCGGTCCAGGCAAGGTGAGATGCGCACGATGAACGAGGCCATTCAGCCGCACGTCGGCACCATCGAGGTGAACGGCAAGCGGTACAACGTCGCCGTACGCGTCGCGTACGACGGCCTCGAGTTCGTCGGCCGCTTGTGGTTCGCCGAAGATGACTGGGATGACGCCGGAACGCCCGACCGTGGGATCTTGACCGGCCGCACGAAGGAAGACGTCATCACCATCGCGCGCGGGTATTCTCAGCACGAGCTCGCCGCCCGCTGCCGTCGCGCCCTGTCGAACAAGCGGCGCTTCCCGATGCTGCGGAGGGTGACGGAGGAGATCCTGGCGAAGGTCCGCTATCTCAACCAGCTCTCCGTGTCGATGCGCGCGGGGCTGATCGATCTCGAGGGCGCGGCGCAGGAGATCGACTACACCGAGCAGCAGCTGCATCAGCTTGTGCGCCGGCTCAGGGCCGCCGCGGGTGTAGAATCGCCGCAGGCATGAACCCTGCCCGCGCTCAGTCACCATGAGCGCGCGAATCACCCCATACGAAATGTTCCTCGAGTCGCTCGAGGCGGTCGCGTTCCCCGCGATCCGCGCCGAGGCGGCGCAGCGTGGCACCGACACTCGGCGGCGCGATCAGTTCGTGCTGCTCGGTCACGTCGGGGCCGCGCTCGAGCAGTTCGTGAGCGACGATGCCGATCCCGATGCCATCGACGAATACGCCGAGTTCGTGTATCAGGGCTATCAGTTCTGGGAGTTCGGGTGTCGGCTGTACTCGTTCACGGAGGACGTCACCCGCGAGCTGACGGAGGAGGAGTACGACGTCGGCAGCTGGACGTTCGCGGGTCCGCCGGCGTGCTATCTCCAGTTTCCGTATCAGCGGCTGTGGGCGCGGGTGATGGCGGAGGCGCCTTACGAGCCGGTGGATGGGTGCTTCGTCGTCGTCGATGATACGGCGCCGGCACCTGGCGCTGGGGCGCATCTGCGACTCCTGCTCGTGTTAGGCTTGCGTGCGGATCGGCCGGGCGTGTCGCTCGTGTCGTATCGCACGGATCTTACGCCGACGGAGGTGCGTGAGCTTGCGCATCGGCCGTGGCGGGACGACGGGCGGCCGTTCGCGACGGCGATTCCGGGCGGGGAGCGGAAGGGGTACCAGACGCTGGCGACGACGAGTGAGCTGGAGGCGCTGGTGATTCGGGCGCTGCACCATCTCGACGTGCACCACGATTCGCTGCGGGCGGCCGATGGGTCGAGTGCCGAGGGGCAGACGCATCTGGCGCACACGGTGGTCGAGCACGGGTAGTCGCCTACGGCTTCAGCAGTCGTCGCAACATCTCGAGCGCGATGTCGATAAACTTGCCCCACCGTTTCTTCCCGACCGCCTCGCGCTCCCGCTCATCGGATCCGGTCACCGTGACGATGGCGCCGACTTCGACGCACGCACCGCGAATTGTGCACACGCGCGCGCGAACGTCGTGCGCGCGGACCCCCTTGTCACCGCCGCCAGCAATCGTCCCCCACGCCGCGTCCGCGGTCGTGCGAAACTGGGATGTGCGATCGACGCCGTCGACCAGCACCTGGAAGCGGCGAAGATCCAGCGGATCGGTGACGTCGCTCGCCGCATAGTGAAAAATGACCGTGGCGTTGTCAGCTGGGACGCTCACACCCGGAGCGGGGTACGCGAGGACGAGGGTGGGTGGCTCATATACCGCTGACGTCGCCTGCTGAGCGACGAGCGACGCCAGGCCCGCGACACGCACCGCCCAGCCCGCATCGATTCGCCGGATAGCACTCACCGCGACCTCCTCTCTTGTGGTGCAGAGTAGATGCGCGGTGGTGACGTTATTCGTTGAGCGCGGCCCCTCCGTGATCGCACCAGCGTAGCAGCACTGTGCCGAGCACCGATCCCGGCACGCGCGCAATCCGCATCGGCGGATAGACGGGATTCAGCGACTCGAGCTCGATCGACTTCGCCCGGACCCGCCCGACCTTCTTGACCACGTACCCGCCGTCGATATCACGCGCGACGACGACCGTGTCGCGCGTAAGCTTGTCCCCCACGCGCACGAGCACCATGTCGCCCGTGTGAATGAGCGGCTCCATACTGTCCCCACGCACGGTCAGGGCGAGGTACTTCCCGCGCGGAACGTCGTCAGGCAGCGGAATGCAGGAATCGACCTCGACATCCCAGAGCTCGCGGCCGGGCCCCGCGGCAATCGCTAGATCGCACACGGCAGCGCGCCGGTTTCGCTCCATGGCGACGATCACGGCGCCGACCGGCGCAGTGGCATCGAAGCGCTCACGCTCCGGGGTCGCTCCGACTACGCGCACGCCGAAGCGAGCCGCGTGCACAGTGGCGACGATGCGATTCCGCAGAGCCAGCAGCTCCTGGCGATCCAACAGCTCCGGATCGCGTGCCCACTCACGTCGATCGCGCGCGACCCATCGGAGAAATCGCGCGTCGTCGTATGCAGGCGAGGAGGGACGATAGCGCTCTGCGTACCCCACGAGATCGATCAATGGGTCGCTTCGCGCCTCGAGCAGGCCCACCTCGGCGGCTGTGAGATCAGCGGGCTCTGTCATCGATCGGCTCCTCGCCGCGACGCCGGGGTCGCGACTGTCGCATGGGATACTCCTTCACCATCCGCTCGCCGCGTGCGAGCGCGTCCAATGCCGCGGCATCGTAGGCGCCGGTTCGCCGCAGGAACCGGACGAGATCCGCTCGTTCGCGCGCACCAAGCGACTCACCGAAGCGCAGCGCGGCCTCGATGAGCCGCGCACGAAGACGCGTCACCCGCTTGACAATCGTCGATCGCTGCTCGCCGAGCATGCGCGCAATGGTGGAGAACGATGTGCGCTGCGCGACCCAGGACAGCAGGCGTCGCTCATTCGGGTCAATGGCGTATTCCATCGCCGAAACCAGGCGATCGAGTACGGGAGGCAACGGCGCCGGCTCCCAATCGGACCCACGCGTCATCCGCACGCTGAACTCGGAGCACGCCGTCTCCAGCACGCGCTCCGCGCCCCCCAGCACCGTCGCGCGCTCGTCGAGCCGGCGTTCGTGGAGCGACCATTGGCGCAGCGTCGCACGGTGCCTGTTGCGAGCCGCGACAATGAGGTAGGCAACGACCGAGCGGGGGCCTGCCCCGGTCTTCTGCATGAGTCCGACGACGACATCGCACAGCAGATCAGAAGTCCACGTCCGCCATTCGGGCGGGGGAACGCGCAACAGCTTCGCCTGCGACATCACGACTTCCTGGAATCGCTCCAGAAACTCGTCGATCGCCTCCACATCCCCGCGACGCACCGCGGCGACGAGCGCCGCATCGCCGACCTCCCGATATCGATTCTCCACACCGCCTCCGCACGCCGGCCCGTGCTAGCCGCCGATCCCAGCGTCGACGTCGGCGCCGGCAATGCGTGGCTCACACTCCTCCCCGAGCAGGAGATGCACACTGGTGACATCGACCCTGCTCACGGCCTGTATGGGTCATCGGCAAGGCCCAGCGCGATGGAGTCGGTGAGATGGCGGGCGATAAAACGCCGCAGGAGCTGCGCAAAGCGCGCGGCCGTGCGCCGGTCGAGCGATGGATCGAGAAACCGGTCATGCCAACGCCGGGCGCGCGCGGGGCGAATTCCATAGCGACGCGCTGTGCGAAGCATCGCGACAAGATCCGTGCGCGCGTCCGCGACCTGCTGGAGCTCAACGTCCAGCGCTGGCACCACTTGCCGCCGCCGCGCGCGCTCGGCCTTCTCCATCTCCTCGAGGCTGGGCCGATTCCTCGACGCCGTAAACCCGAGGTTCGCCAACGCCCGCCCGATCGCCGACGTCTCCGTATTCTCGAGACACGCGACCGTGTTGACGTCGCCGTCGCCGACGCGCTCGCTCGCCCACCCCGTCGCCGCCGGCGTGCGCGACTGCTCCGTCCGATACACGCTGGCGCGGAACACCACCTCGCGCTCGTTATGCATCGTGAGCTGCGTGATGATCCGCCCCGCCGGAAACCGCTCGTAGAACAGCGCGATCCGATCGGCCACGGGGGCGTACTCCCCACCGATCGGCAGGTCTGATTTTGGCACGTCCACCTCCTCGAGCCGGGCTCCGAGAGTAGCCCGAAGAAACACCGAAGTCAAGGAGGGCTATATTCCGGCCATGGACCCACGCACCGCCGCCCACGTCCTCTCCCAGATCAGCGAGCTCCTCGAGCTCGGCGGGGAGAACCCCTTCAAGTCGCGCGCATACCGCTCGGCGGCGGCCGCCGTCCTCGAGGTCCCAACCGACGATCTCTGCCCACTCTACCGCGACGGCTCCCTCGCCAGGCTCAAGGGCATCGGCCCAGCCACCCTCGGCGTCATCGGCGACCTGTGCGAGACGGGCGAATCCCGCTACTTCGACCAGCTCCGCGAGCAAACGCCCGAAGGCCTCCTCGAGCTGCTCCGCGTGCCCGGGCTCGGTGTCTCGAAGATCCACGCCCTCCACGAAGGGCTCGGCATCGCGTCGGTCGAGGAGCTCGAGACCGCGGCGCGCGACGGGCAGCTCGCCAAGCTCAAGGGCTTCGGCCCCAAGACCGCCGAGAAGATCCTCAAGGGCATCGGATACCTCCGATCGACGAACGCCTATATCCTCTACCCGCACGCGCTCACCGAAGCTCGCCGTCTCCTGGCCATGGTCGAGGCGCATCCCGACGTCGAGCGCGCGCTGATCGCGGGCTCCATCCGCCGGCGACGGGAGACGGTGCGCGATGTCGACATCGTCGCCGCCTGTCGAACGACGCCGGCCTCCGTCGCCGCCTCGTTCGCCCGTGCGGGAGGGGTGAAGAACGTCATCGGTGCAGGAGGACGCTCGGTCTCCATTCACTACGTCGACGGCACCGTCCTCGACCTACACTGCGTGGAGCCGGAGCGGTTCGGCATCGCGCTCTGGCGCGCGACGGGAAGCGAGTCGCACACGAACGAGCTCCGCGCGCGCGCATCGGAGCGCGGCATCGCGCTGGCCGAGGATGAGCTGCGGGACGCGAGCGGCAGCGTGCTTCCGATCGTCGACGAGGTGGCGCTCTACGACGCGCTCGGCCTTCCCTACATCGAGCCGGAATTGCGCGAGGGACGCGGGGAGATCGACGCCGCCGCACGACGCGCGCTGCCCTCGCTCATCGCCTACGCCGACATCAAGGGCGTGCTGCACTGCCACTCGCAGTACTCGGACGGCAAGGCGACGATCGCCGAGATGGCGGCGGCGGCGAAGGCGCGCGGCTGGAGCTACATCGGGATCTCCGATCACTCGGAGTCGGCGTTCTACGCCAGTGGCGTCTCGCGCGAGGCGCTCCTCGCCCAGCACGAAGAGATCGACCGTCTGAACGAAGGGTTCGAGGGGATCAAGGTCCTCAAGGGGATCGAAGCGGACATTCTCGCCGACGGTCGCGTGGACTACGACGACGAGATCCTCGAGCGCTTCGACTTCGTCATCGGCTCGGTGCACTCGCGGTTCGGGATGGATCGCGCGGCGATGACCGAGCGTGTCCTTCGCGCGATGGACAACCCGCATCTCACGATTCTCGGGCATCCCACTGGGCGCCTGCTGCTGACGCGCGAGCCCTACGCGATCGACATGGACGCCGTCATCGAGAAAGCCGCCGAGCTCGGCATCGTGCTCGAGCTGAATGCCGATCCCAAGCGGCTGGACATCGACTGGCAGCAGTGTCGCGCGGCGAAGGAGCGCGGCGTGACGGTCGCGATCGGGCCCGACGCGCACTCGACCGCGGGGCTCGACTACACCGAGATCGGCGTCGGCATCGCGCGAAAGGGATGGCTCGAGCCGGCCGACGTCATCAACACGTGGAGTGCGGACGCGATCGTCGAGCGCGCCAGGGCGCGGCGGGCGCGCGCATGAGCCCACGGGCGAGTGCCGCACCGCCAAAACCGCCCTTCGTCACTCGTAAGGCGCTGCCGAAGAAGCCGAAGCAGGTAGGCCGCGACGTCGCGCTCGAGTACATCCGGCGCCTCGAGGCGACCTACCCGGACGCGAAGTGCTCCCTCGATCACAACGACGCCTATCAGCTGCTCGTCGCGACGATCCTGAGCGCGCAGTGCACCGACGTACGCGTCAACATGGTGACGCCCGATCTGTTCGCGCGCTTCCCCGACGCCGCCGCCCTCGCCGATGCGGAGCCGGAGGATCTCGAGAACCGCATCAAGAGCACCGGCTTCTTCCGCAACAAGACGAAGAGCCTGCTCGGGATGGCGCACGCGGTCGTCGACCAGCACCGCGGCGAGATCCCGCGGACGATGGACGAGCTGACGCACCTCCCCGGCGTGGGACGCAAGACAGCGAACGTCGTCCTCGGCAACGCGTTCGGCATCAACGAGGGCATCGTCGTCGACACGCACGTCACTCGCGTGTCCTTCAGGCTGGGCCTCACGCGCGCGACCGATGCGGTGAAGATCGAGCAGGACCTGGTGAAGGTCGTCCCGCGGGAGAAGTGGACGCTGTTCTCGCATCTGCTGATCTTTCACGGTCGCGCGATCTGCGTCGCGCGAAGGCCGTTGTGCGAGCAGTGCCCGTTGTGCGACTTGTGTCCGTCGTCGCTCGTGATCCCTGTGAGCGCGAGCGGCCGCAGTACCGCGGGAAAGCGTCGATAACCGGACTAGCGACACGCCAACGGCAACGGCTTCTTTACCGCAGAGGGCGTCGGAGGACGCAGAGGGATTGCCAGGCCGTGGAATTCAACTGCAAATGCCTTTGCAAAGGCCCGCCGTTGAAGTTTTCGGATGCCAATCCTCCGCGTCCTCTGCGTCCTCCGCGGTAAGAGGGCCGTTGCAGTTGCCCTTGGGCATTGAGGTTCCTAACCGGGCCGCCAACCAACTATCTTCCGCCCATGCCCAAAACAGCCACGATCGAAACGAACCGCGGGACCATCACCGCGGAACTGTACGACAAGGACGCCCCGACCACGGTGGCCAACTTCGAGAAGCTCGCCAACAGCGGGTTCTACGACGGGACGAAGTTTCATCGCGTCATCCCCGACTTCGTGGTGCAGGGCGGCGATCCGTACTCGAAAGGCGGAGAGCACGCCAAGGGACCGGTCGGTACCGGCGGCCCCGGATGGACCATCAAGTGCGAGACGAAGGGCGGCAATCAGAAGCACGTCGTCGGCGCGCTGTCGATGGCCCACGCCGGGAAGGACACCGGCGGCAGCCAGTTCTTCATGGTGCTCAGTGAGCAGAACACCAAGCACCTCGACGGCGTGCACACCGTCTTCGGCCGCATCACGAAGGGCCTGGACGTGATGAAGCAGATCAAGGCGAACGATCAGATTCTCAAGGCGAGCGTCTCGTAAGGCCACCCGATTGCTGATTGCTGACTGCGGACTGCGGATTGCGAACAACCGCACCCGCAATCAGCAATCCGCAATCCGCAATCCGACACAGAACCCAAACTCGAACCCCATGTCTTCTCCTCGCCCCGGCGACATGAGCGCGGGCTTCATCGGCCTCGCGGTCTCGGTGATCTTCCTCCTCGCCGCTGTCACAACGATCATCGCCCTCACCAACCGTGCCTTCGCGGGACACGCCGCGGCAGAACAGGCACACCCGGCTCCGGCAACGCAGGCCGCACCAGCGGGACAGACGCCCGCGCCGCCAGGAGACACCGCGTCTGCGGGGCATGCGCCGGACGCACACTGAGATCAACACCCGAAGACGTGAGGGATCAGACGTCAGATGTCAGTGATCAGAAAAAAAAACCTACGGGGAGCCGATACTGGCTCCCCGTAGTCGTTGCTGAACTCCGAAACCTGACGTCTGATCCCTGACGTCTTCGGGTGTGGCCCCTGGCGTTCTCCGCCGTCGATCTAGCGAGGAGACTTCCAGGAGTCGATGACGCTGCCTCCAATGACGCACGTCGTCACCCCCTTGCACGCCTCCGACAGCCCCTTCGCCTGCGCCTCGGCGATCCGCAGCTGAAGTAGCTCGCGGTTCTGCGAATACGCCTGCGCCTCGAGCCGCTTCGCCGTCGCCTGCGCTTCGGCGCCGATCACCGTCGCGCGCGCGTTCACCGAGTCGATCTGGAACTGCTTGATCGCCCGGTCGAGAATCTGCGCCTGCTTCGCCGCCTCGATGCGCGCCGCCTCGATTGCCGCCGGCGCCTTGATGTCGCGGACGAACACCTGCTTCACGATCGCACGTCCACCCAGCTTGCGCTGAATGTGCGACCGTACGGAGTCGGAGAGTGAGGCCCGATCGGCGGAGAAAATCTGCGACACGGTCCAGCTCGCGAGTGCGTTGCGATACCCTTCGCGCACCGCGTTCAGGATCTCCGCCTCCGCAGCCTCCGGCGTGCGCTTGTCCTCGAACAGCTGGAGAATCGTCGCCGGATCGTACGCGTAGACGATGCCGACGTCACCGACGACGGTGATCGGATCACGAGTCTGCGCTTCCATCGTTTCCTTCCCACCCGCCTCGGGGAAGTTCTTGTCGGTCATCGAGAAGCACGTCGCCTTGGCCAGGGGCGTGAAGTTCAACCCTGTGCTCATGCGCGGCTCGATGATCCTGCCGTATCGCGTGAGCACGCAGTGTTCGGTGGTGTCCACGGATGAGCATCCCGCAACGACGAGGGCCGCCGCGAGCAGCGCGAATGAGCTCCGCATCTTTCCTACCTCGATCTGAATTGTCGGGGCGGGTGGACGGCCGTCCGGCGCGCGCTCCGCCTCAACGCGCACCCCAGGAATGGACGACTGGCCGCGGTTTCAGTCTCCGATGCGATCGCGTCGGACGAGGATGGGCTTGGACGCGCCGGCAAGCCGCAGCGCCGCATTCGCGATCCACGGCATGTCGGCTCGCAGCGAATCGCCGCGAATGTCGAGCTGGTGCGCATCGTCGGGATTGACGCGCTGGGCGCCGTTCCTGGACAGGAAGACCACGCCGTCGCGGACCATGTACCGCCCGCTGTCGACATCGCGATCCCGATCGCCGTCGATGTTGGCCTCGGTGATCATCTCGTATCGGCCATCACGACGGAGCTCGAGCGCGACGTGGAACTCCCAGGGGTGCCCAAAGGCCCGGCCCTCGGCGTCGTACTCGTACACTCCCGGGAGGCTGCGAGGAATCGGGTCTCCTTCCGCGGTGCGACACGCGGCGAGCGCGAGCGACGTGAGCAGAAGCGAGCCGGCGACAAACGAGGTACGCATGCCACCCTCCGAGTGAAGTGCGCCTGACGGGCATCACTACGGACTTGCGCTCGCTGTCGTTTCATTCGACGCTTCCCTCCCATGGCAACGGAAACGCGCGAAGCGCTCCTGGTAGTGCTCCCGGCCGCCGAGGCGGAGAGGGCCCTCGACGATGTGCTTGGCGAACGAGGGTTCGAGAGAGCGGCTGCGCCTCCCCCGCCCCACGCCGAGCCGATCGCTCGAAGCGAGGAGCGCTTCTTCGACGTCGACGCCGTGCAGCCGGAGCTCACCCTCATCCGCGAATGGACCGGCTACGCCGACGCGACCGCCTGGGGCGCGGCGCTCGAGCTGGCCGAGGGACTGCCCGCCGCGACGCGGATGGAGATGGCGCTTCCACCCGCGCTCAGCGTGCTCGCGCGCGCGCTCTCCCGCCGCGCGACGGTATTCGGGTTCGCCTCCCGCCCGAAGCCATGGCACCTGGTCGGCATCGCGTTCAAGAGCGGCCGCGCGGTCGACGTCATCACGGCGGTGAAGGATCGCGTGGCGGTCGGCCCGTCCGGCCACCCGCAACCGCGCCCGCCCAGCGACGCCGGTGCATATCTCCACGAGTGGCTCGCTCCACACGGCGTCAATCCGGAGACGGTCGAGCTCCTCATGGGCGCACGCGATCTCCCGGCGAGGTGGAGGGTCATCTACCTTCATGCATGAGCGTCGAGGTCCTTCGTCCCTAACGCCCACGCCCCCTCATGACTCAGGCGCTCCCCCCGCGGCCTGCCGCCGTCGCTCTCCTCCACGAGTACACCCAGAGCGACTCCCTGCGAAAGCACATGCTCGCCGTCGAGGCCTCCATGCGCGCGTACGCCGTGCATTTTGGTGAGGATCCGGAGCGGTGGGGGCTCACCGGACTCATCCACGACTTCGACTACGAGCGCTGGCCGAACCAGGAGCATTCGCCGACCACCGGGCACCCGGCCGAAGGTGTCCGCATCCTGCGGGAGCACGGCTGGCCGGAGGACATCCTCGAGGCGATTCTCGGCCACGCCCAGTACTCCGGGGTGGCGCGCACGTCGCGGATGGCGAAGACGCTGTTCGCGGTCGACGAGCTCACCGGGCTGGTCACCGCCACCGCGCTCGTGAGGCCGTCGAAGAGCGTCCACGAGGTCGATGCGAAGTCGGTGCGGAAGAAGATGAAGGACAAGGCATTCGCCCGTGGCGTGAGCCGCGAGGATGTCGTGAGCGGCGCCGAGGAGCTGGGCGTCGACCTCGACACGCACATTCAGTTCGTGATCGACGCCATGCGGCGCGAGGCGGTCGCGATCGGGCTCGCGGGAACCCCACCCGCCCAGGGGGCACCGGCGCCGGCTGGCGGGTAGTGTCATCACCCAACGTTTTGCCCGAGCGGCGCGTACGTGATGCAGGACGTCTGGTAGATGATCGCGACCGCCGTTTCCCCTCCGACGCGCCCCACCGCGGGCAGCGCCCTCCACGTGCCTGATGACCGGGCGCGCGAGCGCGAGCTCGTGCTGTCCGCTCAGCGGGGCAGCCGCGAGGCGTTCGCGGAGCTGGTTCGTGTGTATCAGCGGCGGGTCTATGCGGTCGCGCGAGCGATCGTGCTCGATCATCACGACGCGGAGGATGCGGTGCAGGACGGGTTCCTGCACGCGTACCGCGCGTTGGCGCGCTTCAGGCCGGGCGAGCCGTTTGGCGCGTGGCTGCATCGCATCGTCGCGAACGCGGCGCTCGATCTGCAGCGCCGTCGAAAGGTTCGAACGGCGGGCACGTTGCCAGAAACGATTGCACTCCCCTTCCGCGATCCCGCGGAATCGGACGAGTTGAGGCGCCGCTTGAGCGCGGCACTGGAGCGGCTGACGGAGCGTCAACGGTCGGTGATCGTGCTGCACGATGTCGAGGGCTATCGGCACGCCGAGATCGGCGAGATGCTCGGCATCCCGGAGGGAACGGCCAGGTCGGATTTGCACCACGCGCGCGCGACCTTGCGGCGCTTGTTGAGCGATACACGGAGCGACTCATGATCGACAGTCATCACATCGAGCCGGAGGATCCGCGGATCACCGCGGCGCTGCGCGCGTTGCTGGCGCCGCCGGACGACGCGGCCTACTGGAGCGCGCTCGAGGCCACCATGCTGGCGCGTCTGGCCGAAGACGAGGACTGGACGGCGCCCTTCGCGCGGTGGACCGGCGCGGGGCTGATCGCCGCCGCGCTGGCGGCGCTCATCACCGGTGCGGCGCTGGTGCGAACGCACGACGTGGAAGCGCGCGAGATGGCGACGCTGCTCGAAACGCCGATCTCGTATACCGCTCGGGTCGCCACGGAAGTCACAGAACCGGACGGGCGTGAGGCAACCCTCCGCTACGTCATCGAACCCTAAACTCGGAGTACGACATGCAGCGCTCGCGAAGTCTCGCGCTGATGTTCCTGCTGGGCGCGCTTCTCGTCGGAGGAGCGCTGGGCTTTACCGCCGATCGGGTGCTCACCAGCGACCGATGCGCGAAGAGCGGCGACAACCGTCGATCGTTCGCATGGTTGACGGAGGAGCTCCACCTCACGCCCGAGCAATCGGCGGCGGTGGACAGCATCGTCGAGCGGCGCCATCGCGAGATGCGCGCGGTGATCTCGACGGTGCGGCCGCAGATGGTCGCCGTGCGCGACACGGCGCGGCAGCAGATCCGCCGCGTGCTCAACGACGCGCAGCGCGCTCAGTTCGACGAGCTGCTCGCGCGAAAGGACTCGGAGAAGGAGAAGAAGACCAGGTGATGTCGCGTACTCGATATCTGGCGATCGCCGCCGTCGCGTGGACCGGCCTCGCGAGCGCGCAGGAAGCGCCGCGGCCGATCACGCTCGACGAGGCCGTGCAGCTTGCGCAGCGCAACGCGCCAAGCGCCGTGCAATCGCGCGGGCAGCTTCGCACGAGCGATGCGACCGTCCGCGGTGCCTACGCATCGTTCCTCCCCGACGTGAACCTGAACATGTCGCGCTCGTGGGAAGGAGGCACGCGGACCATTCAGGCCGGCCGCCCGGTGGGGGACGAATCCCCCTGGTCGAGCTCGGCGGGCGCGTCGATGAGCATCCAGCTCTTCGACGGCGGCTCCCGGTTCTACGAGCTGCGACGCGCGCGCGCACAGCAGGACGCGGCCGAAGCGAACGACGTGGATCAGCGCTTCCAGATCGCCCTCAGCGTAAAGCAGGCGTACTACGACGGCCTGGCGGCCCGTGAGTCCGAGGCCGCCGCTCGCACGCAGCTCGAGGAGGCACAGCTCCAGATGCGCACCGCGACGGCGCGGATGGCCGCCGGCGCGGCGACGAAGAGCGACTCGCTGCGCACCGTCATCCAGATCGGCAACGCGCAGCTGGCACTGATCTCCGCGCAGAACGCGCTTCGCACCGCCGAGGCGACGTTGACGCGCCTGGTGGCGACGCCCTTCCCCGTCACGCCGGCGGAAGACGCGCTCGGCGCACAGACCATCGCGGTCGACAGCGCGAGCCTCGAGCGGCTCGCGCTCGACGGGCCAGCGATTCGTGAGGCGGCCGCGCAGTGGCAGGTGGCCCGCGCCAGCCAGCGGGCGGCGCGGTCGTCGTACTTCCCGACGATCAGCATGTCGTACTCGCGCGGGTCGAACGGCGATGACCTGGGGTACGGATGGAACGATCCCTTCCGCTATTCGAGCAATCTGCGCTTCACCGCGTCATATCCGCTGTTCAACCGGCTCAACCGCGAGGAACAGCGGGTGAGCGCGGACGTGCAGGAAGCGAACGCCTCGGCGGCGCTTCGCGACGCGCAGTTCGGCGCCCAGCAGCAGCTCTCGCAGTTCCTCGGCGCCCTCCGCACCGCGGAAGCCCGCATCGCGATTCAGAGCGCGAGCGTGGCGGCCGCCGAGGAGGACGTGCGTGTGCAGCAACAGCGGTATGCGGTGGGTGCGTCGCGGCTGCTCGATCTGCTGACATCGCAAACGGAGCTGAACAACGCCCGCGCCGCGTTGATCCAGGCGCGCTACGATTACCGTATCGCCAAAGCGCAGCTGGAAGCTTTGGTTGGCAGGTCGCTTTGAGCGAGTCAGGCGCCAGGGGCCAGGGGCCAGCCAGCGGGCCCAGGGTAGGGGTCATGGCCGCTGGCCCCTGGCCCTCGGCCCGCTCTACCCACACGGAGATCCCTTTGCGCTTTACGCCCTTTGTACTCGTAGCTCTCGTCACGCTTGCCTCGTGCAAGGGGGAGCGGGAAGAGGCCTCGAACATCCAGACTGTTCCGGTGGAGCGGCTCGACATCGTCGTCGACGCCGAGGCGACTGGCGTGGTCGAGCCCATCAACGTCATCGAGGTGAAGTCGAAGGCCTCGGGGCAAATCGAGCGCATGCCCGTCGAGACGGGCACGCGCGTGAAGCCGGGTGACCTGCTCGTGCAGGTCGACACGCGCGACGTGCGCAACCAGTACAACCAGGCGCTCGCCGATCTGCGCGCGGCGCAGGCGCGCGTCGCGGTCGCCCAGGCACAGCGCAAGCGCTCGGAGGATCTGTTCAAGCAGCAGATCATCACCGCGCAGGAGCTCGAGACGGCGCAGCTCGATTACGCGAACGCGCAGGCGCAGGTGACGCGGGCCGATGCCTCGCTCGATCTCGCACAGCAGCGGCTCGACGATGCGACGGTGCGCGCGCCGCTCGCTGG
>JAICNG010000162.1 GCA_025931335.1 Gemmatimonadaceae bacterium | reverse complement strand
CGTGACGGTCACCATCCCGCCCCCGCTCACGCCGGTGACGGTCATGTTCCCCAGCTCATCCTGAATCTGCTGCAGCCGGCCCTGCATCTGCTGCGCCTGCTGCAGAATCTTGGTGAAGTCGGCCATGAAGTGAAGCTATTCGTCTGTCAGACCTTAGACAATGAGTTTGACGAACTCGACGAACGAGGAACGAGGAGTGAGCAGCGAGGAATTCGATTGGATGAGCACCACCTCAATTGAGATTCTTCAGTCCTCAGTCCTCGTTCCTCATTCAAGTAATTCGAGATCCAGCTCCTCGATCGCGGCATCCAGCGCCGGGTCTTTCTTGCGCAGCAGTTGCGCACGTTCGCGGCGAGCCTGGTCTTCCGTGAGTCGCTTCGGCGCGTCGGTGACCGCGGGAGCGGGCTGCTCCACGCGACGGACCACAAGCTTCGTCGCGCCCTCGAAGGTACCGGCGACCGCGGAGAGCACCTCGGCGGCACCCGTCTCGATCGCCCTCTCGAAGATCTCGTTTGGCTGCTCGAGCTGCACGGTAATCGCGCCCTGTGCGGAGACCGCGACGGGGAGCGCGTGCTCGAGCGCGGAGACGAGCATCGGCCGGCCGGCGGATCGCACGCGGTCGACCACCTCGCCCCACCGCTCGCAGAGCACGTTCAGATCGAGGGCGACCCGAGGCGCCGCTTTCGCCGCGGGTTCCGGCACGTCGGCGAGGGGCCGGGCCATCGGCGGCGGTTCCGCGCGCCTCATGGTCGGCCTCGGCGGGTCGGGGGCGCGTTTCGATGGAGGCGATGCCGTCTCACGCGCGCCACCGCCGTCGCCGATCCCGCGAAGCAGATCCTCGAGCTCGACGGTGCGGTCGAGAAGCGCGAACCGGACGAGGAGTGTCTCCAGCAACAGCTGCTGCTGCGAGCTCTTGCGATAGTACGGCTCGATCTCGGCGATGGCGCCGAGCATGCGCAGCAGGTCGGGGGCGCTGAACCGGTCGCGCCGGGCGCGCAGCGCGGCGCGCGTCTGCTCCGACACGTCCGGCGCATCGCCACCGAGCACCACGGCGAGCTGCGCGCGCAGCAGATCGGCGAGCCCGGCGAGGAAGACGGCGAAATCAACGCCCGACTCGGCAAGGCGGCCAACGGCCGGAAAGACGTCGGCCGCGCGCCGATCGGCAATCAGCTCGAGAAGGCCGAGGTACTCTTCCTCCGGCACGAGCCCGAGCGCGCTGCGCACCGCGCTCGCCGTCAGGCGGCCCTCGCCCATCGAGAGGACCTGATCGGTGAGGGACAGGGCGTCGCGCATCGAGCCATCGGCCGCGCGCGCGATCATCGCCAGCGCCTCGTCATCGGCACCCACGGCTTCGGCGGCAAGCACCGTCGTGAGACGCTGGCGCACCTCCGCCGGCGAGATGCGCTTGAAGTCGAAGCGCTGGAGGCGGCTCATGACGGGCGCCGCTGCCTGCGCGATGCGCTGGGGATCCGTGGTGGCGAACACGAAGATCACGCGCGGCGGCGGCTCTTCGAGGATCTTGAGCAGCGCGTTCCATGCCTCACGAGTGAGCATGTGCGCTTCGTCGACGATGTAGACCTTGTAGCGATCCTCCGTCGTCGGCGCGTACATCGCCCGCTCGCGGAGGTCGCGCGCATCGTCGACGCCACGGTTCGATGCCGCGTCGATCTCGATGACGTCGAGACTGGCGCTGCCGCTCCAAATGCGGGTGCAGGACGCGCATTCGCCACAGGGCTCGCCAGCACCTTCGGCGCTGGCGAGCGCCGTTGCGTCAGGAGGCTGCGTGTCTTCGGCACGCAGCCCTGCTCCGGGTTCACCCCGGCGCTCGCAGTTGAGCGCCATCGCGAGGACGCGAGCCAGCGTGGTTTTCCCCACCCCGCGCGGGCCGCACAGCAGGTAGCCGTGCGCCACCCGTCCGCGCGCGATCGCGCCCTTGAGCGTGTTCGAGACGTGCGACTGCACCGCGACGTCGGCGAAGCGCTTGGGACGATATTTCCGGGCGAGAGCGAGATACACGAAGTTCGAGCAGCGGGTGGTGGGGCGGCGCGAAACCGGGCGGGATTATGCTCTCGGAAGATACGCCCCTGAAACGGAAACGCGCGAGGCCGGACGTGTCGTCCGGCGCCCGCGCGAGTGCCTCAGGTCTTACGGGGCAGCGTCCACCACACGTACCGCTGCTACCTGCGGGGTCCTGACGGGATTAGTGAGCTCGCGCCCCCCGGGACCTGAGGCAAGTGGAAATCTAGACGTGCAAGGGTCAGGGGCCAAGGGCCAAAGGCCCTTCACCCGCCCCGTGGCCCCTGGCCCTTGGCCCCCGACCCGCCCTCCATGCGCTCCAATACCTCCCTAACGACGCCGCCCGCCATGCGGACAGCGCTTTCCCCGACGTCCAGATGGGTGACCGCGCGAATGCGCGTCGATGACCACGGTGTCAACAGCACGTCCCGCCGCGCACACTCGGCCACGACGGCGAATGCATCGATCGAGCTCGGGAGGTCGAGCATCACGATGTTCGTGTCGGGGGGCACGACGCGGGCGCCGGCAACGCCGTCGACGATCGATGCGTACAGCCTGGCCGTCGCGTGATCGTCGGCGATGCGCGGCAAATGCGCGTCAAGCGCATGAAGGGCTGCCGCGGCGAGAACGCCCGACTGCCGCATTCCGCCGCCGAATCGCTTGCGGACCGACCACCCTTCCGTGATGACGTCGCGCGGCCCGGCCAGCGCGGCGCCGACCGGACAGCCAAGCCCCTTGGAGAACGACACCATGGTCGTGTCGGCGACGGATGCGAGGGCGGCCAGCGAATCGCCACTCGCGGCCGCCGCGTTCCATAGACGGGCACCATCGAGGTGAACTGGCAGCGAGTGCGTACGTGCGACGCCCGCGATTGCCCGCATGGCGGCGAGCGACGTCACCCGTCCCCCGGCCCCGTTGTGCGTGTTCTCCAGGCACACCAGCGACGCGCGGGGCACGTGTGGCGACGGTCGCCGAATGGCCGAGGCGAGGTCGTTCTCGTCCATCACGGGCGCGCCCGCCACCGGCCGCACCTGAACGCCGGCGAGCGCCGCGGCGCCCGCCATCTCGTAGTGCAGTATGTGCGCGCTGGCGTCGAGCAGGATCTCGGTCCCGGGACGCGAAAGCAGCCACACGGCCGCCTGGTTCGCCATCGTCCCGCTCGGGAAGAACAGCGCCGCCTCCTGGCCGAGCAGCTCGGCGACCCGCCGCTCCAACCGGAGCACCGTCGGGTCACCGTCGAGGACGTCGTCGCCGACCTCCGCATCCGCGATCGCGCGGCGCATGGCGGGGGTGGGCTTCGTCACGGTGTCGCTTCGCATGTCGACGCGCATGCCGGGAAGATGCGCGCACCGACTTTGACGGGTAAGCGCCTCGATGGAAAACGGCCCGCTCTCGGAGCGGGCCGCCTATCCAACCACTGCCGATCCCGTCGACGCTACGGATTGACCTCGACGGTCGGCCGCTTGACCACGAGCGTATCCGTCGTCGAGCCCACATCGACATCGGGCGTACGAATGGTGTCCGTGGTCGTCCCCACCGTCGGACGCTCCACTTCGTACTCCCCTTCACCTGTCTTCTGGCAGCCCGCCAGCGCGATCGCCGCCGCGGCCAGTGTCACCAAAGCGATTGTGCGCACGAGTAAACCCTCCGAAAGCGTGCCCCCCGCCCAAAAGCAACCTTCGCGCCACGCTCAGTCCTCGAACGTCTCTCTTTGCAGGCGCTTGACGCGGCGAAGCTCGTACACCTGCCCCACTTCGCCCCCGAGGATGAAGATCACCGCGGCGTAGTAGACCCATGTCACCATGATGACGATGACATAGAGCGTCCCCGTATAGAGGCTGCCCGGCTTGAAGGACTCGAGAAACGCCGTGAAGCCGTACTTCGCCAGCTCGAACATCGTGCTCGTGAACGCGGCGGCGATCAGCGCGGCCTGCCAGCGAATGCGGCGCACGGGAAGAAACTTGTAGAGCGAGAAGAACATGAGGACGAGCACTGCGTACGCGAGCGTCCAGCCGACGTAGAACTCGAGGGTACCCATCACGTCCTGCGCCATCCCGAAGCGCGAGAGCGCGCTGACGCCACGCGTCGTCGCCAGCGTCAGATACGCGCTGAGCACGGTGTTCGCGGCAAAGAGCAGCGAGGCGAGCACAGTGATCTTGATGTCGAAGATCTTGCCCTGGATGATCCCTCGCTCCTGCTCGATGTCGAAGATCTCGGCCAGCACTGTCCGCAGGGATCCGAAGAGACGCGTCGAAAACCACACGAACCCGATGGCACCCAAGAGGCCCACCTTGCCGCGGGCAGCGATGATCTCGTCGATCAGCTTGCGGAGCGGCGAATCGGCGCGCTCGGTGCCCGGCGGCAGCAGGCCGTCGATGAAGACCCAGACGCGCGACGTGGCGTCGGCGGCGG
>JAICNG010000189.1 GCA_025931335.1 Gemmatimonadaceae bacterium | reverse complement strand
GTACGTCGGCCCGTGGTCGCGCGCGCTTGCTGACGAGCGCGCCCACAACACCGTGACCATCGACGGGTGGCCCCATGCCGAGCGAGGGCCGCGGTTCCTCTGGCTCCGCTGGCCGCGCGGCGCGATCGCGTCCTTTCGCGATGCCAGCGACGTGGTCACGATCGAGATGCTCAACGAGTCGTGGCGCGATGCGGGCATCGAGCACCGGCGCACCTGTCGCCTCACGCACGACGGTGTGACCGTCCTCGATGAGGTCTCGCTCGCGCCGGGCGCCACCACGCGCGTTAGTGTGCACTGGCTCCTCGACGGCGGCCGCGAGGACGCCCTCGTCCTCGCCAGTGTTCCAACGGATGTCGAGGTCATTCGCGGGGACGAGCACTCGCCGCACGGGTGGATCGCCGATTCGTACGCGGTTCGCCGCCCGGCGACCTCGGTGAGGCTCACCACCCGCGACGCCGCCACGCGCGTGCGCTTCGCGAGTGGATTTGGCTCCGCTCGGGGTGAGGCCTACCTGCAGTCGGTCCTCGCCCGGGGGATCGATGCGACACCGAAGCTCGCGAGCGCTGCTCGGGGAGGGAATCGTTGAAGAAGCTGACGCCGCTCGCCATCGTTGGCGCGGGAGGTTTCGGTCGCGAGGTCGCGTGGCTGGCCGAGGAGATCAACCAGGAGACGCCGACCTTCGACTTCGTGGGGTTCATCGACGATGAAGCGTCGTCCACCCCCGAAGGCTATCCGGTCCTCGGAAACACCGACCGGTGGATCAGCGACGGCCGCACGGACGTGCGTCTCGTGTGCGCGCTCGGCGATGCGGTCACGAGGTGGAAGGTCGCGACCCGGCTCTCCCAGGGTGGCTTCAGCTTTGCCACGCTGATTCATCCGACGGTGAAGCGGTCGCGGCACGTTCGCATTGCCCCCGGCGGCATGATCTGCGCGGACAACATTCTGACGACGAACATCGACATTGGCGCCCACGCCCTTCTCAATCTCGATTGCACGGTGGGGCACGACAGCCGGCTCGCGGATTACGTGAGCATGATGCCCGGCGTGCACATCTCGGGCGACGTGACGACCGACATCGGCGCCTACTTCGGCACCGGCGCGGTGGCGATCAACGGCGTGCGCATCGGCGCGTGGTCGGTGATCGGGGCCGGCGCCGTCGTGTCGTCGGACGTTCCGCGCGGGATGATTGCCGTCGGCGTGCCGGCGAAGCCGATCAAGCCGAACGCGCGCGCGCCGCACGAGGATGCCGCGTGAGCACCGTGCGCATCCACCTGTCGGTTCCGCACATGGGCGGCGAGGAGCGCGCCTTCGTCGCCGAGGCGTTCGACTCCAACTGGCTCTCGACGGTCGGGCCGAACGTCGACGGCTTCGAGCGAGAGCTCGCCGAACGACTGGGCGGCGGCGTGAGGGCACTCGCGGTGTCGAGCGGCACAGCGGCGCTGCACCTGGTGCTGCGTGCGCTCGGCGTTGGCCCCGGCGACAGGGTGGCGGTGTCGACGCTCACGTTCGCCGGTTCGGTGTGGCCCATTCTGTATCTCGGCGCCGAGCCGGTGTTCATCGACAGCGAGACGACATCGTGGAACGTCGATCCGGATTTGCTGCGCGAGTATTTCACCGCCGCAGGCCGAAAGGGGAAGCTCCCGAAGGCGTTCGTGGCGGTCCATCTCTATGGCCAG
>JAICNG010000108.1 GCA_025931335.1 Gemmatimonadaceae bacterium | reverse complement strand
TCGCCGTTCCCGGCAGTCCGTGGCCGCTTGGGGACCGCAGTCAGGTTTCAGCCAGTCTCGAACCGCGAAGAACCTTTAAAAGCCCTCGCAGTTGCAGTTCCTCTGTGAGTCTCTGTGTGCGTCTCTGTGCTCTCTGTGATAACGCTGTCAGGGCTCGTTGCGCGTAGGAGCTCCTCAGGGCCGCCCTTGATCGTGGGCGACCGTGACCTTCACTTCAGCCGTCGACGCATTCCCTGAATCGTCCACGCACTCCACGATGATCGTGTAGACGCGGCCGTTCCCGTTGCCTGATCGCTCGGCGCGGAGGTTCAGGGTGAGGGCGCCCGTCAGCTCCCAGTCGACCGGCGTGTTGCCGTCACCGGAGCCGTTGGCGGGCTCGTTGCTCGCCACTGACACGATGCGGCAGGTCGGCGTCGCATCGCAGATGTCGTGCACGTCGACGGCGATCGTCACCGGGACCATCTTGTGGTTAGGCGCCCACAGCTCGGCGGGTGTCGGAATCGCCGACCGTATCTCCGGAGGCGTCGTGTCCACGACCTGGATCACGACCTCATCGACGCGCACCCCGCCGAATCCGTCGTCGGCGATCATCCGGATGACGTGCGTGCCAAGCGGGAGCAGCACCGTCGGCTGCGCACCGCTCGCCGTGCCGAACGGCCCCTGCCATTCGAAGGTGAGCTGGTCGCCGTCGGGGTCGGTCGACTGCGTGCCATCGAGCTGCACGGTGGTGCCGTGGTGGCCGTTGCACTCGACGATGCGGTCCGCGCCCGCGTTCGCCAGCGGGCGCTGGTTGATCACCCAGTCGCCTTCCTGCTTGATGTCGTTGTAGTTGATCCACACGTCACCGCGAGCGGCGTCTGCCAGACGCAGCCGTCCGTTCATGTGGCTGCTGACTGGCACGGAGAACACAAACCCCTGGTGACCGTACTCGTCGAGGCAGGCCCGACCACCCTCGCGCCAGGTTCCCGAGCGCGTGGTGATCCGCCACTCGATACCGAGCGTGTCCGCCCAGTCCGCGGTCTGGCGGGTCGTCTCCGAACGCGGCCGGCCGCAGGCGAATCGGCGCTGCTCGGACGGCGAGACCGAGCTCCAGCGTCCGTCGCTGCCGCGGAGAAGCGCTGCATCACCGCTGCTGCCTCGGTCCCCTTCCTCCCAGCTCCACACGAGCAGTGGCTGCGGCTCATACCAGGCGACGCGACGAAGATCTCCTCGCTGAAACAGTCGGTCGATATGAAACATGATTCTCGGGTGATTCACGGCGCGCGGCGACGAGAGCATGTCGAAACTGACGAGCGGCAGTCCGCAGCCCACCATGTCAGGCACGTCCTCGGGGCGAACAATCCCGACGAGGTTGACGAGGAGCGACGCGCTGGTACGGTCCTCGCCGACGACGCGGAACCACGCGTCCCTCAGCAAGAGCGATTGGCTCGGATCGCCTCCTGAGCACTCGGTGACGATTCCGTCGGTCCGGCCGACAGTGAAGTGCTTTATGAATCTGATGTTCTGCGTCCCAGGCACGTGGTCGCCATGAGTGGTCCCGCCAAAGTGATCGTCGCCTACGTACTCCGGCCCCCCACGCGCACCGACGATCACCTGCCTTCCCATGGCCCTGAGCTCGCGCCGCGACGGCCACGCTGAGCCCGGAGTTCTCTCGCTGGTACGATAGAGCTTCGTCCCCAGCCACTCCTCGAGCGGCGTGCTGACTTCGTCGAAGTGCCCTTCGACGTACGCCTCGAGGTCGATCAGAATGATTTCGTCAGGGTTGGCCGTCAGCCAGGTGGCGATTTCCCTGACGGCATAGGCGAACAGACGGTCGTTGGCGGTGCAGCCGATGTGGAAGTCGGGGCCGACCTCGATCACCAGTGGGTGGCAGAGACGCACCTCGCCGAAGGTCCAGTGTGGATCGAGCCAGAGCATGCGCGAACCGAGGTCGAGCTGGTCGCTCATTGACCACACCTGATTCGGGTCGCCCGTCTCGCCGTCCGCGATATTGTTGTTCGCGTTGTGCGTGGTGAGATGCTGTACCCAGTTGAGAGGCTCATCAACCGCGAGCGTGCGTTGATTCGCGAGGGCCCAATCGGTCCACGTACCGCGAAAACCCGCGCCGACCAGATGCCGCGTGTCATTGACGCAAATGTCATCGCCCGGCAGTGGGGTACCCATCCTGTTCAATTGCAGGCCGCGGTCGCAGCGCGGCAGCGTATCATTGAAGAAGCCGCACGCCGCCCCGTCCTCGAACCCACAATTGGGAAGGGGTGCTGTGGAGCTGAGTGAGATGGGGCCGGCGTCGAGCCCACCCGGGGCGAGGGCGGTGACCGGATCGACGCGGTCGGAGCAACCGAGGAGCGCGACCGCGCTGATGGCGAGCGCCAAAGGTCCAGTACGCATGCGCATCGTGGGAACCTCGAGGGGGAGACGCGCCATTACGTCAGCGGCCGGGTGCCCACTATACACCCTCGCGCTTCGCCCTGCAACAAACGGCGCGAGGGCATCGCCGCCCTCGCGCCGAGTCACGATCGTCTTTGGGGTTTCTGCGGGCCGGGCGGTGTCGTTAGGGCGTCGCCGCCATGCACGTGCCGCCCTCGAGGCGCACCGCCGGCGGCGTGACGAACATGCAATCCGACGCCAGCCCCGCGGCGCGGTTGTACTCCTCTTCCGCGCGCTTCAGCTCGTCGAGCGCGCGGAGCAGCGCCGCCTCGTCGGTCGTCGCGCGGCAATATACGAGGTACGTCCGCGGACCGCCGCACGCTTTCGCGCCCACCGGCGCCGTCGCGCACTGGCTCGCCTGGCCGCAGCCGTCGGTTCGAGCGAGGGCACGCGCCTGCTGCTCCAGCTCGCGCACTCGCGCCTCCTGTGTCGCGGGAGTGAGCGGCGGTTGCTCTACGGCGGGCGGCTCCTCCCGCGGCGTGCACGCCGCGACGAGCAGCGCGGCCGCGAAGGCTCTGACGTGAGTCGATCTCATGGTCTGTCTCCGTTGGCCAGTCGACTGAAGACCACCTGACCCCCCACCACGGTCATCGTCACCCGCGCATCGCGAATGGTTTCGGGCGGAATGCGCGTCAGATCCCGATCGAGCAGCACGAAGTCGGCCAGCTTTCCGCGCTCGAGGGAGCCCTTCTCCCCCTCCGCGAACTCCGCGTACGCGGCGCCGAGCGTATATGCACGCAGCGCTTCTGCGACGCTGATCTTCTGCTCGGGCACCCACCCGCCGGGTTGCTTCTCATCGATCGTGCGGCGGGTGACGGCGGCGTAGATCCCTTCCAGCGGCGTCGGGGGCGCGACGTACCAGTCGCTCCCGAAGGCGACGGGCGCGCTCGCGTCGAGCAGCGAGCGGAAGGCGTACGTAGTGCGAGACCGTTCGGGGCCGATCACCTTGTCGGCCCACCGTCCGTCATCGATCGCGTGATAGGGCTGCATGCTGGGGATGACGCCGAGTGCGCCGAAGCGTGGAATGTCCACTGGGGCGATGTGCTGTGCATGCTCGACGCGAAAGCGCCGGTCACGCGGCCCGTTGTCGGCCGCCGCGCGCTCGAAGATGCCGAGGATCAGGTTGATGGCGCGATCGCCGATGGCGTGGACGGCAACGTGGAGTCCCGCTCGATCGGCCCCCGCGACCCATGCCTGCAGATTCTCGGGCGTGTTGACGAGCAGGCCGCGATCGTTCGGGGCGTCGGTGAACGGCTCGAAGAACGCCGCGGTGTGCGAGCCGAGCGAGCCGTCGACGTACGCCTTGAGCAGCCCGCGCTTGAGCCACGCATCGCCGCGGCCGCGCGCCGCGATCGTGTCGCGGAGTCGCTGCCAGGACGAGAGCGGCACCGCGGCGTAGATCCGGGTGCGCAGTCGGCCCGCGGCGTGCGCCTGCTCGAACGCGGCCAGCTCGCCCCAGCTTCCCATGTGATGCACCGACGTCACCCCCTGCTCGGCCACGAAGCGCATGGCGGCGTCGAGCGCGCGCTGCATCTGCTCGCTCGAGGGAGGCGGAATGACGCGTCCGATCAGCCCCGTCGCGTTGTCCTTGAGAATGCCGGTCGGCTCCCCGCTCGCGTCGCGAACGATGGTCCCGCCGTCAACGTCCGGCGTCGCGCGCGTGACGCCCGCGGCGCGGAGCGCGGCGGTGTTCGCGAGCCCCATGTGGCCGTCGAGCCGCTGCACCCACACGGGGATGGTGGGCGTGATCGAATCGATCCAATCCCGTCGCGGCAGCTCGCCTCCCCACAGCTCGTGGTCCCAGTTGCCTTCGGTGATCCACGTGCCTGGGGAAGCCGATACGGCGAAGGCCTTGATGCGCGCGATGAACTCCGCCGGCGTTTTCGCGTCGCGCAGCTGCACGGAGGCGAGCCCAAAGCCGCCGTCGATGAAATGGATATGCGAATCGATGAAGCCGGGCACGAGCATCATGCCGCCAGCGTCGATCACCCGCGCGCCGGCGCCGGCCGCCTTGCGAATCTCCGCGCTCGATCCGACGATGACGATGCGATCGCCGGCGACGGCGATGCCGTCAGCCCACGGCCGTCGTGAATCGCCGGTCCACGCGCGGGCGTTGACGACGGCGAGGGTGATGGGCGTGTCAGGCACCCGGACGCCCGCGCAACCCGCCGCGGCAATGGACCACAGGAGCGCCAGCAGCGATCTGTGAGGCACGCCGAAAGGTGCTCGAGGTGCTCAGGGTGCTCAAGGTGCTCAGGGTGCTCGGGGAAACTGCGGTCGCCCCTTGAGCACCCCGAGCACCTTGAGCACCCTGAGCACCTATCGCTTTTCCAGTCCGTCCCTGATGTCCAGCAGGATCTCGAAATACAGCTGCTCGCGCCGATACGCGAAGTCGAGCGCGGTCATCTGCGACTGATCGTTCGTCGCCTTCGCGCGCTCGAAGGCCTCGCGATACATGTCATCGAGATTGGCGAGGATGCGTTCGCGGGAGCGGGACATGCGGCGGACCTGGTCGAGGGCGGCAGGAGTGAGACGCGGCGGCACGTCTTCCGATGTGGAAGGTACGCCGTCCGTCGAGGGGTCGAGAAGAAAGCGCCGCGCGACTCGCACCACGGCGCGGCGAGGATCCTGGGGTTCAGCCATGACGCGTGACGAGATCTTTGCGCGAGACGGATTCCGGTGCGTGTACTGTGGGCGGGTGCACCCGGCGGCGGCACTGACGCTCGATCACGTGCAGCCACGCGTGCGGGGTGGTGACCGCACGGCGGGCAACATAGTGACGGCCTGCGGCGCGTGCAACGTGGTCAAGGGACACCGCTCGCTCGCCCAGTACCTCGCCGAGGATGATGCGGCGCGCGGGAACTTCTTTCGATACGCCGCGCACGTGTGGCCGCGCCATCTCCGCGCCGTGCGGCAGGAGCTCGCGAAGCGGGGCGTCCCAGACCCTTGACGTACCCTGGCACGGTCCCAATATGGGCATACCGCTGTTAGGTATCCCACCGCGCCATGTCGCCTATGGTCGTTCGCGCCTTGCTCGCCTGCACGCTGTGCACGCCGCTCCTGCTCTTCGCCCAGGAGCGAGCGAGCGAGCCTCACATCGCCATCGTCGGCGAAGTCTACGACAGCGTCGCCAACCGGCCGCTCGCCGACGCCCACGTGCAGTTCGTTCGGACGACTGCCCTCCAAACCGCACGATCCGCCACGACCGACGAGCGCGGACGCTACCGCATCGACTCGGTCGTCCCGGGTGAATACTTCGTCAGCTTCTTTCACGCCGCGCTGGATTCGCTGGCGGTACAGGCGCCGGTGCGTCGGCTCGCGCTCGGGGCGCGCGATCCCGAGCGCGTCGATCTCGGGATTCCCGGGGTGGAGCGTGTCATCGCCGCGCTCTGTCCGAACCTCCCTGCGCTCGACTCCTCGGCGGTGATGGTCGGGGAAGTCCGCGACGCCGATACCAGGACGCCGATCGCGAACGCGAAGGTCATCGCGGAGTGGGTCGACTTCGTCCTCGACGATCGCTTTCGCGTCGAACCGCAGCGCGTGCAAACGGCGACCGGCCCGGCGGGAGCGTACGCGCTCTGCAGTCTCGCCGCTGGTGGCGACGTGGCAGTGCGAGCGGAGTCCGCTCCCCGATCCACCGGCAGGCTCGAGGTGTCCATTGTCCCGCGGTCGATCGTGCGCCGGGATTTCACTCTCGGCGAGGGGTCGACGTTCGTGACGGTGGCCGGCGAAGCAGCCGACGGACGAACGCGAGTCGACACCCTCTTGCGAGGGCCGGCGCGCATCGCCGGCACCGTGCTCAACGAGTCCGGACGCCCGGTGAGTGATGCGATCGTCGAAGTGTGGCGCACGGGGCTTTCGACTCGCACCGATGCCGGCGGGCGCTTCGAGCTCGCGACGCTGCCGACGGGAACGCACGCCCTGGAGGTCCGGCGCATCGGATTCGCCCCGCACCGGTTTCCTGTGCATCTCGCCGCGCGCACCCCGACCTCCGTCAGCGTGGTGCTGGAGAAACCGGTGCGCCTGCTCGATGCGGTGCAGGTGTCGGCGCGGACGTTGTATTCGCGCCGGCAAATGGAGGTCGAGCAGCGCCGCCGTCGCGGATTCGGGGACTTCATCATGCGCGACGAGCTCGAGCGAAACCCATCGGCGCGCATCACCGACGTGCTCCGGCGAATACCGGGTGTGCGGGTGTATCCCGGCCAGGGCGGTGACGTCGTCACGTTCGCGCGGGGGACATCGTTCTCCGGGCCGTGCCGCCCGACGGTCTATCTCGATGGCCATCGCCTTGGGTCCGGAGAGAACCTGGATTTCGTCGCGACGGTGAGCTCCCTGGAAGCGATTGAAGTGTACAAGAACGCGAGTGCCGCGCCGGTCGAATTCTGGAGCGGAGGGTGCGGAGCGATCGTGCTCTGGACGCGCATAGAGCCGAAGCTTCCCAAGTTGCCGAAGCCGAAGAAGGGCAAGCAGGAGAAGCCGGCGAGCGACGCTCGCGACGGTGATTGAGGCGTTGGCCGGCATTTCCACGGCCTGTGCACGCCATTAGATTTCGGCTCGAAGGGGAGTAGCTACGCGGACGGGTGTCCGCGCGCGTGGGTCGTCAAGACTGCGTCCAGCCGGGCGCACGGCTCCCGCGGGTCCTCGGGGACAAGGCGAGACCTTTGCACAGTCGGATTATCTCACATCCGGATGCGCGAGGCTCGCCTTTCGCGCATCCAGGGTCGAGGAGGACTCGATGAACAACGTGAAGGTCTTCACGCTGATGGCGGCGCTCACCGGCCTGCTGGTCGCGTTGGGTGGCTACTTCGGCGGACAGGGCGGCATGGTGACGATGCTCATCGTCTCCGCGCTGATGAACTTCGTCATGTACTTCGCGTCGACGAGCATGGTGCTGCGGATGTACCGCGCCCGGGTCGTCGATGCATCGCAGGCCCCGGAGCTGTACGGGATGGTGGATCGTCTGCGGCAGCGGGCCGGCCTGCCGATGCCGCTCGTCGCCATTGCGCCGCACGAGCAGCCGAACGCGTTCGCGACCGGGCGCTCGCCGGAGAAATCGGTGGTGTGCGTGACCGCCGGGCTCATGAAGCTCATCGGCACGGAGGAGCTCGAGGGCGTGATCGCGCACGAGCTCGCGCACATCAAGAATCGCGACATGCTCCTGCAAACCATCGCGGCGACGATGGCGGGCGCCATCTCGAACCTGGCCTACATGGCCATGTTCTTCGGCGGGCGCGACGACGACAACGCAAACCCGCTCGCCTCGATCGTCATGATCGTGGTGGCTCCGCTGGCGGCGATGATGATCCAGTTCGCGATCAGCCGTCAGCGCGAGTTCAAGGCCGACGCGGTGGGGGCGCAGATCACCGGGCGGCCGATGGCGCTCGCGAGCGCGCTCCAGAAGCTCGATGCGTATTCGCGCCGCATCCCGATGCACGTCGCGCCGGCGGCGGCGCCGTTGGCACAGGTGAATCCACTCGCGGCGTCGGGCTCGGGCATGATGAAGCTGTTCTCGACGCACCCGGCGACGGAAGAGCGCGTGAATCGCCTGCGCGCGTTGGCCGGGACGTAACGGGCAACACCCGCAGACGTCAGGGATCAGACGTCAGGCGTCAGGGAGCAGCGAACAGCGGCGACGAGCCTGACACCCTGAGACCTGATGTCTGACGCCGACGTCTGTGGGTGTTACAGTCTGTGAATCACCGCCTCGTCGATGACTCTCCCGTCTCTGAGGTGCTCGACCACGATTCGGCCTAGCAACTCGGGCGTCACTGCGCCGTACCACACCCCCTCCGGGTACACCACCACGATCGGCCCCCCGCTGCAAACGCCGAGGCAGGGCGTCTCGCCGCGCTTGACGCGATGAGGGCCGAAGAGCAGTCCTTCCCGCTCGAGCAGCGTGGGGAGCAACGCGTACAACGCGCGACCGCCGCGATCGGGCGAGCAGAACCCGCCCGTGCACACCAGCACATGCCGAGAGTAGGGCTCCATGACGCGAACAAGAGGGACATCGGGGTGAGGACCCAGCGTAAGATACGCGAACGCCCGGCCGATGCCGCATAGCATCACCGTCGACGGCCTGCTGCTCGATGTCGAGCTGCCGGCGCGGCCGTCCCGACCACCCATGCTCATGGTCCACGGCATCATGGGTGGCGCGTGGTACTTCGCGAAGTGGCTGCGCTTCTTCGCCGCGCGGGGACATCCCGCGTACGCGCTGAACCTGCGCGGACACCACGGCAGCCGGCCGGTCGACGATTTTGGCCGAGTGTCGATCATGGACTACGTCACCGATGTGAGCGACGTGTCCTACAGCATCCGCGAGCGGCATCCGGGCGCGCCCCTGATTCTCGTCGGGCATTCGATGGGTGGGCTCGTTATGCAGAAAGCGGCTGAAACGCTCGCCCCGGCGGCGGTGGTGCTGCTCAGCACCGTGCCGCCGCGGGGCATTCCCCTGCTGAGCTGGCCCCTGTTCCGGCGGGAGCTCAAGCACGTGCCGGAGATGCTGATGTCCCGCTCGGTCATCGCCAACCCGACCGACGTCGCCGACCTGTTCCTCAATCGGGTGGATCCGCCGGACGTCGCATCGTTCGTCGAGCGATGGACACCGGCGAGTGGACGGGTGGGTCGCGAGATCACCCTCGGGCGCATCGCGGTCGATGCGACGTGCGTTGCGGCTCCCGTGTTGGTCGTCGCCGGCGGCGATGACGTGGCGATTCCTCCGCGGATTCAGCGCACGGTCGCAGGCAAATACAACGGGACCTGTCGCGTCTACGAGGGCAATGCGCATTTCCTGATCTGGGAGTCGGGGTGGGATGTCATCGCGACCGACGTCGCGGCCTGGATCGACGAGGCGCTGCGACTGGGAGATTTCGCCTAGCCGGGCTCCCCACCGCCGCGATAAGTTCGGCCGCATGAGAGTGCAGTGCGTTGTGTTCCGGGGAGCCGTCGTCCTGCTGGCCATCGCGTCGCTCGGCGCGCGAGTCGCGCGCGCACAGACGACGGCGGCACAGCCGTCCGGTGGGCCACCGCCGACCTCGCGCGCCCAGGTCGTTCCCGACACCGCGGCCCTGATCGTTCAGAATCGCCCGATCGTTGTCTTCCGCGCGCCGCTCGGGGCGCGCGCCGCGCCGGAACGCGCGGCCGCGGCCGCCGCACGCATCCGGCGGGCGGCCGAGCTCAATGCGTCAGGGGAGCTCTCGCTCCAGCGGGTGCCCGAGGGCGTGGTGGTGGCGCTCGGACCGACCGGCCTGTTCGCGATTACGCCTGGCGATCTCGATCCATCGGTCGGCGAAACGCTCGATGAGGTGGCCGCTCGCGCCGTGCGCCAGCTCCAGACCGCGTTGCAGGGAGAGCGCGAACAGCGAAGTCTCGCGCATCTGCTTCGCGCGGCCGCGCTCGCGGTCATCGCCACGCTGATCTTCGCGCTGTTCATCCGGCTCCTGGTGTTGGCGCGCCGCTTCGTACACCGGCGGATGCCACTGGTGGCGAAGACGCGCGTGGCCGATGTCTCGGTGGGTGGCTTCACGTTGTTCAGCGCCGCCCAGCTCCTGTCGTTCCTCCGCCGACTGCTGGATATCGCCTGGTGGGTGGCGGGACTCTTCGCCGCTTACCTCTGGTTGACGTTCGTCCTCACACGCTTCCCGTATACCGCACCGTGGGGCGAGGCGCTCGGCGCGTACCTGGTGGCGACCGTGCGCGGCCTCGCGCTCGGCGCGCTTCGCGGCATCCCCGGCCTGTTCACGGTCGTGCTCATCTTCGTCGGGACGCGGTTTCTCACGCGGCTGGTCGATGCGCTGTTCCGCGGCGTGGAGGCGGGCGAGGTCACGCTCCCCTGGGTGCACCCCGACACGGCGCAGCCCACGCGCCGCCTGGTGACGGTGCTCCTGTGGCTGTTCGCGATCGTCATCGCGTATCCCTATCTCCCCGGGAGCGACAGCAATGCCTTCAAGGGCGTCAGCGTCTTCGTCGGCCTGGTCTTGTCGTTAGGGTCCTCCGGGCTCGTGAACCAGGCGATGAGCGGCCTGGTGATCATGTACGCGCGCGCCTTTCGACCGGGCGATTACGTGCGCATCGGCGACACGGAAGGCGTCGTGAGCGAGCTGGGGATGCTGTCGACGAAGGTGCGCACGAACAAGCGGGAGGAGGTCACCATTCCCAACGCCGTCCTCGTCGGCACGACGGCGAAGAACTACACGCGGCTCAGCGGCGACGAAGGGGTGCTGCTCCACACCACCGTCACGATCGGCTACGACACGCCGTGGCGGCAGGTGCAAGCGCTCCTCATCATGGCCGCCGATCGCACACCGGGGTTGCGGCGGGAGCCCCGGCCGTTCGTGCGCCAGACGGCGCTGTCGGATTTTTACGTGGCATACGAGGTGAACGCCGCGCTCGAGCGCCCGGAGATCCGCCTTCAGGTGCTCTCGGCGCTGCACGCCAACATCCTCGACTGCTTCAACGAATTCGGCGTCCAGATCATGTCGCCGCATTACGAGGGAGATCCCTCGCATCCGAAAGTGGTCGGGCCGACCGCGTGGAGCCCGCCCCCCGCGGACGCCACCCGCGGCGCCCACGCGATCGGTGAGGCCGGTCACATTCGCGAGGCCCGCGCCGGCGCACCGCCCGGCGACGACCTCACGACACCGCGCTCAGATGGCGCATAACCTGCACCTCCGCGCACCCTGGCTATCCGCCGGGGGCGGACGGCCGACTTCAGCAACCAGGAGCAGATATGCGTCGCATGATTCTCACGATGGCGGCCTTTGCGGTCGTCGGCTGCGTGCGCACGCACGCGAACGAGGCAACGGGTGCAGTCGACGTGGACATCGAGTCGCCCACGAAGCAGGGCGAGGATTGGAGCGGGTCGCTCAGCGCCCGCGGTGGCTCGGGGATCACGGGCTCG
>JAICNG010000065.1 GCA_025931335.1 Gemmatimonadaceae bacterium | reverse complement strand
TCCGAGCACCGTTGACTCGATCGCCAGGGCGGCGAGCCGATCGCGGCCGCGGAGCTCGCGCGTGAGCGTGCTGGCCCGCTGCGCGATGCGCTGGCTTTGGAAGTGGTTGATCCGCTCCGTCAGCAAGGGACGGAGCGCTTCGATCGTCGGGTCTGCCGCGTCGGGATCGATCTGGATCACGACCACGGATGCACCTCCCGACCCTACGCGATTGCCGTGCGTCTCCCCCGCCGGCTCCGTGAACACGGTCCCCGGCTGGCACTCGAGCGAGCGGCGCCGAATCGCCGGACTCGAAAACATGAGGTCGAAGCCGCCTCTGAGCATGACCCCGAACGTGGCGCGATCGTGGGTGTGCGGCTCGAGGGTCGTGTCGGGCGGAAACCAGGCATGGGTGCACCGAAACCGCGCGACCTCGATCGTCACGAACCGCGGACTCCCCATTGTGATGGGGACCTCCCGGATGCTGTGGCCGTCTGCCATCCGCGAATCCTCAACCCGTGAAGGCACCCCGCATTCAGCCCACCTCCGCCTCGAGTCAAGGTATGGCCGGGACATTGGAGTCGGGAAGATCCGCCGGGGTCCTCGACAAAATCCCGCGCGGATCCATTCCGGGCTTCGGACTCGCCCGGCTGGCTCGCTCCGCGACGATCGTAGATGCGCCTCCACTCGGGGAGCCGGTTTCGCTCGATCCGGACGACGACAAATTCCTCGCGTGCGCACTCGCCCCAGGAGTAACCATTACGAGGACTGTGACGCCCCCTCGCCGCTGGGATTGCCGTCGGTTTCCTCGTGCCGAGGGATTCTCCTCGTTTGGCACGTACGGGCCACGCCCCGATCCCCCGCCGTCACTCTGCCGCCCAACGACGCCGGAAAATCGTCTCGTCGTAACCCCTACATGCCGTGCAGCAAAGTGCCAATGCGGGCCCACCACGGCGCGGCCTATCTTGGGGTCGAGAGGGGAACGCAGCGCGACGGAGGACACACGAGGAGGACACGATGAACAAAACGAAAGGCTTCATCGCCGACATCGAAGACCAGACCGAGGAGAATCGGGATTTTCGGCGCGTGCTCTATACCGGCCCACATATGCAGCTGGTCCTCATGTCGCTCGCGCCCGGCGAGGAGCTGGGCGAAGAGGTTCACGAGACGACGGACCAGTTCTTTCGAGTGGAGGAGGGAAAGGGCGAGGTCGTGATCGATGGCCGCGAGACGCGGATCGAGAGCGACATCGCGATCATCGTTCCCGCCGGGACGCGGCACAACGTGAGGAACACGGGCCACAAGGCGCTCAGGTTCTACACGCTGTATGCGCCGCCCGAGCACCCGGACGGCACCGTCCACCGCACCAAGGCGGACGCGGACAAGGCCGAGCACGCCGCGGCGAAATAATCAGCGCGCGGCGAGCACCTTCCGCCGCGCGCTGGTCTCCGCCTCGAGGCGGCCGCACATGATGTCGCAGAGCTTGAAGACGCTGCGGTCGGCGACCGCGTAGTACACGTGCAGCCCTTCCTTGCGGCGGGTAACGAAGCCGAGGGTGTGCAGGAGCTGGAGGTGCTTGGAGACGTTGCCCTGTCCGAGGCCAGTCTCGTCGACGAGCTCCGTCACGGTCCGCTCCCCCTCGCGGAGGGTGTCGAGGATCTGCAGCCGCGCCGGCTCGCCGATCGCCTTGAAACGCTCGGCGATGATGTGCAGCAGCTCTGGGGTCAGCCTGATGGTGCCCACGGTTCACTCCACTAAATGACTGTATGGCAATATAGTGGCATTGGCCCCGTGGTGCCACTTGCCAGCATCCGATATTCTACTATATTACCCGACAGTAGTATATCGACCACTCGATCACCGGAGGAACCCGATGGCGCAGTCGCAGGCGATTCCCGCCGTCATCCGGCCGCCCGAGCTCGCCGAGCTGCTGAGCGAGCACCCGGAGGTCCGGCTGCTCGACGTCCGCACGCCCACCGAGTACGAGACCGTCCACATCCGCGGCGCCTACAACGTCCCGCTCGACCTCCTGGGCGAGCACGGGGCCGAGATCCGCACCAACGTCGCCGAGCCCGTGGTGCTCATCTGCCAGTCCGGCCAGCGAGCGCGGAAGGCCGAGGAAGCACTCAAAGCCGCGGGGATGCCGAACTTGCACGTGCTCGATGGTGGCGTGAACGGATGGGTCGCCGCCGGAAACCCGGTCGTGCGCCGCGCCGAGCGACTGTCCCTCGAGCGTCAGGTGCGCATTGCCGCCGGAGCGATGGCGGCCATCGGCGGCATTCTGGCGGTGTTCATCAACCCGCTGTTCGCGCTGCTGCCGGCGTTTGTCGGGAGCGGGCTCGTGTTCGCCGGCGTCACCAACACCTGCGGCATGGCGATGCTGCTCACGCGGCTGCCCTACAACCGGGTGGCGACGTGCGACGTCGCGGCGATGGTCCGCGCGCTCAAGACGGGCGAGCCACCGGCTCCATCCGGGCGGACGGGCAGCGCGCGCCCGGCGCCCGCGTGCCCGGCCTGCTGACGCATGGAGATCGTCGGGCTCCTGCTCGCCTCGGCCATTGGCCTGTCGCTCGGCTTGTTAGGCGGTGGGGGCTCGATCCTCACCGTGCCGATCTTCGTCTACGTGCTGGGGTATGCGGCGAAGCCGGCGATCGCGATGAGCCTCCCAGTCGTCGGGGCGACGAGCCTCGTCGGGGCGTTCGGGCACTGGCGCGCGGGGAACGTAAACCTCCGGCAGGCGTTGAGCTTCGGGGTCGTCGCGATGGTCGGCGCGTACGCAGGAGCGCGGCTGGCGATCCTCGTGAGCGGCGTGGTGCAGCTCACGCTGCTCGCGATCGTGATGCTCGGTGCCGCGATGTCGATGCTCCGTCCAACCGGTGCGCGGGCCGCGACGGCCGCCACCGTCGACGCGGAGCCGGTGTCTCGATGGCTCGTGCTGATCGTGGGCCTCGGGGTGGGAATGCTCACGGGTCTGGTGGGCATCGGCGGCGGATTCCTCATCGTTCCCGCGCTGGTCATCCTGGCTCGGCTGCCGATGAAGCAGGCGGTCGGGACGTCGCTGGTGGTGATCGCGATGAACTCCGCGTCCGGCTTCGCGGGCTATCTCGGCCAGGTCGAGGTGCCGTGGGGGTTCATGGCCATGTTCACCGCCGTGGCCATTGGCGGGATCCTGGTGGGGACGTACGTCGTTCGCTTCGTGTCGCAGCAGGCGCTCAAGCGCGCGTTTGCCATATTCCTGCTGGTCATGAGTGGTGTCATACTATACCAGAACCGCGGCGTGTTCTCGCCGTAGCGCGTTTCGAGGAGATCCATCATGCTGCTCAAGCGATTCTACGATGACAAGCTCGCCCAGGCGAGCTTCCTGGTGGGATGTGCCGCGACGGGGGAAGCGCTCGTGATCGACCCCAACCGCGATGTCGACCAGTATCTCCGGGCGGCCGAAGCGGAGGGCGTTCGCATCACGCACGTGACGGAGACGCACATTCACGCCGACTTCGTGTCCGGGAGCCGCGAGCTCGCGGCGCGCACCGGCGCGCAGCTCATCCTCTCCGACGAAGGCGACGCGGACTGGAAATATGCGTTCGCTCGTGAGGCAGGCGCTCGCCTGGTGAAGGACGGCGATCGCTTCATGGTCGGCAATCTGAAGTTCGAGGTCCTGCACACGCCGGGACACACGCCGGAGCACGTCTCGTTCATGCTCACGGACACGCCGGCCACCGACAAGCCGATGGGGGTGTTCACCGGCGACTTCGTCTTCGCGGGCGACGTGGGCCGCCCCGATCTGCTCGAGAAGGCGGCGAAGATGATTGGGACGATGGAGGCGGGCGCGCGGACGCTCTTTCACAGCATCCAGCGGTTCAAGCAGCTCCCGGACTACCTCCAGGTGTGGCCTGGCCACGGCGCCGGCTCGGCGTGTGGCAAGTCGCTCGGGGCGGTGCCGTCTACGACGCTCGGGTATGAGAAGCTCGCGAACTGGGGCCTCGGCACTGATGACGAAGCGCTCTTCGTTCAGCAGGTGCTCGCCGGGCAGCCAGAGCCGCCGAAGTACTTCGCGGAGATGAAGCGCATCAATAAGGAAGGTCCGCGCGTGCTGCACGGCTTTCACCGGCCGGAGCGGCTCCCCGAGACGAGGCTCAGCGGCGTGTTGGCGGACGGCGCCGTCGTCATCGACGCGCGTCCGTGGTCGGAGTTCGCGGTCGGGCACGTGCCGGGCACGATCAACATCCCGCTCAACAAGTCGTTCACCACGTGGGCCGGCTGGCTCGTGCCGTACGACGGTCCGTTCTACCTGATTCTGGACGATGCATGCACGCATTGCGTCGATGAAGCGGTTCGCGATCTGGCGATGATCGGGCTCGACCAGACCGCGGGCTATTTCGGGCGCGATGCCATCGAGGCGTGGGCGGCCGATCACCACGAGCTCGCCTCCGTGCGTCAGATCTCGGCGACCGAGCTCGCCGCCGAGCTGCAGAAGGGGAACGTGAACGTCGTCGACGTGAGGGGAGCGACGGAGTGGGAGGCGGGACACCTGCCGGGCGCGCCGAACATCCCGCTCGGCTATCTCACGGAGCGGTTTTCCGAGCTTCCTCAGAACAAGCCGATCGTGCTGCAGTGCCAGGGCGGAGCGCGGTCGGCCATCGCCGCAAGCCTCCTCCGCGCCGAGGGGTTCACCGATGTATTGAACCTCGTGGGTGGGTACGCGGCGTGGGAGGCGGGTGGGCACCCGGTCGAACGCGGGGGAACGGCGAGCCGGGAGGCGCTCCGCGTGGCCTGATCCACCCGCCGAAAACGGCCGCCGTGATGCTGCCGGCGGCCGCATTCGGCCGGGCGATTTCACCAGGAGTTTGTGCGCCCGCGGGCTGGCGCTGAGGCGGCGGCCCTCAGCCCGACGTCGACGGCCCGCAACAGTGTTGGATTCATCCCGCACTCGCTGACTACGCTTGTATCGCGCCCTCCCGCCAGTGGCGATGGCGACGACGTGTAACGTCTTGCCGAAAAAGGAGTTTTGTGAGCCACGCCGACACCCCCGGGGGGACTCCCCGGCGTGGTCGGCCTCTTGCTTCCCGCCCCTTCGATCGACCGACCTATCGCGCCCGCCTGCGTTCCTGCAACGACCGCCGGCATCCCGCGCCCCCTGCCACCCCGACAGCGAACGAGGGCGACCCGTGCAACGCGCGAACGGCAATCGGAACAATCTGAGCACGTTCGGCCCGTACGCACGCACCACCCGCCGCGATCTATGGCCGGGCGGGGCTGATTCCGGCACCGAGAGCGCCGATCGGCACATCATCACGATCGCCCTCGAGGACTACTACCAGGTCGGTGCTTTCAACCGCCTGATCCAGCGCGGGCAGTGGTATCGGTTCGAGGCCCGCGCCGAACGGGCGACGATGCGTACGCTCGACCTGCTCGACGAGTACGGAGTTCGGGCGACGTTCTTCACCCTCGGGTGGATCGCCGATCGGATGCCGGAGCTCGTCCGCGCGGTCGCTGATCGTGGGCACGAGATCGCCAGCAAGGGCTACTACCACCACAGCATTCGACAGCAGACGCCGGGCGAGTTCCGCGATGACCTCGCGCAGGCCCGTGAGGCGTTGGAGAGTGCGTCGGGCACGCGGGTGCTCGGGTATCGGGTCGCCGACGAGTGGTTCGAGCCGGAGGACCTGTGGGCGCTCGACGTGCTCGCCGAAGAGGGGTACGCGTACGACTCGAGCATCTGTCCGCGGCTCGGCGCCTATCGAGCGGAGCCGTGGCGCCGATTTGCCCACCGTCACCACGCTGGCGACAAAACGCTGTGGGAGTTCCCGCTCTCATCGGCGGAGATCGCTGGCTACCACGTCCCGATCGCCGGGGGCAACTGGTTCCGCCAGCTGCCCCCCGCGCTCGTGAAGCGAGCCGTCCGCCGGTGGGATCGCAAGTACGCCGCGCCGTACGTGATGTACTTCCACACGTGGGAGCTCGATCCCACCCAGCCGAAGATCGAAGCGGCGACGATGCACCAGCGGCTGCGCCACTACCGGAATCTCCCTCGGATGGAGGGACTTCTCCGGGAGTATCTCGCGCGATATCGGTTCACGGGCGCCGCCAGCTACCTCGGACTGTCGACGGAGCTGCCGGTAGCCGAGGCCGCGGCGATCGCGGCGCGGCGGTCACGCGCGTCGGCTCCGCCCCTGGCCGTGGTGGCATCGACCCGTGCGCGCACGCCGGTCACGATCGTGCTTCCGTGCCACAACGAGGAGCTCGTGCTCCCGTACCTGTCGAATACGCTCCAGAGCGTGCGGGCGCGCCTCTCCGCGTACGATCTGCATTTCATTTTCGTGGACGACTGTAGCAGCGACGGAACGTGGGACGCGATGCAGCGCATCTTCGGCGATCGGCGGGACTGCACGCTGCTGCGCCACGACGTGAACCGCGGCGTCGCGGGAAGCATCATGACGGGCATTCGCAATGCGAAGACGGAGATCGTGTGCTCGATCGACAGCGATTGCAGCTACGATCCGCACGAGCTCGCCCACATGATCCCCATGCTCGGCGACCGCTACGACATCATCACGGCGTCGCCGTACCACCCGGCGGGCAACATGCGCAACGTCGCCGCGTGGCGTCTCTTCCTCTCGCGCTCGCTGTCGCGGCTCTACGGGCTCCTGCTCCACCACAAGCTGTACACGTACACGAGCTGCTTCCGCGTCTACCGCCGGAGTGCGGCCGTGGGCATCGAGCTCGAGCGCGGTGGCTTTCTTGGCGTGGCCGAGTTCATCGCGAAGCTCGACCTCGCCGGAGGGCGGCTCGCCGAGTATCCGACGACGCTCGAGGGGCGGCTGCTGGGGCGCTCGAAGATGAAGGTCGCGAGGACGATCGTCGGGCAGCTGAGGCTGCTCGCGTCGCTCACGTGGAAGCGCATGCGCGGGAACGTGCATCCGATCGCGCGCGTGTACGGCGCCATGCATGCCCTGGATGGGGTGATTGCTCTTGTGCCTGATGTCACGGTCTGACGTCGGGATTGTCGGGGGCGGCGTGCTCGGCATGACGCTCGCGCTCCGGCTGCGCGAGCAGGGCTGTCGCGTCACCGTAATCGAGGGCGCCGCGGCGCCGGGCGGTCTCGCGTCGCCGCAGTCGATCGGGGGATTCACGTGGGATCGCTTCTACCACGTGATCCTGATGTCCGACACGAACCTGCGCGGTCTCCTCGACGACATCGGCTTGTCGGATGCGCTGCAGTGGGGGACGACGCGCACCGGCTTCTACACCGACGGACAGCTCTATTCGCTCTCCACGAGCATCGAGTTCCTGACGTTCCCGCCGCTGTCGCTGCTCGACAAGGTCCGCCTCGCGCTCACCATCCTGTATGCATCGCGCATCAAGGACTGGAAGCGCCTCGAGTCGGTTCCGGTGACGGACTGGCTGCGTCGCCTGTCGGGTGAGCGCACCTTCGGGCGTATCTGGCTGCCACTCCTCAAGAGCAAGCTCGGCGAGAACTACCGTCGCGCGAGCGCGTCGTTCATCTGGGCGATCATCGCGCGCATGTACGCCGCTCGCCGGTCCGGTCTCAAGCGCGAGATGTTCGGTTATGTCCGCGGCGGCTACGACGTCATCACGCGCCGCCTGCGCGAGCACCTCGAGAGCAAGGGCATCGAGATCATGACGGGCCGGCCCGCGACCTCCGTCTTCGACACGGGGGATGGCGCGGAGATTCGGTTCGCCGACGGCGAGCGCCGCTCCTTCGACAGCGTCGTGCTCACCATTCCGTGCGCGCGCGCGGCGGCGATGTGTCCGCAGCTGAGCGATCCCGAGCGGCAAAAGCTCAACGACGTGGTCTATCAGGGCATCGCGTGCGCCTCGGTGCTGCTGAAGAAGCCGTTGGCGGGCTACTACGTCACCAACATCACCGAGTCGTGGGTGCCGTTCACGGCGGTGGTGGAGATGACGGCGCTCGTCGACCGGGAACGGTTCGGCGGTAACTCGCTGATCTACCTTCCGCGATACCTCACGCAGGACGATCCGTTCTGGTCGCGCAGTGATGCGGAGATCCAGGAGGAGTTCCTCGCCGCGCTCGAGCGGATGTATCCCGACTTCCGGCGCGACGACGTCCTCGCGTTCCAGGTCGCGCGCGCGCGCGAAGTGCTGGCACTCTCGACGCTCGAGTACTCGAGCACGCTGCTCCCGCCAGTCCGCACGTCGCTGCCGCACGTGTTCATCGTGAACTCGGCGCAGATCGCCAATGGGACGCTGAACGTCAACGAGACGATCGGCGTCGCGAACGCGGGTGCGATCGAGCTGTCGCGGCATTTGCCCCGGCCGGCGGACAGCACGCCGGCGCTCCTCTCATCGAGGGCATCGTGATGGGCGCCGCCCGCCCGCTGGCGAGCGTCTCCCTCGACGCCGATGACCTCTGGTCCTACCTCAAGACGCATGGGGATGCGGAGTGGGAGCAGCGGCCATCGTATCTGCCCATCTTCATCCCGCGGGCGCTCGACGCGCTCGATGCGCTGGGCGTGAAGATCACGTTCTTCCTCGTCGGCTTCGACGCGGCGCAACGCGCCAACGCCGGCGTCATGCGGGAGATCGCCGCTCGCGGTCACGAGGTCGGCAACCACTCGTATTCGCATGAACCGTGGCTGCACCGCTATTCGGCGGAGCGGTTGTCCGAGGAGATCGACGCGACCGACACGGCGATCGCCGAGGCGACCGGTGAACGCCCGTCGGGCTTTCGCGGACCTGGCTACAGCTGGAGTCCGGCCCTGCTCGAGGTCCTCGGGGACCGCGGCTACGTCTACGACAGCTCGACCTGGCCGACGTTCATCGGGCCGTTGGCGCGCGCGTACTACGTGCGGAGCGCGAGCTTCACCCGCGAGCAGATGGCGGAGCGCGGGGCGCTCTTTGGATCGTGGGGCGATGGGCTGCGTCCGCTCAAGCCGTACCGGTGGAGCCTCTCCGGTGGCCGGTCGCTGCTCGAGATCCCGGTCACGACCTTCCCGGTCGCGCGCATGCCGATCCACCAGAGCTACCTGCTCTACCTCGGCCGCGTGTCGGAGTCGCTGATGCTCCGCTATCTGCGCGCGGCGCTCGCCGCATGTCGCCTAACGGGCGTGGAGCCGAGCTTTCTGCTGCATCCCACCGACCTCCTTGGGGCCGAGGAGGCGCCGCAGCTGCGGTTCTTCCCCGGGATGGACATGGACGGCCCGCGCAAACGCCGCCTGCTCGCGGCAGCCCTGGGCGTGCTCGCCGAGCGGTACACGGTGGTGCCCATGATCGTTCACGCACGCGCGCTGCTCGCGCGCGCGCGTCTCGCTAACCGTTCGCATTCTGCCATCTCGATGCCGGCCGCCAGCGTGGCCCGGCGCGGCTGACCGGAGGACAGGGACCCATGTGTGGTATCGCCGCGATCATCAATCGCAACCGCGTGCCGGCGGAGTTCCCGCCGCTCGCCGACATGGCGTCCGCGCTGAGCCACCGCGGCCCGGATGACGAGGGGTACGTCGTCGACGGTCCGGTGGGGCTGTACCACAAGCGTCTCTCCATCATCGATCTGGCGACCGGCCGCCAGCCAATGACGTTCGGCGGCCTGACGATCGTGTTCAACGGGGAGATCTACAACTACGTCGAGCTGCGGGACGATCTCAAGCGGCGTGGCCACACCTTCCGCACGACGTCGGACACCGAAGTCATCCTCAAGATGTACGCGGAGCACGGGCTCGACTTCGTGCGCATGCTCAACGGCATGTTCGCGTTCCTCATCTACGATCGCGACCGCCGCCAGCTGATCGCCGCGCGCGACCACTTCGGTGTGAAGCCGCTCTATTACTGGGCGGACGCCGAGCGCTTTCTGTTCGCCTCGGAGATCAAGGCCATCCTGCGCCATCCGGCGGCGCGGGCCGAGGCCGACCTCGATGCGCTGCGCGATTACGTGACGTTTCAGTTCGTGCTGGGCGATCGCACACTGTTCAGCAACGTGCGCAAGGTCCTGCCGGGGCACTACCACGTGATCGACTTGTCGTCGGGCGCCTCGCACGCGGTCAAGTTCTGGGAGCCCCGCTTCACGATCGATCCGTTTCATACAGAGGAATACTTCGTCGTCGAGCTGCGGCGGCTGCTGAACGACGCGGTGCGCATCCAGATGCGCAGCGACGTGCCCGTTGGCGCGTACCTCAGCGGCGGAACGGACTCGAGCCTCGTCGCGACGCTGGCGGCGGGCGAGTTCCGCGGGCGCCTCAAGACCTTCACCGGGTCGTTCCGCGAGGGGGCGGCGTTCGACGAGAGCGCGTATGCGCGTGAGGTGGCGACCGCGTGCGAGGCGGAATCGTTCGAGATCGTCCCGACGGAGCAGGAGTTCATCGATCTCATGCCGCGGCTCATCTACCACATGGACGAGCCGACGGCCGGCCCTGGATTGTTCCCCCAGTACATGGTGGCGCGCACCGCCTCGCAGCACGTGAAGGTGTGTCTGGGCGGGCAGGGGGGCGACGAGATCTTCGGCGGATACGCGCGCTACATGGTCGCGTACCTGGAGCAGGCGCTGAAGGGCGCGATTTTCGAGACGGCGGAAGAGGCCGAGCACCTCGTGACCCTCAAGTCGATCATCCCGCATCTGCCGAGCCTCAAGCAGTACATCCCGATGCTCCAGGGCTTCTGGAAGACGGATGCGTTCGAGCCGATGGACCGCCGCTACTTCCAGCTGATCGACCGGAGCGGGGGCGCACTCGGGATGTTCAGCGAGGACTTCAGGGCCTCCTACAATCGCGAGGACGTGTTCGCGCGCTTTCAGCGGAGCTTCAACCATCCACACACGCTGTCGTACTACAACAAGATGACGCACTTCGATCTGGTGAACGGCCTGCCGGCGCTGCTACAGGTCGAAGATCGCGTGAGCATGGCGTCGTCGCTCGAATCGCGCGTGCCGCTGCTCGACTACCGCATCTGCGACCTGGTCGCCAGCATGCCGCCCGTAATGAAGTTCAAGGGCGGCGAGCTGAAATACATCCTCAAGAAGGCGATCAAGGGCCTCATCCCGGAGAGCGTGCTCGCCCGGAAGGACAAGATGGGCTTCCCGGTGCCGCTGCACCTCTGGGCGCGCGGGAAGGCGAGAGGCCTGTTCGAGGATGTGCTGCTGTCATCGTCCGCGCTCTCGCGCGGCATCTGGGAGCGCAAGGAAATCGAGTCGCTCCTCACCAACGAGAGCGCTTTCGGCCGCAAGCTGTGGGGCGCGATCAACCTCGAGCTCTGGCACCGACAGTTCATCGACGGTGATGGAGCCGCATCGACCCCTTCCACCATTTCTGCCGAACATGCCGTCTACGAGCGCGCACGAGAGACCGTCCTCACCGGTTGAAATCCCCGCGGGCCAGGCGTGGCGCGTCCGCAAGATCGCCGTCGTCGGGCCGGGCATCGTCGGGATGCCGATGGCCGCGCTGCTCGCGCACGCCGAGATTCGCGAAGGGTCCGACGAGCCCGCGCGCGTCCTCGTCGTGCAGCGGCAGTCGCCGACCTCCGGATGGAAGGTCGAGGCGATCAACGCCGGCCGCTCTCCCATCGGCGGCGTGGAGCCGGCGCTCGATGACATCGTCGCCGACGCCGTCGAGCGCGAGCTGCTCTCCGCGAGCTACGACTACGCGGACCTCGCTGACGCCGACGTCATCCTCGTCTGCGTGCAGACCGACAAGGCGGGCTTCGCGCCGGACTACGGCCCGCTCTTCGAGGCGCTGACGAACATTGCGGTCGCGCTCCAGCGCAAGCCGCCGGAGAACGCTCCAATGATCGTGTTCGAGTCCACGCTGGCGCCGTCATCGATGGCGACCGTCGTGCGCGAGCACTTCGCGGCCTACGGGCTCATCGAAGGGCGCGACCTGCTGCTCGGGAACAGTCCCAATCGCGTGATGCCGGGCCGGCTCGTCGAGCGCGTCGCCGCCTCGGACAAGATCGTCGCCGGACTCGATCCGCGAACGCCGGAGCGCATCCGCCGACTGTACTCTCGCATCGTCACGAAGGGCACGCTGCACCCGACCAACAGCCTCACCGCGGAGGTCGTCAAGACACTCGAAAACGCCTATCGCGACGTGCGCATCGCGTACTCGGCGGAGATCGTGCGCTACTGCGACGAGCACGACATCGACTTCTACGGCGTGCGCGATCGCGTGAACGATCGCCTCGCGCAGGCCGATGCCGCGTCGAGCGATCCCAACGCCGTGCCGAGCGGTGGACTGCTCGTGCCGACGGTGGGCGTGGGCGGCCATTGTCTGCCGAAGGACGGCATTCTGCTCTGGTGGCGGGCGATCGAGAGCGGGGAAGACACGTCGCGCAGCCTCATCCTGGAGGCGCGCCACATCAACGATGAGTCACCCGCCGAAACGATCGCGCTCGCCGAGCGCGCGTACGGGTCGCTGAGCGGGCGGTCCGTCGCGCTCATGGGCGTCGCCTACCGCTTCAACTCCGAAGACACGCGCAACTCGCCCACGCTCGCGCTGGCGCGACTGCTCCTCGAGCGCGGCTGCCGCGTGACGATGCACGACCCGTACGTGAAGGACGACGATCAGAACCTGAGGAAGTTCTCGCTCGAGGGGCACTTCACGAACGACATCGCGAAAGCGCTCGACGGCACCGAGATCGCGATCTTCTGCACGGCGCATCACGACTATCTGGGCATGCCGCAGTCGGGCCGCCTCGGGGAGCTCGGCGCGACGCTCCGCGGTGTCGTCGACGCGTGTAATCTCTACCGACGCGGCGAGTTCCTCGGCCGCCCGATGGGATACACCGGCATCGGACGTGGGACGCAGGCCGCCGACGAGGCGTTCGTCGATTTCGTGGAGGCGGGCTTTCGCGTCATGGAGCGTGGTGTCGCGAACGAAGTGTCGGCACTCGTCGAGTTCCTCAACGCCCGGTACGCGGATGGAGCGTTCAACCGCGTCGACTTCCGCGAGGTGCAGCGCATCGCCGGCACCTGCGTGACCGGCTGCGCGATCGCCGACGCCGGACCGATCGAGGACGTCCCGGCGTACGCGGGGTTCACCCCGCGTCTCGTGCGCGTCGCCGCGGGTTGAGCGGCGAGGCGGGGGTCATGGCAGTGCGGTCGGCACCGGAGTCGCCCGCGAGTGGCGGCACGCTCACGCAGCCGGCACCCGGCGGCGTGTTGCGGTGCCCGTCCTGCCAGGGCGCAAGCGTGGCGCCGCTGTTCGTCAAGAACGGACATCCCATTTACCGGTGCCGTTCGTGCGACATGGGATTCCTTTCCCGCGTGCCCACACGCGAGGCCCTCGAGACACTCTACTCCGCGTCGTACTTCACCGCGGGCGGCTTCGAGGGCTACCCCGACTACGTCGGGGACGAGCCGGTGCACCGGCAGCAGGCGCGCCATTATCTGCGCGACCTCGCTCGTGAGGGGATTCGACCAGGGACCGTGCTCGACGTCGGGTGCGCTGCCGGGTTCTTCCTCGACGAAGCGCGCCGCGCCGGTTGGCGCACCGCGGGCTGCGACGTGAGCGACTACGCGGTGCGACACGCGCGCGAGCATCTCGGCCTCGACGTCGTGCAGGGCAACTTCGTCGACGCGGAGCTGCCGGTGACGTCGGTGGATCTGGTGACGCTCTGGAGCGTCATCGCCCACGTGCCGAATCCGCGCGCCGTCGAGCAGCGCCTTCATGAGGTCGTGCGGCCCGGTGGCCACGTCGCCATCGAGACGTCGAACTACCGGTCGTTCATCCCGAGGGTACTCCGGTCGCGGTGGCACCTGTGCTCGCCACCGTCGGTGATGTACTACCACACGCGGCGCTCGCTGGAGACGCTGTTCGCGTGGTCACGCTGGCGGCTCGTCACGTTTCGCCGCGCGGTCAAGTGGATCACGGTCGAGCATGCGCTGTCGCGGCTCGAGCATCGCGCCGGCGCACCGCTCGCGGCAAAGGCGCTTGGCGGCCTCCGCGCCGCCGTTCCCTCGACGTTGTCCGTCCCGTACGCCCTCGGTGATATCGCTTTCGTCGTGCTCCAGCGACGCTGATATCACACCCTGCCTCTCCTGCTGCATATCTCGATGACTGTTGGTATCGCGCATCCGCCCGCCACGCCGGCCTCGCACGACGTTGCGCGCCCGGCGACGACGTCGCGCCTGCTGCGTCGCTTGCCCGACGAGATGAGGTCGGCCGAGTTCGGCCGTTGTTTCGCGGGGCTGATGCTTTTGGTCTTCCTGCTGAACGCGGCGCCCGTTCCCTTCGGCAACGAGCTCGTGTACCTGCTCGCGCCATACAAGCAGTGGCACCCGGAGTTCCTCCAGAACGACTGGACGTACGGAACGTCGCGCGGCGAGCACTTCGTGTTCAACTGGCTCGTCGGCCTCCTGATGTTCGTCGTCTCGCCCGAGGTGGTGGGGTGGATTGGGCGTTTGGTGACCTGGGCGCTGCTCGTGGCGGGCCTCATGCGACTCGGCATGCGCTTCGGCATCCCGGCGCGCGCGTCGGCGCTCGCGGTGGCCCTGTGGCTGCTCATCGATCAGTCGATCGTCGCCGTCAGCAGCATGATCGGCACGTTCGAGGCGCAGAGCGTCGCCTACGTGTTTCTGGTCTACGCGCTCCTGCGATTTCTGGATGGGCGGGACACGTCGGGCGCAATCCTGCTCGGCCTGTCCTTCGCGTTTCATCCAGCGGTCGGTCTCGTCGCCGGTCCGCCGGTGGGCCTGGCGCTGCTGGCGTCAGGCCGTCCCTGGAAGCGGCTCCTCGCCATCGCCGGTCTGACGATCCTCTTCGCGCTCCCCGCGTTCATTCCGCTGGTGACGATGCCCGGAGCGGGGACGTCCGCCTCACGCGCCGAGTGGAGCTATCTCGTGCGCATGCGGTTTCCAATGCACCTCGATCCATTCGCCTGGGTGCGCCGCGACCTGTTGACTCTGGGGATCATCAGCGCTTTCAGCTTGCTTCACTGGTGGCAGAATCGCCATTCGCGGGCAATCCGCTTTCTAGGCTGGTTTCAGCTCGGCCTCGGCCTGTTCTTCGCGTTCGGCCTTCTGTGTCGGGTGATGGGATGGTACGAGCTGCTGCAGATCACGCCGTTTCGCGTGTTCGCCACGGTGGCGCCGCTGTGCTTCCTCTTCGCGATCGCCCAGGCTTATCAGGAGCGCGATCACCTGCGCCTGCGCGGCCTGATGACCGTCATCGGCGTGATCGCGATCATGGGGCTCGCGCATCCCATCGGGTATCTCTGGGACCGGAGCGTGTGGCGGATTCGCGAATGGACGGGGCACGATGACATCGCCCATGCCTTCGTGTGGCTCTCCCGGGAGACGCCGGTCGACGCCGTGACGATCCTGCCCCCGTGGCGACGCGACAGCTTCTATCTCGCGCGGCGGGCGCAGGTCGCGAACTTCGATCAGGTGCGGCTCGATCGCATTCCGGAATGGCGCGAGCGGATCGAGGCGCTCGTGGGGCCGTTGTCGGAGGATCCGGCGACCTTCACCTATGAGGCGCTCGAGGCTCGGTACGGCTCGCTGACGCCGGAGCAGATCGGCGACATCGCGGGTCGGTATGGGGCGCGGTATCTGGTGAGCAAGGCGGCGTATCCGTATCCCGTCCTCTTTCAGAGCGGAGACTATCGGGTGTATCGGATCGCCGGCGGGTGAGCGCGCCTAACGTCGGACGGATGCAGAAACCCCCGCGCGGCACGCCGCGCGGGGGTTCGTCGTGCTGGATCGGTGCGTTCAGTACCCCGAGTTCTGCGTGACGTTCGGGGCGACGTCCAGCTCCGCCTGAGGAATCGGGTACAGCACCTGGTGCGGGCGGTCGGTGATTCCGAGCACGGCCACCGCGCGGCCGGTGCGAACGAGGTCGGGCCAGCGGAATCCCTCGAACGCGAGCTCGAGACGGCGCTCCTGCCAAATGGCGTCGAGCACAGCCTGCATGTTGTTCGCGACGGTCACGCCCAGCACGAGCGGCGCGAGTCCCGCGCGGACGCGAGTCTGGTTCAGGTCGTCGACGGCCGCGCTGAGCTGACCGAGATGCGCGTACGCCTCCGCCCGGTTGAGGATCACTTCGGCGAGGCGGATCACGTGCAGATCCTCGTCACCGATGCCGGTGAGATACTTGTTGGCAAAGGGCTCGTTCGAGCTCGTGTTCACGTCGATCGAGAACGCGGCGCGGTCATCGTTGGGCGACCAGCCGGCCATGAAGTCGGTCTGCCCGCAGTCCACGCTCGAGTCGAACGCGTTGACGAGCGCACAGGTGGGCGCCAGCTCGTACCGTCCGCCGTAGGTCTTGGCGCGGTAGTACCAGCCGAGGAAGTGGGCTTCTTCCGGCGTGAACGGGATCTTGAAGATGTCTTCCGTGGTCTGCCCTTCGGCCACGAACAGGTCGTCGAACTCGGGCGCCAGCGCGTACCCATAGGTCTCGACCGAGTCGGCGGCCTCCACTACGCCCGCCCAGTCTTCCATGTAGAGCGCCACACGGCTCTTCATGGCCCACGCGCCACCGCGGGTGGCGATGGAGGGATCATCGTCGGTCACGAGCAGCGCGAGCGCCTGGTCGAGATCATCGATGATTTGTGCGTACGTCTCCGCCTCGGTCGCGCGGTCGATGTTCGCCGCCTCGTCGATGCTGCCCGGCGTGGTGAGGCGCAGGGGCACACCGCCCCACAGCTTCACCAGGTTGTGATAGTTCACCGCACGGAGGAAGTACGCCTGGCCAAGCAGGTCATCGCGCTCGTCCTCGCTCAGCCCGGGCACGGTCGGGAGCTTCTCGATGATGCGGTTCACGCGGACGACGCCGATGTACAGCGCCTCCCAGATGTCCTCGATCGTCCCGTTGTTGGCCGACAGCTGGTTGCGATCGGCTTGCCGATACGTGTCGAAGGTGCCGCTGTGGCGTACGTCATCGGCCGACAGGTCGGAGAAGACGGAGAAGTCGCCGCTGTAGTACGACACGCTCGCGTCGTCCTGCAGAGCGTCGTATGCGCCCGCGATCGCCGCGCGCGCCGTCGCCGCATCGACGATGGCGACGTCGGCCGCCACCTCGTTGACCGGCTCGACGGTGAGCGTGTTGTCGCAGGCCGTCGCCAGCGCCACCAGGAGCGCCGGCACAGTCCATCGGATTCGCATGTATGATCTCATGTCAGAAGGAGTGGGATCGCGTCGTGGTCAGAACGAGCCCTGGACGCCGAACGTGATCGTCCGCGCCAGCGGATAGGAGTAGAACTCGTTCGACATCGTCGTGTTGGAGCTCGACCCCGCGCTGTTCGCCTCGGGGTTGAAGCCCATGTAGTCGGACCACGTCTTCAGGTTCCGTCCCGATACGAAGAGGCGCGCGTCGGCCAGGTTGGCCATCCCGGCGAACCGCCCCGGCAGCTTGTAGCCTAACGTGATCTCCTGAATGCGGACGTACGACGCGTCCTCGATCCAGCGGCTGGTGGTGATGTACGCCTGCGACACGCCGTCCCAGCTCGCGCGGGGCACGTCGGTGATGTCGCCGGGCTGCTGCCAGCGGTCGAGCACGTGGCGCAGCTTGTTGTCACCCAGGCTCCACACGCCATCATCGGCGTACGCGCGCAGGCCGTTGTAGATCTCGCCGCCCTGACTGAACTGCACGAAGGTGCGCAGGTCGAAGCCCTTGAACGCGAACGTGTTCGTCAGGCCGCCCCAGTAATCCGGATGTGGGCTGCCGACCATCATGCGATCGTCCGGGTCCTCCCCGGTTTCGCCATCGCCGTCGAGGTCGACGAACAGGGCGTTGCCGTTGTCGGGATCCACACCGATGAACTTCACGGTGTAGAACGCACCCATCGGCAACCCTTCCTCGTACCGGTTGATCCCGTCGAAGCCGGCGTTGAAGGGCTCATCGTTGTACAGCGTCGTGACCTTGTTCTTGTTCCACGAGATGTTGAAGTTCGTCTCCCAGCGGAATCCGTCACTCGTCGGGGGATCGAAGTTCACCGTGCTGATGCCGAACTCGAATCCGCGGTTCTCGATGTTTCCGATGTTGTCCCAGAAGCTCGAGAAGCCGCTGGTGCGCGTGATGGGGCGCTGAATGAGCAGGTCGTCCGTCTGCTTGAGGTACCAGTCGGCGACGACGTTGATGCGTCCATTCATGAGGCCGACGTCGATGCCGACGTCGTACTCACGGTTCGTCTCCCACTTCAGCTCCTGGTTGGCGATGTTCTCCGGCGCGATGCCTGGCGCCCCGGCGTACTTCGCCTCCGAGTACCTCGCGAGCGGCGCGAAGTCGTCCCCGATGTCCTGGTTGCCGGTCTCGCCGTAGCTCGCGCGGAGCTTGACGTCCGCGACGTTCTTCAGGGCGGAGAACGCCGGCTCATCGCTGAGGATCCAGCCCAACGAGACGGCGGGGAAGTAGCCGTACCGATTCTCCTCGCCGAACCGCGACGAGCCGTCCGCGCGGATACTTCCGGAGAAGAGGAAGCGATCCGCGAACGTGGCGTTCGCGCGGCCGAAAAACGAGACGAGGTTATTGCCGGTGCGGTCGCCGTCGTAGGTCGTAATGCGTCCGGCGTTGCCTGGATACTGGAAGGCGGTGTGCGCGAAGCCCTCGCCACGGAGGAAGTCGTTCTCCTCCGTATTCCATTCCACGGACGCGCCGCCGGTGAGGTTCACCTGCGCGAAGCTCCCGCCATAGTCGTAGCCGAGGTAGCTCTCGAGCATGTACCGCGTGGCGGTGTTGTTGGCCTGCACCGACCGGCCGCGGACGCTCTCCCCGAGCGAGCCGATGACGTTCGGCGATTCCCACGCCAGATCGCGCAGGTTCAGCACGTCGTATCCGGCGCGCGCGTTGAGGCGGAAGTCGTCGCTGATGCGATACGATCCTTCGATGGTGCCGTAGGAGCGCAGCGCACGCGATTCGTTGAAGCTCAGCTCGGCGACGGCGACCGGATTGATGTACGTGAGCGGAACGTCGTCATCGACGCCGACCACGTCGTTCGGATCGGTGAAGCTGCCATCGCTTCGCCGCACCGGGAACATCGGAAGGTTCGCGATCGCGTTCGCGTACACGCCTTCGATCGTGTTGTCGTTCTCGATGCGCTCGTGCAGCTCACGCGACAGGGCGATCGACGACCGGAACGACAGCCGGCTCGTCGGATCGAAATCGAGATTGGCGCGAATCGTCTGCCGATCGTAGCCCGATCCGATGACGATGCCCTTCTGGTCGAAGTACGAGCCGGAGACGAGATAGCGAACGCGCTCGTTGCCGCCGTCGACGGAGAGGAACACATCGCTGACTGGCGCCGTGCGCAGCACCTCCTGTTGCCAATCGGTGCTGATGGCGTCGTCGACGCCCGGCTCGAAGACGGGAGCGTAGCCGTCGTTCGTGAACGCCTCGTTGGCGTACTCGACGAACTCCCGGGAGTTGAGCAGGTCGAGCTTCTTCGCCGACTCCTGGAGTCCCGTATACATGTTGAACGAGAACTTCGGCCGGCCGGCGCGACCACGCTTCGTGCGGATCATGACGACGCCGTTGGCGGCGCGCGAGCCGTAGATGGCGGCCGAGGCGGCGTCCTTCAGGATGTCGATCGACTCGATCTCGTCGGGGCTGATGCCGGTGACGGCGGTAATGTCCTGGCCGCCGACGGCGATCTGCGAGAAGTCCTCGCGAATCATCGGCACGCCGTCGATCACCCACAGCGGCTGGTTGCTCGCCGAGATCGACGCGGCGCCACGGACGCGAACGGTGATGCCGACGCCGGGGTTACCGGCATTCTGGATCACCTGGACGCCGGCCGCCTTTCCCTGGAGGGCGGCGTCGACACCGGCGAGCGTCGTTCCGGTGAGCTCCTCGGCGCCCACGGACGACACCGAGCTGCTCAGGTCGCGGCGGATGCTCGTGCCGTATCCCGTCGCGACAACCTCGGTGAGGACGCGGGCCACCGGCGTGAGCACGAAGTCGACATCGGCGGTGAGATTCGCGCCGACGGCGACGCTGCGCTCGACCGGCGCGTACCCGATGCGCTGAACGCGCACGGTGACGGTCCCGGCCGGCAGGCCGCGCAGTGCATAACGGCCGCCGTCATCGGTGAGCGTGCCGCGCTGCGTGCCGGCGACCGTGACCTGCACGCCGGGCACCGGCTGCTGCGTCGACGAATCGGTGACCGTGCCGGCGATCGTCGCCGTTCCCTGCGCGAGCACGCGACTCGGTGCCAGGAGCGCCGCCACGATTGCCATGGCGGCCAGGATGGAGCGTGTGCAGACATTTACGTTCATGGGTACGCCTCCCTAGTGGGCGTGAGCTGACGGGCGGAGCGATGA
>JAICNG010000175.1 GCA_025931335.1 Gemmatimonadaceae bacterium | reverse complement strand
CTCGGCGCCGAGCCGGTGTTCATCGACAGCGAGACGACATCGTGGAACGTCGATCCGGATTTGCTGCGCGAGTATTTCACCGCCGCAGGCCGAAAGGGGAAGCTCCCGAAGGCGTTCGTGGCGGTCCATCTCTATGGCCAGCACGCGGACCTGGACCCGATCCTGGAAACCTGCCGCGAGTTCGGCGTCATGCTGATCGAGGACGCGGCGGAGTCGCTCGGCGCGACGTACCGGGGGCGACAGACGGCGACCGTCGCCGACTATTCGATCCTCAGCTTCAACGGCAACAAGATCATCACCACCACCGGGGGCGGGGCGGTGATCGCCCGCGATCCGGCGCAGCTCGCCCGGATGAAGAAGTGGGCCAACCAGTCGCGCGAGCCCGCGGTCGAGTACCTGCACGCCGAGTATGGGTTCAACTACCGTATGAGCAACGTGCTCGCCGGGATCGGACGCGGCCAGCTGCGCGTGCTCGACGACCGCGTGGCACGGCGTCGCGCGATCTTCGATCGCTATCGTGAGGCGCTGGCCGACATCCCCGGGCTCGTGCCTCAGCCGGAGGCCCCGTGGGGCCTCCATACGCGCTGGCTCAGCGTGTTCTCGATCGACTCGAGCGAAATCCCGGTGACGCCGGCAGACATCGTTCGCGAGCTCGACCGGGAGAACATCGAGGCGCGGCCGGTGTGGCGGCCGATGCACATGCAGCCGATGTTCGCCGGCGCGTACTGTGTGGGCGGCCAGTATGCGGAACGCCTCTTCCACACCGGGATCTGCCTGCCCTCATCGTCGAGCTTGTCGGAAGAGGATCAGCAACGCGTGATCGAGGGTGTGCGCGGCGCGGTCAGCGCGGCGTCGGCTGGTCGTAGCCCGTAAACTCCGGCATCGTGGCTGCGCCTTCGGCCGTAATGCCCTCGCGGCGTACCACCGACCACAGCGTTCGTCCGAGGATTCGCGCATCGAGGCCGAGGGAGCAGCGCTCGACGTACGCGACGTCGAGGTCGAGCTTCTCCGCCCACGTGATCGCATTGCGGCCGGACACCTGCGCGAGGCCGGTGATCCCTGGCCGCACATCGTGCCGCCGCCGGTGATGCTCGCTGTAACGCGGCAGATACCGGGTGAGCAGCGGTCGCGGACCGACGAGGCTCATGTCCCCACGCAGCACGTTCCACAGCTCCGGAAGCTCATCGAGCGACGAGGAGCGCAGTGCACGGCCGAATCTCGTCAGGCGCTCCGCATCCGGCAGGAGGACGCCCGATGCATCGCGGGCGTTGGTCATCGTGCGGAACTTGACCAGCTGGAACGGTCGCGATCCTCGCCCTGGTCGCTCCTGGGCGAAAAAGACGGGCGAGCCGAGCTTCACGCGCACGAGAAGCGCGATGACGCCCATGAGCGGCACCCACACGGGTGTCGCCAGGAGCACCAGCAGGACGTCGGCGAGCCGCTTGCCTTTGTACTCGGCCATCCCTTAACTCAACGTCGGTGATCCATCTTCTGCAATCGCTTGCGGACGGCTCCACGCAGCTCGTGGACGTGCCCGTTCCCGCCGCTACCGGCGTCTCGCTCGTCGTCGAATCACGGGCGAGCGTGGTGTCGGCGGGAACGGAGCGCATGCTCGTCGACTTCGGCCGCGCCGGCTGGCTGGAAAAGGCGCGGCGCCAGCCCGACAAGGTACGACAGGTCGTCGACAAGATGCGTACCGACGGAATTGGTCCGACCCTCGGCGCCGTTCGAGCCAAGCTCGATGCGCCCATTCCGATCGGATATTGTCAGGCCGGGATCGTCGTCGACACCGGGCCACGCGTGGAGCGCTTCGCCCCTGGTGACCGGGTGGTCACCAACGGGCCGCACGCGGAGTTCGTGCGCGTACCACACACCCTCGCCGCGCACATCCCCGACGGTGTCAGCTTCGAGGCGGCGGCCTTCACCCCTCTGGCGGCCATCGGGCTCCAGGGGCTGCGCCTCGCGGCGCCGACGTTAGGCGAGACGATCGTCGTCTACGGTCTGGGGCTCATCGGGCTCCTTACCGTGCAGCTCGCGCGCGCGAACGGCTGCGAGGTGATCGGGATCGACCGCGATGCGTCGCGGCTCTCACTCGCCGAGCGGCTTGGCGCGCGGACGATCGCGGCCGCGGAGGGCTTCGATGTCGCGCGGGCGGTGCTCGACCTCACCGCGGGCGACGGCGCCGACGTCGTGCTCCTCACTCTCGCCACCGACGATGATGAGCCGGTGCAGGCGGCGGCCGCGATGTGCCGGAAGCGTGGGCGCATCGTGCTCGTCGGCGTCGCCGGGCTCCAGCTCCGGCGCGACGATTTCTATCGCAAGGAGCTGTCGTTCCAGGTGTCGTGCAGCTATGGGCCCGGGCGGTACGATCCGGTTCACGAGGACCAGGGCGTCGACTATCCCAGAGGCTTCGTGCGCTGGACGGAAGCGCGGAACTTCGAGGCCGTGCTGTCGCTGATGGCGGACGGACGCCTCGACCCCGCGCCCCTGGTGTCACATCGGTTCGACATCGCCGATGCCGCGCGCGCCTATGACGTCGTGTCCGGATCGGAGCCGAGCCTGGGTATCGTGCTTCGCTACCCGGAGCGGACGGAGGCGTCGCCCGTACTCCAGCGATCGGTGACTCTGAGGGCTGACGAGCCGGCGCCGGGGCGCGGCATCGTCGGCTGGATCGGATCGGGGAACTTCGCCTCGCGCGTGCTCATCCCCGCCTTCGCCGCCGGCGGCGCGACACTGCACACGCTCGCCTCGAGTGGCGGCGTGTCGGCGACGGTGGTCGGAAAGCGCGAGGGGTTTCGTCGCGCGACCACCGACCCGGACACCCTGCTCACCAACGAGCTGATCGACACCATCGTCGTGACGACGCGACACGACACGCACGCCTCCTGGGCGCGGCGGGCTCTCGAGGCGGGCAAGCACGTGTTCGTGGAGAAGCCCCTCGCGCTGGACGCCGAAGACGTGGACCGGATCGCGGCCACGCTCGAGCGATCGTCGGCCGTCCTGTGCGTCGGCTTCAATCGTCGTTATGCACCCATGGCTGTGCGCGCGCGCGAGGCGCTTCGCGGGCGCACCGGCCCGCTCGTCGTCGACATGCTCGTGAACGCCGGGGCGATTCCTCGCGATCACTGGACACAGCGCCCCGACGAGGGTGGCGGGCGAATCGTTGGCGAGGCGGTGCACTTCATCGATCTCGCGCGGTTCTTCGTCGGTGCGCCGATCGCCGGCATTCAGGTGAAGACGGCCGGCGAGGAGCAGGCGCTCGACGACGTCGCCGCAATGCAGCTTGGCTTCGCCGACGGGTCCATCGCATCCATCCGCTACCTCGCCAACGGGCATCGCGGCTTTCCGAAGGAGCGTGTCGAACTGTTCACCGATGGCGTGGTGGTGCGGATCGACAATTGGCGGACGATGCGCGCCTGGGGCGTCGGCGGGCTGACCACGCACCTTCCGCACTCGCAGGACAAGGGACATGCCGCGCT
>JAICNG010000080.1 GCA_025931335.1 Gemmatimonadaceae bacterium | reverse complement strand
CGTCGGCAGCGGGCCATCGACGAGCCCGGACGGAACGTAGAGCCAGCCCTTGCCATCGGGCTTCATGATGAAGGCGTCGATCCCCGACATCGCATCGAGGCCAATGCCATCCGGCCTCGGCTGCGCGTTAGGCGCCTTGGTCAGTGCGAAGTCCGGGACGTCGTACCCGATCCACTTTCCCGGCGGCGTCGCCGCACCGGTCAGCGGGTTGGGGGCGTTCGCGGCCGCGCCATCCCACCAGATCCACCGCTTGCGCTCGCTCCACGGCCGGCCCTGCGGGTCGGCCGATGCGCGGTTGTACATGATGCGCCGATTCGCCGGCCACGCCCATCCCCAGTTGAGGTGGGCCCCCGGCGCACCCGGAGGGTCGGGGGTGCGTCGCGCGGTGAGGTTGCGGTCGGCCGCCGGATAGCAGCCGCAGTAGATCCACGACGCACACGTGGTCGATCCGTCATCCTTGAGCTCGCCGAATCCGGCGAGGTGCTTGCTCGGGTCGGCGGTCTGGAAGCCGTTGATCTCCTTGAGGATCTTGAGCTCGTCAGGCTCGTCGGAGATCTCTCCCGCGGTCGTTCCCGGCTGGCGGTCGTAGTCCCACACCGTGTTCTTCCACCCCTGATCGCGCGCCGCCGAGCTGTTTGCATACGCCTGCTTCAGGCGCTTGCCGAGGTGGTAGTAGAACCACGTGTCGGTCTTGCAGTCGCCTGGCGCGTCAGCGGCCTTGAAATGCCACTGCAGCATCCGCTGCGTGTTGGTGAAGCTGCCGTCGTACTCGGCGATCTGCGTCGACGGGAAGAAGAAGATCTCGGTGTTGATGTCCTCGACCTTCACATCCCCGTTCTTGATTTCGGGGGCCGAGTACCACTGCGTCGCGGTCTCCGTCAGCCAGTTGTCCTTCACCACCAACCACTCCAGCTTCCGCATCGCCGCCCGCTGTGCCGAGCCGTTGAGCGACGTCGCCGGATTCTGCCCGACGCACAACATTCCCTTGATCCTGCCTTCTTCCATGGCGGCCATCGTCGCGATGTGCGAGTGGTCGCCGAGGATCTTCGGATGCCAGTCGTAGCCCCAGTTGTTCTCGCGCGTGGCGGCCGCGCCGTAGAACGACTTCAGGTACGACACCATGAACTTGGGCAGGTTGGCCCAGTAGCTTCCCGACGGCGTCTCCGTCGTGATGTAGTCGCGAAGCGTTTCGTGCTTCTTCAGCACCGTCGGGTGGCTCATGTACCCGTGGATGCTGTGATACAGCGTCGGCACGTCGGTGGAGCCCTGGATGGCGGCGTGGCCGCGGAGCGCCATGATGCCGGCGCCGGGCCGACCCATGTTGCCCAACAGCAGCTGGAGCAGCGCGCAGCAGCTGATCATCTGCACGCCGTACGTGTGCTGCGTCCACGCCACCGCGTAGGCGAACGCCGATGTGCGATCCCGGCCGGAATTCTGGAGCAGCGTCTCGGCAACCTGGAGGAACTTCGCTTGCGGGCAGCCGGTGATCTGCTCGACGACCTCCGGGGTGTAGCGGGCATAATGCCGCTTCACGACCTGGAAGACGCACCGCGGATTCTGGAGGGTGACGTCCCGCGGCGCCGCCGGTCGCTTGAGCGAGCGGACGACGTCGTCCCACGACGTGGGCGCCGGAGGTGATGGTGCCTGCGCCCCACCGGGCGGTTGAGCCGCCTGCGGCCCCTGCACCTGACTCGCTTGGCCGGCACGCGCGGAGTACGCTACCTGCTCGCCCACCGTCTGGACGGCCGTCGCCTTGTACTGCCAGGACGTCGCCTGGTATTGGCCGACGAACGCGTTGTACGGCCACTCCGGTTTCTCGGTGTACTGCACCAGACCCGAGAACACACCCTCGAGATCTTCCGTATCCTTGAAGTCGTCGCTGACGATGGTGGCGGCGTTGGTGTAGTTGACCACGTACTCCCGGAAGAAGGAATCCGTGTTCCAGCGCTCGCTGTTGATGACGTGGTTGATCAGTCCGCCAAGGAACGCGATGTCGGACCCGGCGCGGATGGGCGCGTGAATGTCGCAGTTCGCGCTCGTGCGCGTGAACCGCGGATCGACGTGGATGAGCTTTGCGCCGTTCATTTTGGCCTTCATCGGCCACCGGAATGCGACCGGATGGCACTCGGCCATGTTGGAGCCCATGATGACGAAACAGTCACTGTGCTCCAGGTTGCGCGGAAAGACCGTCGCCGCGCCTCGACCAAGCCGTGACCCCAGACCGGGGACGCTAGAGCTGTGTCATATTCGAGCCTGGTTCTCGATCGCGACGATCCCCAGGCCTCGGCAGAATTTTTGGCAGACGTGGTTGAACTCGTTGTCGAGCGTCGCGCCGCCGAGGGCGAAGATCGCCGGCGTCATGTTGACGAGCTTGCCGTCCGGCATTCGCTCGATGAAGGTCTCCTCGCGCGTTTTCTTGATCAGCTCCGCGACGCGGTCCATCGCCCAGGTCAGCTCGACCGCCTCCCAGTCCTTCGCGCCCGGCCGCCGGTGCAGCACCTTCGTGGGCCGGTTGGGATTGCGGTGCAGCTGGTAGATCGCCGCCCCCTTGGGGCAGAGCGTTCCCTCGTTATGCGGGCTGCGCGGATCCCCCTCGATGTTGATGATCTCGCCATCCTTGACGTGGATCAACGTCGCGCAGCCCACCGAACAGAAGGGGCAGATGCTGGGGACCGTCTTGCTGTCCTTGATGCGCAGCGCCTGGGCCTTGGCGCGCGCGGGAGCGAGGGTGAGCCCGAGTCCGGCGAGGCCGCCCAGTGCGGTCCCGACGCCGGCGCCCGTCGCATAGCGAAGGAATTCCCGTCGCGTGGATCCCATAGCGCTACTCCTCAGCGCAAAGATGGACTCGCGAGCTCCTACGGGGAACGATCGGCTTTCCTTTATCTAAAGCGGTGCGGGGAAAGTTCAAGAGCATAAGGGCAGAAGGGGGCGAAGGGATCGAAGGGATCGAAGGGATCCAGGGGCGTCAAGGAGCCCTTTGACCTCTTCGATCCCGCTGATCCCGTCGTTCCCCTCAGTAGTAGAACACCTGCAGCTGCGTCGTGAACTGGTTCGACGCGTTGCCCACGTCAGGGTCGAGTCGCGAGTACGCCACCTTCAGATTCGCGTTGTGCCCCGAGATGTAGTACGTGAATCCCGCCTGATACCGCGTGTTGTCCACCGCCGCGGCGGGGTCGAAGTTCTGCGTCTCGAACTTCACGAACGGCATGATCCGCAACGGTTTGAAATACAGCCCCGCCTCGGCGAAGATCGCGTTCTGCTCGACCACCGTCGGGAAGGTCTGACCGCCGTCGTACATGAAGTAGTCGACCTGCGCTGTGATCGACACCGAGTCGGTCAACGGATAGTCCAGGAACCCGTCGATGGCGAACGCCTGATAGTTGTCGCCCGGGCCGGCTTGCATGTCGAAGCCACCGCCGATCGCGAGCACGCGCTTCGTCCCCAGGTACGTTCCGGTGTAGAAGATGCCCGGCGTCTCCGCGTCCAGCAGATTGACCTGAAGGCGTCCGACTCCGCGAAGCGGATTCCGCGAGCCCGCCGCACGGAATCCCTGGAACGCGCCTACCCGATACTCGATCCGATTCCCGTTGAAGTAGCCCTTCGCCTGGAAGCCGATGTCCCGCCCCACGCTCGATTGCGTGGCCGGCGTCGCCAGGAACGAGAAGGAGCTGTAATCGAGGCTCAGCAGCGTCGCCGCGCTTTGAATGCAGTTCCGGCAGAAGGGAACGAACATCAGCCCCGCCGAGATGGTGAGCGGATCGGAGAACTTCACTTCCGCCAGTGCATCCTGGAGGATGAAGCCGCTTCCCAGGGCCTTCGGAGAACGTCCCAGATTCGGATTGTCCGTCTCGATGAAGAACGTGATGTTCTTCGCCACCTGCCCGCCGACGAGCAGCCGCGCGCGTCGCAGAAAGAGGTTCTGCGCATATCCTTCGCTCACCGGGTCCTGCGTCCAGTCCCCCCACCCCTGAAGGAGCGTCCCGAACCTGATGCTGACATTGTCGTTGACCTTGATCGATGCCTGCCCGGAGGCAATCCCGGTCATGCTCGTTAGGGCCACCGCGAGCAGCGCGACAACGAGGACGCGCTGCGTATACAGAGTGACTCGCTCAGCCGACCGTTGCCTGGTCATGTGACCTCCCAATGCGAGTTCTGATGTCCTTCGCTCGCGTACGATCCAGCGACGTGCCCACTCTACGGCGATATCCCCCGCGTGCACCGCGACCCGCCTCACAATTCTCGCGGACGAGCCTCAGGGACGTCGCGAGAGGAACTCCCTGGCGATCTTGCGCTCCACCCGCGACGCATCGGCCCTGTCCATCAGACGGCTGAGCTCTCCGTAGTGGGCACGCGCAGTCGCCGTCTTGCCGGACAGATCAGCCGCTCGCGCCGCGCCGAACAGGGCGCGAGCCCGCCGCGGCTCGCGCACGAGCGTCGCCTCGTACGAACGCAGCGCCAACGCGGGACGGCCGAGCTCCATCAGCAAATCCCCCTCGAGCTCTCGCGCCGGCAGGAGCGGCCCCGGCGTGACCGGGTGCTTCTCGACTGTTTCCTCCAGTTGCGCAGCCTGTTGCGCCAGGCGAACCGCACCGGCGTCGTTCCCCTCCGCATGCGCCACCCATGCCGCCGCCGCCAGCCGCTGCGCCTCGACGATCGTCGCCCAGTACGTCTCTTTGCGCGCCGTCAGCGAATCGCGCAGCGCATCGAGCTCGGCGATGTCCGCGGTCGCTTGCGTCCGATCGCCACTCCGGGCGGCACCCACGGCGCGCGCGAATCGCGAGACCGCCATGACGAACGCAGCCGCTTTCGATGGCACCGGCAACGCAGCCGCCTCTTTCCACGCCGACCGCTCGAGTGCATAGCGCGCCGGCATCGCCACCGCGTTGTAGCCGAGGATCCCTCCGTAATAGCGGTCCGCCGCTTCGCGCGAGCGCGCAACCACGCGAGCCGCCTCGCCATCGCGACCCTGCTGGAGATACGCGTACACCATGTAGTCGTTCGGGTGTGCGGCCGCGTTCGAGTCCGGCTCCGCTGCGGCCGACCGGCGGTTGGTCTCGATCGACTCGTCCCAATAGCCGAGCCGCGTGAAGATGTGCGACGGCATGTGCAGCGCGTGCGGTGCGGCCGGTGCGATCGCGGCGTACCGACGCGCGGCCGAGAGCCCGTGCGCAGCGAGTTGCGGCGCGTCGAAAGTGTGAATGATGTAATGGGCCAGACCGGGATGGTCCGGCTGCTTCTCGAACAGCGGCTCGAGCAGGGTGGCGGCGAAGAGCTGTCGCTTGAACTCCAGATCGGTCGGCGGCGCGTTGGCGATGATCGCGCGGGCGTAGAACACCGCGGCTTCCGTGTCGTCCGGATGCGCCTCGTACAGCGCCTTCATTGCTTGCTCGTGCCGCGCCAGCCGGGCGAGGTGATCGAGCGAGTCAGCGCCGCGCCAGAGTGCCGCCACCGCGCCGATGTACATCTGCTCGCGATGCGAGGCCTTCGACGCGAGCGCCAACGCGCGTTCCGCGGCCGCCAGTCCCGCACGCTCGCGCTCGGCGGGAATCGGCTGCCTCACGAACGGGTTCCCCCACAGCGTCATCGCGACTCCCCAGTGCGCCATCGCGCAGCCGGGGTCCTTGGTGGCGACCGCGTCGAACGCCTTCTCCGCCGCGGCGAACCAGAACGAGTGCAGCATGGCCGCTGCACGGTCGATGTCCGGTTGAACGCCAGCCGCGCACGAGGTGGGAAACGACACGCGGCCGAGGGCTTCGCCGCCGCCGTGATGCTCGTGTTGGGCGGCGGCTGACGAAGCCAGGAGCACCATCACAACCGCCGCGATTGTCCGATGCATGGTGAACCCCCTGCGAGATTCGCGCAGGACGACCAATGAGCATCGAACTTTCGTTACGCCGCTGTACGGCGCAAGACCACGACACCAGGGGTCAGGAGTCAGGGATCAGGGGGTGTCAGGGTGAAGGTTCGAGGAGAACGGCTCGCGCAGCTCCGGAGACCTCCTGCCTGACCCCCCTTGATCCCCTGATCCCCTGATCCCCTGACTCCTAGTACAGGCTGCGGTAGAGCTCGCGATTTCGCAGGATGATGCGCACGTAGTCGCGCGTCTCGCGGAAGGGGATGCGCTCGACGAACACCTCGGGATCCTGCGTTCCCGCCTTCTCCAGCCATCGCTTCGCGCGCGAGCTTCCCGCGTTGTACGCCGCGAGCGCGTGGCTGACGTGGGAATAGCCGCTGAGCAATCCGGCGAGGTGGGTCATGCCGAGCTCGAGACTCACGTCCGGCTGGTAGAGCAGCTCAGCGTCCCATGTGTGATAGTCTTCCGCCGCCGCCAACTGGCGCCCGACCGCGGGCATGATCTGCATGAGGCCGCGTGCGCCCGCGCGTGAAGTCGCGCGTGGCTCGAAGCTCGACTCCTGTCGAATCAGCGCAGCGACCAGCGATGGATCGAGGCGGTGCCGTTCCGCCTCACGAGTGAGCACCCGCTCGAACCCCAGCGGGTAGAGCACCCGGTACAGGCGTTGGTCGCGCGCCGCTCCGTTGGAGAGTGCCCTGTTTCCGAGCCGAATCGCGCGGGGCGCAAGATCTCGATCGCGGAACGCCCGCGCCGCTGCCAGCGCCGTCTCGACCGAGCCCTCGGCCGCCGACGCCATCCAGTCGTACTCCATCCTCGCCTCGTCGTCCATGCCGAGCGCCTCGAGAAGCTCCGCGCGCCGCAACGCCGCAAGCATCGTCGAATCCGCCTGAGCGCTGTCGGGTGCCGCGCTCGGCGTCCATGGCTGCTGCTCGAGACGGCGCGCCGCCAGCATCGCGTAATACGACGCCGGCTCTCGCGTCACTGCCTCGGCCCACCGCGCACGAGCCGTGGTACTGTCGCCGGCGCGCTCCCAGGATCGGCCACTCCAGTACAACCCCGCCAGCGTCTCGCTGGAGCGCGAGCGATGGAGCGCCAGCGTGTCGAGCTCGAGCGCCGCCGTTCGGTAGTCCTCCTTCACGAACGCGAGAATCGCGGCGCGAAAGCGCGCGCTCGGCGCCAGCGCCGCCGTGGGATACCGCGTGGCGGCGCGACGGAAGAACGCGCGCGCGTCGTCGTCGCGACCATCGTCGGCGGCGAGATCCCCGAGAAGATACAGCGCCGACGAAGCGGCCGACGTGTCCCTGGCGTGGCCCGAGACCACCGCTTCGAGCTCGGTGCGCGCCCTGGTGCCATGGCCGCCGCGCAACAGCGCCCGCGCGCGCTCGTACGCCGCTCGCGCGGCAAGCCTGGAGGATTTCGGAACTCTCGCGAACTGCGCCGCCGCCTCCCCGTATCGCCCAACACTCGCCAGCGCCGCGGCCCAGGTATAGCGGTCGTTAGGCGTTCCCTGGCCCGCGCGAAACGCACGGGCGAACCCCTCGATGGCGCGCGACCCGGGGCCCGACACCGCCGTGCTTCGCGCCACCACCAACTCCTCCGCGGGAGTGAGCGGCGCGAACACCGCATCGAGCAGCTCCACGGCGGCGCGCACGTCCGTGCTGCCGCGCCTGGTCCGCACGATCGCGACCAGCTCCCGCCGGATCGCGCCCCGCGCCGCCGTGTCGCTGGCGCCCGCGGCCTCGGCGACGCGCAGGCGATACGAGGTCATGCGAGCGCCTAACGTCTCGTACGCCAGGGCGGCGCCGGCGAAGTCGCGAATGCGCTCGCGCGCCTGCGCTTCCACCCACGGCACCCGCGCCCGCGCCGCTGGCGTCTGCAAGGAAGCGTAGTGGGCCGAACGCCCCGCGCTGTCCGCGGTGACCGCGGCCGCGCGCAATCGCAGCCAGTCCGCGACGTCGGGCAGCAGCGACGCGCCCTCCGCGTACGCCGACGCCGCTCGCTCGAGCGAATCCATGCGATCGAAGGCGCGCGCGATCAGCACGCGGCGAACGCCTCGCTCTCGCGGGGTGCTCGCCGCCTCCTCCGCGAGACGCGCCTGCCGGAGAACCAGCGTATCCTCGCGCCGGGCCGTCGCCGCGCGCGCCAGCAGCTCGCGGCCCAGGCCGTCGAACCGCGAGTCGAGCCACGGCTCGCGCTCGAGCAATCGCTCGACACGAGTCCATCCGCCCCACGCCGCCGCGGCCCTGGCGGCGAGAAGCACCCGCTCCGGCGTCCGTTGCGACGAATCGCGCAGTACCGGCTCCAGAATCTGAGCCGCACGCCACGGCTGACCGTTCTGTAGCGCGGTGGCGGCGCTGATCAACACGGAATCACCCACCGCGGGAAGCTCGAGTGTGCCTTCGGACATCTCGCGCGCCGCGGGCTGATTACAGCCAAGCACCAAAGCCAGCACGACAAACGACAAACGTCTCATGATCACCTCAGACTACCTGGCTGCACTCACGTCACGGGCTCACTGCGGTTCGTGGTGCCATGTGCAAGTACGGGTCCGTGCGTGCCATGTTGAACCCCACGTTGCACTTCTGGTTCGCGGGGCAACCACACAGATAGATTCCGGCGTCGAGCTCTCATCTCTCGCCTCCGGTCTCGTGCGGCCCATTAGCCCACCGGGCGAAGCTGCGCCCCAGCGTGTCAACCTTGCGCTCGCCAGGCCGACGGCCTCGGCGGGGCTTCTGGCGTTCGTCATCCTGACCATCGCCGCCCTCGTCCTCGTACCGATCATCGGGACCCGGTACACCCAACCACTGTACGATGAGATGCGCACCGTGACTGAGCCCGGCCGTGGGCTGGTGACGGAGATCCAGCTCGCGATCGCCCTTCAAGGTTCGCTCCTCCACGACTACTTCGACACCGGAGATACGTTGCTGCTCGGCCGCTATCGTGAGGCACGCGGGCGAGAAGTCGTCGCCAACGAGCGTCTCGCGGGGTTGATCGAGCGGCTCGGCCCCGCCGTGGCGCAGCGATACACCGCCATGCGCCAGCAGGAGCAGACATGGCACCGCCTCGTGGAGCAGACGCTCCCACGCGGCTCGGAACGTCCGGCGACCGGCGACCCGCTTCAGGCGCAGCTGTACGAAGATGTCCTCGTCGCCGCCGCCGAGCTCGACGCGGCACTGGACGTCGCGACACGGAGCAGGCGCCAGCAGATCCTCGCCGCGGAGCGGCGGCAGCGAAAGATGGGGGTGATCCTGGGCATGGCGGCCCTCGGCGCGCTTGGCGCGGTCATCTGGCTCGGAGCGCGCTTGCGCGATCACGCTACCGCGACCGAGCACGCTCGCCTCGCCCTCGAGGAAGCGATGGACAGCAAGGCGCGGTTCATGAGAGGCATTAGCCACGATCTCAAGAACCCGCTCAACGCAATCGAAGGACATGCAGCCCTGCTCGAGGATGGCGTCGTCGGCACGCTCACCGAGCGACAGCGTCGGAGCGTCCAGCGGATCCGGAGCGGGGTTCAGTCGCTGCTTTTGCTCATCGCCGACTTGCTCGAGCTGTCTCGGGCGGAGGTGGGCGAGCTGCGTGTGGCACCACAGACCGTGGACGTATCGGGGATCGTCCGGGAGACCGTGGCCGACCACCACGCGGAGGCACACCTCGCCCAGCACACTCTCGTCGTCACCGCGCCGCCGGACCTCCCCCTCGTGACGACCGATCCAGCACGCATTCGTCAGGTCCTCGGCAATCTCCTCTCGAACGCGATCAAGTACACGCCGTCGGGGGGACGCATCGAGGTCCGCACAGAGCTCCGGCGCATGGATGGCGAAGGTGATTCCACCGACTGGATCGCGATCGATGTCGCTGACTCCGGTCCCGGCATTCCCCCGGAGATGGTCGACCTGGTGTTCGATGAGTTCACTCGACTCGGCGGCGGGGAGAAGCCGGGGGCGGGCCTGGGGCTTGCCATAGCGCGGCGAGTGGCGCGGCTCCTCGACGGCGATGTCACAGTGCGGAGCGAGGTCGGTCGGGGATCGTGCTTCACCATCTGGCTCCGACTCGTGCGTCAGCCGCACCCGCCGAAGTCACCCGCGCGGTAGCGTGAGCGTGAAGGTCGAGCCAGCCAAACGAGGAGCGCCATTGTCCAAATCGCGCGAGCCCCCCTTCCGCGTCGGTCTTGTCGGCTACGGCTTGGCGGGGGAGTCGTTCCATGCCCCATTGATCGCGGTCACGCCTGGCCTCCGGCTCTCGGCCATCGTCACCGCCAATCCCTCGCGACAAGGCGCAGCGTCTCGCGCGCACCCTGGCGCGACGGTTGTCGACTCACCCTCGCAGCTGTGGGAGCGCGCGCGCGACCTCGACCTCGTCGTGATCGCGACCCCCAACCGCACCCACGTCCCGCTGGCCAGGGAGGCGCTGGCGCACGGACTTCATGTCGTTGTCGACAAGCCCTTCGCCACCAACGTGGGCGATGCTCGCTCTCTCATCACGGAGGCGAAGGAGAGACGTCTTCTCATCACCGTCTATCAGAATCGCCGCTGGGACGGGGATTTTCTTACGGTGCGCCACCTCCTGGCCGACGATGCGCTCGGAAATCCGCTGCGCTTCGAGTCGCGTTTCGAGCGCTGGCGTCCCACACCGCGGGAAAACTGGCGTGAGCGCGGCACACCCGAGGATGCCGGCGGGCTGCTCTTTGACCTTGGCAGTCATTTGATCGACCAGGCGCTCGTTCTGTTCGGCGCCGCCCGTCACGTCTATGCCGAGCTCGATCGCCGGCGTCCCGGCGTGCAGGTGGATGACGATTCGTTTCTGGCGTTGACGCACGCGAATGGCGTCAGGTCGCATCTCTTCATGAGCGCCGTCACGGCGCAGATCGGCCCTCGATTCCGCGTGCTCGGCAGTCGCGCCGCGTATGTGAAGTGGGGATTGGATCCGCAGGAGGCGAAGCTGCGCGATGGTCAGTCTCCGGATCGTGACGGGTTCGGTGACGATCCGCAATCGCAGTGGGGGACGCTCGGGGCCGGGGACGACATCGCGCCAATCCCTACCGAACGCGGTGCCTATCGGCGATTCTACGAGAGCCTGGTCGACGCCCTGCGCGGCGTCGCGCCGCCCCCCGTCAACCCATCCGATGCGATCGCGACGCTGGCCGTCATCGAGGCCGCGCAGCGATCCGCCGCCGAGCAGCGCGTCGTCGAGATCGCCGACTGACGCCTATGAGTGCACCCAATGACCAACACCCCGCGCGCCCAACCGCGAATCAGTCGCCGCCGAAACCTAACGGTGATCATTCTTGCGCTCGTCCTCACCGGGGCGATCGCGGGTGCCCTTTGGCTCACGCGCGACCCGGAGCCGCGCATGCTCCGGCGTCGCTCCGGGCTGGCCGGCGTGATCGAGGGCCCGGTGGTGCACGAGGGAAAGCACGAGCTGCGTGATGTGAAGCTCCGCGCGGCCAGCGGCCTCGAGGTCGAGCTGACCATTAAGCGCCCGCGCGCCGACTCCTCTCTTCAGAAGCGGCGCCCGCTCGCCGTCGTACTCGGCGGCCACCGCCGGGGGCGAGCCGCCGTGCAGTTCATCCCCGATGCGGGCGATATCATCGTCGCCGCGCTCTCGTATCCGTACGCCGGAGAGCCACGTCCCGATGCGCTCGAGTTCGTTCGCGACATCCCGAGCATTCGGCAGGCTTTCCTCGACACCCCACCGGCGATCATGCTCGCCCTGGACTATCTGCTGACGCAGCCCGACGTCGATCCCACCTGGGTCGAGCTCGTCGGTGTCAGCCTCGGCGGCCCGTTCGTGACGATCGCGGCCGCGCTCGACGAGCGAGTCAGCCGCGTGTGGGTGGTCCACGGCTCCGCCGGCTCCTACGGGCCGCTCGAGGTCAGCATGCGTCGTGAGATCCCGGTGCCCGGTCTGCGGCATGCCGCGGCGGCGCTGTCGGCTCTCATCATCAATGGCCCGAGCATGGCGCCGGAACGCTGGGCGTCTCGCGTGGCGCCGCGACCGTTCATGATGGTGAATGCTCGCGATGACGAGCGCATGCCCCGCGAGCTCGTCGAGCGACTCTTCGAGGAGGCGGGAGAACCCAAGCGGCTGGTGTGGCTCCCTGGAGGCCACGTCCGGTCCAATGCCGCCATCCTCAAGCCCCTCGTCGATACCGTCGTCGCGATGATCGCGAACGAGCCGCCGCGAACAGACCCCGGCGCACCCTGAGGTGACATCAGCGCGTCTCCCGCGACGGACACCGTCGTGCCGAGGGCGCGCGGCTCGAGATTCGATCGTTCGATGGGAAAAGGAGTTAGGTCGCCGGCGCCACCTCGCGTAAACCCGGCCTCACCTGTGCTTTTGCAGCCCGGCGACCGCTTTCGCCGAAGAGGCTTTCCATGCGAGCCCCCATGTTCGCGATCGGCGCGTTCGCTGCCGCGCTGACCGCACCGCCGTCGTCCGCCGCCGCCCAAACCTCCACCGCCGACGCCAACCCACGCGCCCTGCTCGGGATCGAGGTGACGATGTCGGGCACGACCCGCGACACCCTCGGCGTCCTCGTGTCCTCGGTCGTCTCCGGAAGCCCGGCTGATCGCGCCGGCCTTCAGCCACGTGAGCGCATCGCCGAGATCAACGGCATGAGCTTGCGCGTCTCCCGTGAGGATGTCGGGAGCATGGACGCGCAGGAGCTCGTCTATCGCCGCCTGACGAGGGAGCTCGAAGCGCTACGCCCGGGCGATGCCGTCAGCATGCGCGTCTACAGCGGAGCGCGCGCCCGCACGGTCACGGTGCGCGTCCCGGTCGAGGAGGTCGACACACGCGCCTGGCGCGATGGAGACGGGCTGCTCGACATCATCGCGTCACTGCGCGAGACACAGGCTCGACTGCACGAGATGGTCGCAAACGAGACGGGGGACGTTCGCGAGTCGCTCGCGCAGGCCGAGCGCGAGATCGCCGAGCTCCAGCGTCGCCTCCAGCTGGCCGAAGTCGAGCGCCGCCGGCAGATGGAGCGAGCTCGCCGTAGCGGCGACGACGATGTCGAGCCCGGCGACGATGTCCGAGAGCGCCTGCGCGGACTCCGCGTCACCGTCGTCAGCGAGGAGCTCGAGCCCTACTTCGGCGAGGGAAGCGCGCGCGGACTGCTCGTGCTCGAGGCCGACGAGTCGTGGGCGCCGATTCGGACCGGCGACGTGATCGTGCGTGTCGATGGCGCTCCGGCGACGGAAGAGTCGCTGCGCGATGCGAAGGACTCGCGCCGTTCCACCGAGGTCGAGCTGCTCCGCCGGCGGAGGTCGATCATCGTGTCCCTCGACGGCAGGCGCTAGCGCGCCCGCATGCCCTACCGTGACGCGAGCGCCTAACCAGGACCGGTAGGGTGTTCCGACGGCTCGTCGCGCTTCGTCCGGTGAACGGTCCCCTCAGGGTGCTCGGGCGGGCTGTATAACGTGTAGAGCCGGAGCGGCGAGTCCGCGGAGGTGTTGATGACGTTGTGCTCCGCGCCGGCCGGGATGACCACCGCGACCCCGTCGCTCAGCGCGTGCTCCTTTCCCGCGAGCACCGCGACACCGCGACCCGCCTCGACGCGGATGAACTGGTCGTGCCCGCTGTGCACCTCGCGTCCGATTTCTTCGCCGGGTCGCAAAGTCATCAACACGAGCTGCGCATTCCGTCCGGTGAACACGACGCGTCGATAGTCCTCGTTCGCGCGCGTGTCCTGCTCGATGTTCGTCACGTATCCCGCGTTGGTCGCCATCTCGTTCTCCCAGGGCTCGAGGTCGGGTCGGTCTCCACAAATACTGCGCAATTGCGCGTCCACACCGACGGCGATTCGTGGGCGCCTCTCACGCCAACGGTCGGATAGTCGCACGTCATTGCGAACGCCCGTTGTTGCGAGCCTGCAACGGCCTGGCGACGGCTGTGTTGCACCCACCGCAAACGGACCCGGACCATCCCCCGGCGAAACAGATCATAAGTCATTAAATCCCAATGCCTTGTCAGGCGCGGATGCGGCGCGTGTCCTCGCGCCCATTCTTGCGTTCCCACCGGCCCGCTTCCCAGCTGCGCCGGCGAACTGAGAGTCGGTGTGGTCGTCCCGGCCCTTTCGGCTCCGCCTCCCTTCTCACAACTCCGGATGATCGACCTCCAGCCACTTGCCTGCTTCCTCATCGGCTCCGAGTCGCTCCTCATTCAGTGCGCTGAAGCGCTCCTGGACGCGGGACATTGGGTCCTGGGAATCATCACCGCCGAGCCACCGGTGGAATCGTGGGCCAGCGAGCGCGGTATTCCGACCATCGACCCGAAGAGTGACTACGCCGCCGCCCTCGGCGCCCAGCCCTTCGACTTTCTCTTCAGCGTCACCCACCTCGGCATCATCCCGGCGGCCGTGCTCGGCCTGCCCGGGCGCGCCGCGATCAACTTTCACGATGGCCCGCTCCCTCGGTATGCGGGCATGCATACGCCGGCGTGGGCGCTCATCAATCGCGAGCCTCGATACGGGGTCAGCTGGCACATCATGACACCCGAGGTGGACGCCGGCGACATTCTGAAGCAAAGACACTTCGCGCTGAGCGACGCGGACACTTCGCTGACACTGAACGCAAAGTGCTATGAGGCGGCCATCGCGTCGTTCACCGAGCTGATCGGCGACCTCGCGACGCACCGCGAGGTGCGGCAGCCGCAGGACATGGCTCGGCGCACCTACTTTGCGCGCGACCAGCGTCCGGCGGCTGCATGCACGCTGAGCTGGCACGACTCGGCCGCCGATCTCGCCGCGCTGGTGCGGGCACTCGATTTTGGCCCGTACAGAAATCCTCTCGGCGTGGCGAAGATCGCCGCCGGCGGTCAGCTCGCTCTCGTCACCGATGTCGCCGTCGACTCCACTGAGCGCCAGACGTATGAGCCGGGGACGATCGTCCGTGTTGCGGACGATGAGCTCGCCGTCGCGGTGGCCGACGGCGTCGTCGTCTTGCGAAAGCTGCTCACCGCGGACGGGCAGCCTCTCGGCGCAGCCGATTTCTTGCGCTCGGCAGGGCTGCATCCCGGAGACCGGCTCGCCGCGCTTCCGGCCGACACGGCGACCCGCCTCGCCGATCTGCATCGCTCCACCTCTCGCCACGAACGGTTCTGGGTCCGCCGACTCGCGGCCCTCGACTCGCCCGAGCTTCCCTACGCCAATCGTGGCGCGGCGGCCGAGCCAGCCCGCTACGCAACGCTCCCGATGGATCTTCCCGCTGACCTCGATGCGACGGCCGTCGCGCCAGCTGCCGATGTCGTCATCGCCGCCTTTGCGGCGTTCGTAGCGCGACTTTCCGGCAAGCAGGTCTTCGACATCGGCTACCGTGACGCGGGATTATCGACATCCGTGGCGGGGCTCGAAAACTGGTTCGCCACACCTGTGCCGATCCACGTCGATCTCGCTGCGGACGCTACGCTCGCCGACGCCATTCGCGTGATCGAGAGCGATCGTGAGCGCGTGAAGGCACGCGTCACGTACCCGCGTGACGTCCTCGCGCGGCATCCGGAGCTGAAGCACGTCACGAAGACGACGCCATCGGTGACGGTGGTCCGAGGCGACACGCTCGATCTGGCCGCCGCGACGCCGGGCAGTGATCTCACGCTGTTCGTCTCGGAGGATGGAGGGACCAGCCGCTGGACCTATCGCAAGGGCACTTTCGCCGAGGCGGACATCCTCCGACTTCAGCGTCAGTTCGCGACCTTCCTCCGTGGAGCGCTCGCCAGTCCCACACGGTCGATCGCGACGATTCCACTCATGACCGCGGAGGACCTGCGGACCGTGCTCGTGGAGTGGAACGATACCGCCCACGAGGTCGCCGAGCGCTGCGTTCACCATCTGATCGCGCAGCAGGCTGCCCTGACGCCGGACGATACCGCCGTGATCTTCCTGGACCGGCCGCTCTCGTACCGCGAGCTGGATGCGCGCGCGAATCGCCTCGCGCATCGCCTCCGGGCTCTTGGGGTCGGCCCCAACACGCTGGTCGGCGTGTGTCTGGAGCGCTCGGCCGAGCTCCTCGTCGCCGTGTTGGCGGTGCACAAGGCCGGCGGTGCCTACGTTCCGATCGATCCCGGCTATCCGCGCGAACGGATCGCGCTCATGCTCGAGGATTCACGCGCGCGGGTGCTCATCACCGAGAACGGCGTGCGCACGCGGCTGCCCCTACACGAGGCAACGGTGATCGCCGTGGATGGTGATGCGGAGTCGATCGCGCGCGAGCCGGCCTCGCCCGTGGATGGTGGCGCGCTGCCGGAGGATCTTGCGTACGTGATCTACACGTCGGGATCCACCGGGCGTCCGAAGGGCGTCTTGGTCGAGCATCGCAACGTGGTGAACTTCTTCGCCGGCATGGATCAGCGTCTCGGCACCGATCGCGGTGTGTGGCTCGCGGTGACCAGCCTGTCCTTCGACATCTCCGTGCTCGAGCTGCTGTGGACTCTGACACGCGGGTTCACGGTGGTAATCCACGCCGATCGCGAGCGCGGCACCGAGCCGGTTCGCGCGACGCGGCCGATCGACTTCAGCCTCTTCTACTTCGCCAGCGACGAAGGGGAAGGCGTGGACAAGTATCGACTGCTGCTCGAGGGTGCGAAGTTCGGTGACGAACGCGGGTTCAGCGCGGTGTGGACACCCGAGCGGCATTTCCACGCCTTCGGCGGCCTCTATCCCAATCCCGCGATCACCAGCGCGGCGATCGCGGCGACCACGTCACGCGTGCAGATCCGCGCCGGCAGCGTCGTGCTTCCGCTGCACCACCCGATTCGCGTCACCGAGGATTGGTCTGTCGTCGACAACATCTCCCGCGGGCGGGTCGGGATCTCCTTTGCCTCCGGGTGGCAGCCGAACGACTTCGTGCTGCGACCCGAGAACTTCGCCGACAACAAGAAGATCATGACGCGCGACATCGACGTCGTGCGGCGCCTCTGGCGCGGCGAGGAGATCGCCTTCCCGGGGCCGAAAGGAGACGTGCCCGTGCGCGTGCTGCCGCGACCTGTCCAGTCCGAGCTTCCCTTCTGGGTCACGAGCGCGGGGAACCCGGAGACTTTCGCCCTCGCCGGCACAATGGGCGCGAACGTGCTCACCCACTTGCTCGGTCAGTCCGTCGAGGAGCTCGAGGACAAGCTGAGCGCGTACCGGCGCGCGTGGCAGGAGGCCGGCCATCCCGGTCGCGGGTACGTCTCGCTGATGCTGCACACGTTCGTCGGCGAGTCGGATGAGCAGGTGCGCGAGACGGTGCATCGCCCTCTCGTCGAATACCTCCGCAGCTCGGTGAGTCTCATCAAGGCGTTCGCCTGGAATTTCCCGGCGTTCAAGAACCGCCCGAAGACGGGCGATGGTGGCGTCGATCTGCAGAGCCTCACCACCGAGGAGATGGACGCGCTCCTCGAGTTCTCGTTCGAGCGCTACTACGAGACGAGCGGGCTGTTCGGCACACCGGACGGCTGTGTCGAGATCGTGAATCGCCTCAAGGCGACCGACGTCGATGACGTCGCGTG
>JAICNG010000106.1 GCA_025931335.1 Gemmatimonadaceae bacterium | reverse complement strand
CTCACGAGCGCGCGTGCGGGGGCGAACGCGAGTCCGCCCGGGGCACCGCCGTAGACCAGCAGGCCGATGCTCTCGCGGTCGACGCCGGATTCCTCGAGGAGGCGGGTACCCGCACGCAGAGCGAGTGCATACGCGGATTCCTCGCAGGCGACTCGCACCTGGTCGAAGCCCAGCGACTCCAGCGTCTCCGGGGCCGATTGAAGCAGCCCCTCGGTCGCCAGCTCGCGCACCGACCGCGTTGCCGCGGGGAACTCGTACCGGATCGCGCCGATCGACGTCATCGCCCTCTCCAGGTCCGCATGGGAGGCAATGTGCGGCCGGGGCGTTCAGCGCTACATCCGCCGGTCTACGTAGTCAGCCTGCAACGATGACGTAGTCGTCCCGCTGGCTCGGCGCGCGCCTGGGGTCCATCTTCGTGTTGGTGCCCCGCAGGCTCACCCAACACCCGAACGTTCCGTGAAGGTCAGTCCCGTTACACTCTCTGGCCGGCTCGTGCGGCTCGTGCCACTGACGTCGGAGCACGTCGCACCGCTGTACGCCGTGGCGTCCGATCCGGAGCTCTGGCGATGGACCGTGTCGCGGATCGCGTCGGTGGATGACATGCGCGCATACGTCGCATCTGCGCTCGAGGCGCAGCGGGCCGGCACCGCTCTGCCATTCGTGACGACCGATGCCGCGACCGGGGAGGTCATTGGCAGCACACGCTTCGGCAACATCGACCTCGACAACCGCCGCGCCGAGATCGGCTGGACGTGGCTACGACGCGATCGTCAGCGGACGGGCTGTAACACCGAAGCGAAGCTCCTGATGCTCCGCCACGCGTTCGACGTACTCGGCTGCATTCGCGTGGAGCTGAAGACGGATGCGCTCAACCAGCAGTCGCGTGTGGCGATACTCGGAATCGGGGCGGTGGAGGAGGGAATCCTGCGCTCGCACATGGTGACCGCCTCCGGACGCCTCCGCGACTCGGTGTACTACAGCATCCTGGATCGCGAGTGGCCGGCGGTGCGGGCGCGGCTGGAGGAGAGAATGACAAAAGGTGCTCGAGGTGCTCGAAGTGCTCGAGGTGCTCGAGGGGGTGAACCTCGAGCACCCTGAGCACCTCGAGCACCTCGAGCACCTCGTGGTTGCTACTTTCTTGCCGCCGCATGCCAGGGTTGCGCATCCAGCGCGTGGCGGAACTGCTCGCGGAGCACGGGGTGCGTGCGGAGGAGATAGAAGCCCATCGCGGCCGCGGCGATGAGATTGCTGACCATCACCTGCCACCAGGCGAGCTGTCCGAGCGGCGTCGCCTGCGACAGCACCGCGACGAAGGCGTAGAAGCCCACCTCGAACGCCACGAACAGCATCACGAAGCCGAGCAGGACGGACGGCTCATCGCCGGCGACGCGCACCATCGCCGCCGCGATGATCCCGACGGTGATGAACGCGGCATAGTGAAATGCCGTGTATGCGAGCACGTGGACGATCGCGCTCTCCGATTCTGGTACGGCGCCGAGGACGCTGAACACCGCGCGGCCGAGCGTGGTCGGCGTGAACAGCGGCTGGCCGGCGAGCATGTCGACGATGAAGAACCAGACGGCAATGGCGGTGGCACCGATCACCCCGGCGATGACGCCGTCCCGTAACACCGGATGCGGTGCGTGTCGCGCGTCGCGCCACATCGCGCGCACGGCGTCTGGGCGACGCATGACGGCGAGGACGAGGGCCAGCACGAACAGCGTCGCCGGTATCAACACTCCGGGCTCACCGCTGACCTGCTGAGTAATCGCCGCCGGGAGCATGAGGAACGCGAGCATGCTCGCTGCGACCGCGGATGTGGCGGGGACGAGGAGCGCGATGGCGCCCACCACCTCGACGATCGCGATGACGACGCGGATCCAGTCGGGGAAGCCGCGCATGGCCGCCGCTTGCAGGATGAGGGGCTCGGCTCCAATGAGCTTCGGGACGCCGGCGGCGAGGAACACGGCCGCGAGCAGGACACTGAGGATCGTCGCGGCGATCGCGGTAGATGCGCGCGGTGTCTCCATCGTCCACCTCCGTTGCGCTCGCCGCGATCTGCTGGCGACAGACGTCGCATTCCTGCGGCGTGCTCTGGAAGCCCTCGTGCAACATAGAGGGCGCGGTGAGGTCGTCAAGGAAAGTGCGGGCGGCGTTGGGGTTGTACCCACATTCCGCCGCCGTTATGGTGGATGGGTGCGGGGGACGTCACCAGCCCCGCGCGTACGGCTCGCGAGCACGATTCACGGCGTTACTGGCGGCGCCCTTCCTGGTCGGGGTGGTCATGCCGAACCTGGCAGCCGTCCGTGAACCGCCCTTTGCACTGACCCCGCGCGCGTCGGCCCGTGTCGAGCTCGCGCTCGAGGGCGCATTTCGCATGCACGACGCGGCGGTGCAGGAGCTGCGCTCGGCGGTCGAGGCGTGCGTGGCCGAGCTTCAGCAGCAGGGAATGCCTCCCGAGGCGATGCTCGTGACGATGCGCGCGTACATGCAGCACACCGTGGCGCACCCGTCGGTCGAGCATCCGGTGGCGGCGCGGGCCGCCCATCTGTACATGGACCACGTCATTCACTGGTCGATTCTCGCGTACTATCCGGGCACGATCCTGCCCGCGAGGCGGGCATCCGGCCCGCGAGGGGACGGGAGCTAGCGCGTCACTCCGTCGGGAGTCGGTTACTTCTGCGGTTCGCTCACCAGCCCGCAAGCCTCCCGAATCGAATGCTGCACATCCTAGGCGCTTCTGGCGACGCCTCTACCGGAGGCGTCCCATGTCTCACTTTCCCAGCGGCGACGGAAAGGCAATTTCCCTCTCCCCAGCCTTGCACTATGCGTTGATTTCCGCCGACGCGCAGCACCGGGCATCGCTCGACGTCCTGCGCGACGCGATCTGCGAATACGTCGAGGACCTGCGAGAGCAGGGCATGCCCAGGCACGAGGTCGCGAACGCGATTCGCCGGCGCGTGACCGAGATGCGATCGTCCGGTGTGACTGCGCCACTGGCGGCGCGCGTCGACGGGATCGTCGACGAGTTGGTTGCGTCGTGTCTGGAGCCGTCGGAATGGCCACGGGAGAGTCGGTGACGTGCGCGTGACGCCATCGCGAGCTCAGTGCACGCCTTGAGTGGTCAGGTGGGCAGGCCGGGCAAAAATGATCTCCCGATACAACAGCGAAGCGAGAATGCCGGCGAGACGACGTCGAACGCCAGACAGAAGCTCGGCCACCAAACCGGCACTCCTGGATTCGCGACCAGATGCCCATGAGCGAGATCGAGCACACCGTGGCCGGCTAATCCGGCAACGACCCACCAGAGATTGGAGCTGAATCCGGCGTAATCGAGGGGCGTGTCGGCGATGTGCTGGCGTGGCGACTCGCGAACAAGAGATGCGTCGCGACGCGCATCGCCAGGCTGGCGCACTGAGGCGCACTAAACGCAAGAAACGGGCTGCCTTACGAGGCAGCCCGTTCGCATAACTCATTGTGTTTCAACAGCTCCCGGGGTGGGACTCGAACCCACGACCCTCTGATTAACAGTCAGATGCTCTGACCGGCTGAGCTACCCGGGAATGAAGTGGGAACGACGAAAATTAGGCCGCTCGAAGAGGCAAGTCAACCGAAACGACGCGCGTTACGCGGGGCGACGCTCCTCTCGGGCGGCGTACTCTTCCGTGCGTGCGCCAACGCGCGTTCCGACGCCGAGCAGCGGCGCCAGCCACCGCCCCGTGTGAGACTCGCCAGCTCGCGCGATCTCCTCCGGTCGTCCCACGGCGACCACGCGCCCGCCGCGATCGCCTCCTTCGGGGCCGAGGTCGATGATCCAGTCCGCGAGCTTGATGACGTCCAGGTTGTGCTCGATGATGACGAGCGTGTGCCCGTGGTCGAGCAGCCGATCGAAGACGCGCGCCAGCCGCCGAATGTCCTCCAGATGCAGCCCCGTCGTCGGCTCGTCCATCACGTACATCTTGCGGCCGCTCGCGCGACCGGCCAGCGCGAGCTCGCGCGCGATCTTGATTCGCTGGGCCTCGCCGCCCGAGAGCGTCGGCGCGGGTTGCCCCAGACGGAGGTAGCCGAGCCCGACCTGCTGGAGCTGCCACAGCGACTGGCCGAGCTTCTCCTCGCGGGGAAATGCGCGAATGGCCTGATCCACGGTGAGCCCGAGCACGTCGTGGATCGTCCGCCCGTTCACGCGCACGTCGAGCACGTCGGGCTTGAAGCGTTTGCCGCCGCATTCGTCGCATGGCACGAACACATCGGCCATGAAGACCATCTCGATCTCGAGGTGGCCGGCGCCCTCGCACCGCTCGCACCGCCCGCCGGCGACGTTGAAGCTGAACGTGCCCGGCGTGTAGCCGCGCTGCCTGGCGAGGGGGGCGTCGGCGAAGATGCGGCGGACCTCGTCGAACGCCTTGACGTAGGTGACGGGATTCGATCGCGGGGAGCGGCCGATCGGCGATTGATCGACGAGCACGATGTCCTCGAGCGATTCCCATCCCGTGACGTCGTCGTACGCGCCGACGGTCTCGCCGAGGTGCTGCTTGGCGGTGTGCTCGCCGTGGATGCGCTGCTCGAGGGCGCGATACAGCACGTCGTGCACGAGCGTGCTCTTCCCGGACCCGGACACGCCGGTGACGACGGTCATCGCGCCTAACGGGATGCGGACGTCCACGCCCGTGAGGTTGTGCTCCCGCGCGCCGGTGAGCGTGATCCAGCGCGGGCCCACGCGCCGGCGCTCGTCGGGGAGGGGAATGGCTTTCGTCCCCGCCAGATAGGCGCCGGTGAGGGGCGATTCGTGTGCCCGCGCCATGGGACCCGCGAACACGACCTGTCCGCCGTTTTCTCCGCTCCCCGGGCCCAGCTCGACCATCCAGTTCGCGCGGCGAATCGCTTCCAGGTCGTGCTCGACGACGAGCACCGTGTTTCCCTCGTCGCGCAGGCGCTCGAGCAGACGCAGCAGACGATCGAGGTCACGCGGATGCAGCCCGATCGACGGCTCATCGAGCACGTAGAGCGTGTCGACCAGATGCGACCCCAGCGAGTTCGCCAACCCGATGCGCTGCGCTTCGCCTCCCGACAACGTTCGCGTGGCGCGATGCAGGCTCAGGTAGCCAAGCCCCACATCGTCGAGAAAGCGGACGCGGCAGAGCGCCTCGTTGAGCACGTTCTCCGCCACCTCGCGATCGAACGGGGTGAGCTCGAGCGTCTCGAGCCATGGAAGCAGCCGCTCCACGGGCAGCGCCGAGATCTCCGCGATCGACTGCCCGGCGATCCGCACGCGAAGCGCTTCCGGCTGCAGCTTCGCGCCATGACACCCGGGGCACTCGCGCGCGGATTGATACTGTCGCAGGAACACGCGGATGTACTGCTTGTAGCGCTTCTCCTCGAGATCCCGGAGGAAGGGGAATATCCCCTTGTATCCGCGCGCCTTCGCGTGCAGCAGCTCCTCCTTCTGATCGTCGCGCAGCTCCCGCCACGGACGATCCATCGGAATCCGCCACCGCTTCGCGAACTCGGCCAGCGCGCGCCGCTTGTTCTCGTAGCGCGGCATCGTCCACGGCTGAATCGCGCCGTCGCGCAGGGACCGATCGGGGTACGGGATGATCAACGCCTCGTCGTATTCGAGCGTCGCGCCAAACCCATTGCAGGTGGGGCACGCGCCGCGCGGACTATTGAAGGAGAACAGCTGCGGCGTGGGCGTTGGCGCGCGCGTGCCGTCGTACGCGCACTCGAAGCGGGAGGAGAACCGCAAAAGGGGTCGGGGGGTCGAGGTGTCCAGGGGTCGAGGGCGCGCCGTCGAGATCCCGGACGTGGTGACCTCGATCCCCTGAACCCTTGACCCCTCGACCCCCGCCGTTACTCCCACCACACATTCGCCATCACCTTCCCGGAAGCACGTGTCGACCGCATCCGAGAGCCGCCGCGGCGCATCGGGAGACACGGTGAGACGGTCCACCACGACGTGAAGATCGCGCACCTTCGTGAGGTCGATCCCGCGCGAGGCGACATCGTCGAGGTGGACGATCTCGCCATTCACCGACACGCGCAGAAACCCCTGCGCGCGCAGATTCTCGGCGACGAGATCGTGGGTGACCGCACTCGACAGGCGCAGGGGGAAGGCGACAAAAAAGCGCGTGCCCTGTGGCAAGCGCATGATCTCGTCGACCGCGGATTGTACCGTGTCTGGCTTCATCTCGCGGTCGCACACCGGACAGAAGGTGTGGCCCACGCGTGCCCACAGCAGCCGGAGGTAGTCGTAGGTCTCCGTCGCGGTGCCGACGGTCGAACGGGAGGTTTTCGTGGGGTTCTTCTGCTCGATCGCGACGGCGGGGGACAGGCCGTCGATCGAGTCGACATCCGGCTTCTCCATGCGCTCGAGGAACTGCCGCGCATAGGCGGACAGCGACTCGACGTATCGGCGCTGCCCCTCGGCATAGATGGTATCGAACGCGAGCGACGACTTTCCGGACCCCGATGGTCCGGTGATCACCGTGATCGTCCGCCGCGGTATGTCGAGGTCGAATCCCTTGAGGTTGTTCTGGCGCGCTCCTCGGATGCTGATGTGGGACTTCATGGACTAAAGGTGCTCGAGGTGCTCGAGGTGCTCAAGGTGCTCGAGGGGGAGGCAGTTCCCTCGAGCACTTCGAGCACCTCGAGCACCTCGAGCACCTCGAGCACCTCGAGCACCTCGTTCTACTCCCCCCTCCGCCTCCCGACGACCAGACGCCCCACCACCAGCAGCACCGCCGCGCCGACGGTCGCGATTCCGATCGAGCGCAGGTTGAATGTGCCGCCCGTCACACGTCCCCATCCGAAAAACGTGCCGAGCCATCCGCCGATGAACGCACCGGCGATGCCGAGAACGATCGTGATGATGCAGCCCGAAGGATCACGCCCCGGAACGAGGAACTTCGCGAGCGCTCCGGCAACGAGCCCAAGCAGAATCCAGTAGAGCCAGAGTGGCAAGGCGTGCGCGAGGAGAGTTGGTGGGAACGTGCTGCCTGATCGCGGACTGCGGACTACGGAGTGATATCCCTCGGCAGTCCGCAGTCCGCAATCCCTACGGTGTCCGCCGTACGGCGATTCTGTAGATCCAGAGCAGAAGCATCGCGCCGACGATGGCGAGCACGATACTCCACACCGAGAAGCCACTGAGGCCGCGGTCCGCGATCAGATTGCCGAGGAACCCGCCGAGGAACGCTCCCACAATACCGATGAGAATTGTCACGATGAAGCCACCGGGGTCGTTGCCCGGCATGAGAGCTTTCGCGATCGCGCCCGCGATGAGACCGAGCACAATCCAGGCGATGATACTCATGCGTATCCTCCGAAGTGACGGTGCCGGCCCGTGGACTCGAGCCGCGCCTATGAAAGGCACCTGCCAGTGCGTCGTCCTGCCCACGCGGTACGCAACCCGCGTACCATGTTCGGCCCCTCGCGTTGACCCGCTGGATGCGCGACGATAGCATCCGGATGCATGCCCGGCGCTGAATTTCACGAAGAAGACGTCCTCGGAAAGGCCTACGACGGGCGCCTCATGAGGCGCCTGCTCGTCTATCTCGGTCCCTACCGCGCACTTCTCCTCGGCGCCATCGCGATCCTGCTCGCCGAGGCGGTGATCGCGCTCGCGGGCCCGCTGTTCACGCGCGAGGTGATCGACGTCGCACTCCCCGCGCGCGACGGCGGCCTTGTGGTGCGGCTGGCGTTGCTCCTCGCCGGCACGCTGGTGCTCCAGTTCGCGCTCGAGTACGCGGGCACCATCCTCACGAGCCTGCTGGGCCAACGCGTGATGCGCGACCTGCGGATGCAGATCTTCACCCACCTGCAGCGCCTCTCGATCCCGTTCTTCGATCGCACGCCGGTGGGGCGGCTCATTACGCGCGTGACGTCCGATGTCGAGGCGTTGAACGAGCTGTTCACCGCCGGTGTCGTCGCCGGTGTCGGCGACCTGTTCACGCTCGCCGTCATCAGCGTCGTCATGCTGCTCATCGATTGGCGCCTCGCGCTCGCGGCGTTCGCGGTCATTCCGTTCGTCCTCATCACGTCGCACGTGTTCCGGAAGAGCGTGCGCGATGCCTATCGAGACATCCGCACGCGGCTCGCGCGCATCAACGCGTTCCTTCAGGAACGGCTCACGGGGATGCGCGTCGTGCAGCTGTTCGGTCGCGAGGCCGATGAGGCGCGGCGCTTCGACGAGGCGAACCGGGCGCACCTCGATGCGCACCTTCGCTCGATCCGGATCTACGCGCTGTACTTCCCGGCGATCGAGGTGCTGACGTCGGTGGCACTGGCGAGCCTGATCGTGTCCGGGGCCGATCGGGTCGCGGCGAACACGCTGACCGTCGGCACCGTGGCCGCCTTCCTCCAGTTCGTGCGCCGCTTCTTCCAGCCGCTCCAGGACCTCTCCGAGAAATACAACATCCTCCAGGGGGCGATGGCGTCTTCCGAGAGAATCTTCCAGCTGCTCGATACTCAGCCGACGATTGCGGACCGCGGATTGCGGATTGCCGGTGGCACCCCATCAGCAATCAGCAATCCGCAGTCCGCAGTGACGGTTCACTTTGACGATGTCTGGTTCGCCTACGCGGAGCCCGAATGGGTCCTCAAAGGCGTCAGCTTTCGCGCGCGCCCGGGCGAGACGGTCGCGCTCGTCGGGCACACCGGGGCGGGGAAGACGACGATCATCTCGCTGCTGCTGCGATTCTACGACCCGCAGCGCGGACGCATAACGATCGCGCTCGGAGACGGACCGCCGACCGACATCCGTGAGCTTCCACTCGAGACCCTGCGCGCCCTCATCGGCTACGTCCAGCAGGACATCTTCCTGTTCGCGGGAGACGTCGCCAGCAACATCCGGCTCTCTGCCCCGCTCACCGACGACGAGGTCGTGGCCGCCGCGACGCAAGTGGGCGCGGACCGTGTGATTCGCCGTCTGTCGGGCGGGTACGCCCACGAGCTTGGCGAGCGCGGGGCGTCGGTGAGCGTCGGGGAGCGCCAGTTGCTGTCGTTCGCGCGGGCCATCGCGGCGGACCCCGCGCTGCTCCTGCTCGACGAAGCGACGAGCGCGGTCGACAGCGAGATCGAGGCCGAGATTCAGCGAGCGCTCGCGGTGTTGATGGCGGGGAGGACGACGATCGCCGTCGCGCACCGCCTCAGCACGGTGATGCGTGCGGACGAGATCCTCGTGCTGCACCATGGGACGATTCGCGAGCGCGGCACCCATCGCGAGCTCCTGGCGCGCGGAGGCCTGTACGACCGCCTCTTTCGGCTTCAGGCCGGGCTGGCGGCCGGGGATCGCGAGCCCGCGCGCGCCGGCTAGCGTGCTTGCCAGCGGCCCCGGGCCCCGCGTAGCTTCCCCCCTGAAGCGCACGCGAAGGATGCGTTGCGTCTCGCATCCGCCCCGTTCGCGCGTTTCGGCGCCGATCCCCACGCCATGCCCTATCTCCAACTCGACGGACAACGCATCACGCTCGAGATCGGGGAAGTCACAATTGGCTCCAGCCCGGGAGCTACCGTGCAAGTGGCGGGGGCGGGGGAGGCCTCGGCAATCCTGCGTGTCGGCCCAGACCTCCAGTCCAGCGTGCGCCGCTCCGGCGAATCGGCGGTGCGCGTCAACGGCGTGCAGCTCGGCGCCGAACCGACGCCTCTGATCCACGGTGACAAGATCGAGATTGGTGAGGCCGAGCTGTTCTTCGGCGACGATCGCATGGCGGGGAGCACGCAGTACATCTCGGCCGCAAACCTGCCGCACCGACCAGACGCTCCGGCGCGTCCCATGCGCCGAACGCGCGCCTCGGGCGGGCGTCTCGTGTCGCTCGTCGACGGCCGCGAGTACGCGGTGCCCGCCGAGGGACTCGTCATCGGACGGGATGCATCGTGCGACGTCGTCGTGCCGACCGCCGAGGTGTCGCGTCGGCACGCGCAGATCACCCCGGCCAACGAGGGCTACGTCGTCAAGGACACCAGCACTAACGGCGTGTTCGTGAACGGGGAACGGGTCGCGGCGACGCAGACGCTCGGTCGCGGCGACATCGTTCGCGTGGGCAACGAGGATTTTCGGTTTTACGCCGACCTCGTGGTCGACGCGACCCCTCCGGACGTGACGCCGACGCCCGCGGAGCCCGCGGCGGCGGCCGAGGCCGCGCGCCTGGCAGCGGCGGTGCGGGCGGCGTCGCGACCCGAGCCGGTTCCGGAGGCACCAGCACCCTCCCCGAGCGGCGCGGGGGCGCCGACGCCGATCGTCCCACCGCGCAGCGTGACGACCCCTCCGGCCTCGGGCCGGCCGGTCCTCGCGACGCTCGAGGTCGTGTCGACCGGCGTCTTGAAGGGACAGCGCTTCGAAGTCCGCACCCCGCTGGCCCACGTCGGCCGCGGTCCGCACAACGATGTCGTGCTCCCCGATGAGTCGGTGTCCGACGCGCACGCCAAGTTGCAGAAACGCGAAGCGGGTTGGTACGTAGTGGACATGGGTTCCACGAACGGCACATACGTGGGCGGCAGGCGGGTGGAGACGGAGCACAAGCTGGAGGGCACGCCCGACCTTCGTTTTGGCGGTGTGAAGGTGGCGTTCCGGACGGATGAGGCTGGGAGCGCGGCGGACGACGTGAAGGGGACGCGGGCGTTCTCGATGCCTCGCGGAGCGCGGGTTCCGCAGCCTACCAAGCCGTCTGCGCCGGTCATCGCCCCAGGCGCGGAAGATCCGGAAGCGCCCGCCAAGGGGCGCGGCTTTCCCCTCTGGCTGTGGCTCGCCGTCGTGATGCTGGTCGCCCTCGGCGCCTTTTTCATCTACGAACAGAGTCGCTAGTGCAGCTCACCGTCGCCGCGCGGTCGGACACCGGCATGATCCGATCGGGGAACGAGGACAGCTTCTTCGCCGACGCGAACCCGATCCGGGGGCTGTTCGTCGTCGCCGATGGCATGGGGGGACACGCGGCCGGTGAGGTCGCCAGCGAGATGGCGGTCGAGATCGTCGCGCGGGAGCTGCGGCTCGTGCACGACCTGCGCGGCGACGGGGTGGTGCAGACCGTCGCGCGCGCCGTGAAGCAGGCGAACTCCGCCATCTACCAGCGCACGATCGCCGAGATCGACAAGCAGGGCATGGGCACGACGATTTCAGTGCTGATGCTGGCGAACGCGCGGTATCTCGTCGGGCAGGTGGGTGACTCGCGCGTGTACATGTTGCGCGAGGGCACGCTGCGGCAGATCACGAAGGATCACTCCTACGTGCAGGAGCAGGTCGACGCCGGATACCTCACGCCCGAGCAGGCGAGGTATCACCCGTACAGCAACGTCATCACGCGATGCGTGGGGGCGAGCGGGGAAGTGGAGCCAGACACGTACGCGGGCGAGGTGCGCGGGGGCGATGTATTCCTGGTGGCCAGCGACGGGCTCACCGGGATGGTCGATGACCGGCGCATCCAGCAACTGCTTTCCTCGCGCGCGTCCCCGGCGCGGATGGTCGACGCGCTGATCGCGGAAGCGAACGGCCGCGGCGGGCTCGACAACATCACCGCCATCGTCGTGCAGGTGCTGGAGGCGAGCGACGCCAAGGTCGAGGAAAAGACGGTGGAGACGCCGTCGGTGAGAGGGTAACAACGGCAAAGATGACAGAATTTTTAGGGGTCGACCCTCGACCCCT
>JAICNG010000053.1 GCA_025931335.1 Gemmatimonadaceae bacterium | reverse complement strand
CGTCGAGGGGAAGCTCGAGGCGTTCTACAAGCAGGTGGCCCTCCTCTCGCAGCCCTGGATTCGCGAAGACAAGAAGACGATCGGCGACCTCGTGAAGGAAGCCTCGTCGAAGCTCGGCGAGAACGTGCAGGTGCGGCGCTTCGTTCGATTCCAGATGGGCGAGGAGTGAGCCGCGCGTGAAGGAGCTGCGCTATCGCCGGATTCTCCTCAAGCTGTCCGGTGAGGCGTTGGCCGGCGACAAGGGCTTCGGGTTCGACTTCGGAACCGTCGGACGGCTCGCCGATGAGGTGAAGCAGGTCGCTGACATGGGTGTCGCTGTCGGCCTCGTGGTCGGCGGCGGCAACATCGTCCGCGGGTCGCAGCTGGCGAAGATGGGCATGGACCGCGTCGGCTCCGACTACATGGGCATGCTCGGGACCGTCATCAACGCCCTTGCGCTCCAGGATGTGCTGGAGCGGAAGGGCGTCGTCACACGCGTGATGACCGCGATTCGGATGGAGGAGGTCGCCGAGCCGTACATCCGGCGGCGCGCGCTCCGCCACTTCGAGAAGGGGCGCACGGTGATCTTTGCGGCCGGTACGGGCAACCCCTACTTTTCGACCGACACCGCCGCCGTGCTTCGCGCCATCCAAATGAAGGCCGAGGTGATCATCAAGGCGACGAGCGTGGACGGCGTGTATACGGCCGATCCGAAGATCGATCCCGCGGCGCGCTTCTACGAAACGATCAGCTACCGCGACGTCATGTTGCAGGAGCTCCGCGTGATGGACCAGACCGCGATCACGCTCTGTGCGGAGAACAAGCTTCCGCTCATCGTGCTCAACATCCACAAGAACGGCGCCGTCGCGAGCGCGGTCTCGGGCGAGCGCGTCGGCACTCTCGTCCAATGAGCACCATACCCCAGATTCTGAAAGACACGCGCACCGCGATGGAAAAGGCGATCGAGAGCTCCCGCCGGGAGTTCGGATCCATCCGCAGTGGCAAGGCGTCGCCAAATCTGCTCGACACCATTCGGGTCGAAGCCTACGGACAGCACATGTCGCTCAACCAGGTGGCGGCCGTGGCCGCGCCCGAGCCGCGCCTGCTGACGGTGACGCCGTGGGACAAGGGACTCGCCCACGCGATCGAGAAGGCGATTCGCGATTCCGACCTGGGGCTGAATCCGGCGACGGCGGGCAACGTCATCCGCGTTCCGCTCCCGGCGCTCAACGAGGAACGGCGCCGCGATCTGGTCAAGATCGTGCACAAGCTCGCGGAAGAGGGCCGCATCGCCGTGCGACACGCGCGCACCCATGGGCGCGAGGGGATCAAGAAGCTCGACAAGGCGCCCGAGGACGACAAGAAGCACGCCGAGAAGGACCTGCAAAAGCTCCACGACGATTACATCCACAAGATCGACGAGCTCCTGAAAGCGAAAGAGGCCGAGATCATGGAGGTGTGAGCAAGGCATGACCTCCGATGAGCTGCTGGCCAGGATTCGTCTCCACGGCGCCGTCCCCCGCCATGTCGCCATCATCATGGATGGCAACGGCCGATGGGCGCGCGAGCGTCACCTCCCTCGTGCGCTGGGCCATCGCAATGGCATGAAGTCGGTGCGCGAGGCGGTCGAAGGCTCGATCCAGGCAGGCCTCGAGGTCCTCTCTCTCTTCGCCTTCTCGCAGGAGAACTGGCAGCGCCCGGTCACCGAGGTCACCGCGCTGATGTCGCTGCTCGAGGAGTACATCGAGCGCGAGAAAGCGGAGCTCGTCGCCAACGGCGTGCGCGTGCGGGTGCTCGGCGATCTCGAGCGCCTGTCGCCGGCCGCTCGCGACGCCGTGGACAGCGTGGTGAACGCCACGGCATCGAACGACCGCCTCACGGTGCAGCTCTTCATCTCGTACGGCGCGCGGGCCGAGCTCGTCCGCGCCGCGCGCCGACTGGCCGAGGCGGCCGTCGCGGGTCGCCTCGATCCGGCGGACATCGATGACGACGCCTTTCGCGCGCAGCTCTACACGAACGGGAGTCCCGATCCCGATCTGCTCATTCGCACGTCCGGCGAGCAGCGCATATCGAATTTCATGCTCTGGCAGCTCGCGTACACGGAGCTGCACATCATCCCCGTGTTGTGGCCGGACTTCACGCGACGCGATCTGTTCGCCGCCATCCTGGAATATCAGAGCCGTGAGCGTCGCTTCGGAAAGGTCACCGCCTGACGAGTCGACCGCCACGATGACGGACACGGGCACGCCCCCGCGCGCGCGGGCGCCCTCTGGGCAGGGCGGTCTCTCGAACCTCGCCCAGCGCGTTCTGTTCGCGCTCGCGGCGATCCCCATCGTGCTCGGGGCCGTGTGGTTCGGTGATTGGGCGCTCGCCGGCCTTCTCGCCATCGCCAGTGCGCTGGCCGCGTGGGAATTCTATCGCATCGCCGAACGGCTCGGCACGCGGCCGATGGCGCGCGGGGGCATTACCATCGCCGCTCTGCTTCCGCTGGCGGTTCACGCGCGCTACCTCGGCTTCCCGGTGAACTGGCTGCTCTCGCCGACCGTGGGCAGTGTGCTCGTCATCGTGTTGTTCAGCGCCGCGATCTTCGCGCGAGGGGTGTCGGGCCGACCGCTCGAATCCGTGTCGCTCACCGTCTTCGGCGTGCTGTACACGGGTGCGCTCCTGTGCTTCGCCTACGTGCTGCGCTACCACCCGTACGCGGTCGGAAGAACCGCCGGGACGGCGCTGCTCGTGCTGACGCTCGCACTCGTGTGGATCTCCGATACGGCCGCCTATGTCGTCGGCCGGACGATGGGAAAGCACAAGCTGATTCCTGCCGTGAGTCCGGGGAAGACGGTCGCCGGTGCGGTCGGCGCGCTCGTCATCAGCGCCATCGCCAGCTGGGCGCTCGTAAGATTCGTGCTCGTGCCGCAGGCGCAGCTCGGCCTTCGTCCAGTCCATGCAGTACTCTTCGGCATCGTCGTGAGCACGGCGGTGCAGCTCGGCGATCTCGCCGAGTCGCTCATCAAGCGAGAGGCGGGAGTGAAGGACAGCTCGCACATCATTCCAGGTCACGGAGGGGTGCTCGATCGCATCGATGGGATGCTCTTCGCGCTGCCGGTGGCGTATCTGCTATTGAATGCCTGGTTGATCCCCGTACCCCGATGACTCGGCGTGGTGTGGCCGTCCTCGGCTCGACCGGCTCCATTGGGACGACGGCACTCCGCGTCCTCAGCCGCCATGCCGACGCGTTCTACGTTGCCGCGCTCACGGCGCACTCGAATGCGGCACTCCTGGAGGAGCAAGCCCGTGAGTTCGGCCCGTCGTTCGTGGGCATCGTCCAGAACGGCGTGGAGGATCACGAGGAATGGCGTCACGGGCCGGCGTGCCTGGTCGAGGCGGCGACTCACGACGACGCGTCCATCGTCCTGAATGCGGTGGTCGGCGCGGCCGGTCTGGATGCGACGCTCGCTGCGCTGGCGTCGGGAAAGCGTGTGGCGCTGGCGAACAAGGAGACACTGGTCATGGCCGGCGAGCTCGTGGGCGAGGCGTGCCAGCGCGGCGGCGGTGAGATCGTTCCTGTCGATAGCGAGCACAGCGCGATATTGCAGTGCTTGACGGGGCGCGCGGGGACCGATGTTCGGCGGCTGGTGCTCACGGCCTCTGGCGGACCCTTTCGCGGGTGGGCGCGCGAGCGGCTCGAGCGGGCAACGGTTGCGGATGCGCTGCGTCATCCGACGTGGCGCATGGGGCGAAAGATCACGATCGATAGCGCGACCCTCGCCAACAAGGCACTCGAGGTGATCGAGGCACACTTTCTGTTTGGGCTTCCGTACGACCGGATCGAGGTCGTCGTGCACCCGCAGAGCGTGGTGCATTCGTTCGTGGAGTTCGTCGATGGGAGTGTCCTCGCGCAGCTCGGTGTGCCCAGCATGGAGCTACCGGTGCTGTACGCGCTGACGCATCCGGGACGAATCGCCGATACGGGGGTACCACCCTTCGATCCGGTCGAGCTTTCACCCTTGACGTTCGAGCGCGTGCGACACGAGGATTTTCCGGCGTTGCGACTGGGCGTGCAGGCCGGGCGTGCCGGGGGGGCGGCGCCGGCGGTGTTCAACGCCGCCAACGAGCAGGCGGTTTCGCTGTTTCTCGAGGGTCGTATACAGTTCGGGGAGATTCCGCGCGCGATCGAGTCCGCGCTCGCGGCAGAAGGAACGGCGCCGTCGCACACTCGCGACGCGCTGCTGGCGGCCGACGCGGCCGCGCGACGTCACGTACGAGAGCTGTTCTCATGCTAGACTGGTTCGATCCATTCCGGGTGATCCTGGCGTTCGTCTTCGTGCTCGGTATCGTCGTCTTCGTGCACGAGCTGGGACATTTTCTCGCCGCCAAGCTGACCGGCGTCTATGCGCCGCGCTTCTCCATCGGCTTCGGCAAGGCGCTCTGGCGCCGCCGGTGGGGCGAGACGGAGTACATCCTGGCCGCGATCCCGTTAGGCGGCTATGTCCGGATGGCCTCGAAGGAAGACGAGACCATGGCGGCGCTCGAGGGCGGTGGAGAGACGCCGGCGGCCCAGCCCGAAACGGTGGGAGGCAGCGGCACGCGCGTGGTCGCCGAGGAGAAGCCGCCCGCCGACTGGGATCCGAACGCGCTCGCGCCGTTCGGCCCCCATCCTGTTCCCGCGCAGCGGCTGTTCGAGTCGAAGAGCCTCATCGCCCGGCTGTTCATCATGGTCGCCGGCGTCACCATGAACATGGTGCTCGGATTCCTGGTGCTCAGTGCGCTCGCGGCCTATTACGGCCGCCCCATCATCCCCACCCGCGTGATCGGTGCGGTGAGTGATGCCGATTGGGCGCGGCCGTACGCGCCGCGCTTTCAGCGTGGCGATACGGTGGTGGCGGTCGATGATCGCGCCGTCGTGACGTGGGGGGACCTCGTGGAAGGGCTGGCCCGGGCCGAAGGTGACTCAGTCGTGATCCGGACGTCGCGTGCGCCCGTCGCCATCCCGCTCGAGGGAGACAGCGCGGTGCCGCGGCGCGACCTCGTCACGATGCTGACCCCTCAGCTCCCGGCCGTCATCGATCGCGTCGAAGGAGGATCCCCCGCCGATCGGGCCGGGGTCCGCACGGGAGACAGTCTCATCGCCGTCGGAGGACAGCCCGTTGACGGATGGGCGGCCGCCGTCGAGCAGATTCGCGCATCGCCGGGACGTCCGCTCGCGGTCGAGGTCATGCGCGACGGGCAGCGTGTCGTGTTCACCGTCACCCCCGATTCATCGTATCAGCGCGACGACAACGGACGCGAGGTCCTCGCCGGCCGCATCGGCGTGGGCAACCGCGTGGACAACCGGCGTGAGCCGGTATCGCCCGGTGCCGCGGTCGCGTCGGGCTGGGAAGCGACGTGGGACATGGCCGGGTCGGTGATGGACGTGCTGCACCGCCTGGTGACGCGACGGTTGTCGACCGACCAGCTGGGGGGACCGATCGCGATCGCTCGCGCATCGGGAGAGGCTGCCGCGGGCGGATTCGCGCAGCTGCTCCAGCTCACGGCGTTCCTCAGCATCAACGTCGCCATTTTCAACCTGCTGCCCATCCCCATCCTGGACGGCGGACAGATTCTCATCAACCTCATGCAGGCCGTGAAGGGGTCCCCGTTCAGCCTGCGCTCGCGCGAGTACATGATGCGCTTTGGACTCGCGATGATCGCGCTGATCTTCGCGCTCGCGATGTTCAACGATCTGCGTCGTGTGGCGGGTGATCTCGCGCGATGGATTCGCTAGTGCGATGGGTGTGCTCCGTCCTCTTCGTGGTTGCGGCCGGTGCCGCGGGGCCTCGGGAGGGAGCCGCCCAGGAAACCTCGGTTCGGTTCGAGATCGCCAGTGCCGGCGACAGTACGTTCACGCTCGTTGTCGGACGGCATCCGTGGGTGCGGCCGGGATTGTATGGCATCGTGGTCGACCCGCGCCAGCGTGACATCCTCGTCGCGCGCTTCCAGATCCTCGCCGCCGATTCGGCGAACGCGATGGGGCTGATCACGGGCATGACGACGCGTGTGACGACGGAGCACGTCGCGCTGCTCGACCAGCCACCGCCGCCGGCCGCGCCGTGGCACAGGCGACGATCGTTCTGGCTGGGGGTGGTCTTCGGTATTGCGGCGGGCTTTGGGCTCGGGAGCTGGGCCCGTTAGGTCTCGCCCGTCTTTGCCTGCGTCGTGTCGCAGATCATCGGGATCTGCTGGCGGTTGGTCTTCCCCGACTCGATGCGCACGGAGTCCTCGAACGGCGAGCAATACCGCGCGCGCAGGCGGAGCTTGTAGAGTCCCACGGGGAGGAGCAGCGAGTCGGGGAGGGGAAGCATTCCCTGCCGCAGGCTCGAGCCGCCCGATGTCATCACGGAGAACTCGGCGACTTCGGGCGAGGAGGACACCGCCAGGTACCCACATGCCCGGGGCTGCAGCGTCACGCTCGTATCGCCCGTCTCCCGGACGTACACCGTGTCCACGTCGCGCGCGCTCGCGCACCGGCTATACGACCGGACGGTCGCCGCGACGACGTAGCGCCCAGGTTGCAGCGAATCGGAGCGCCAGCGCCCACGTCCCACGTCGAGACCATTGACGGACACCGTCGCCTCGGCGGGTGCGACGACCTCGACGACGGGCCGCGGTGGGGGCGCCAGGACCACGCGCGGCGCTGAATCGCGGGCGGCGCTGTCGTTGCTTGCCCCCGGCACCGCCGCCGCCTGCGGGTCACCACGGCGTGACCGCAGAGTCGCGGACAAGACACCGGCGGCCGCGACGACGCCGATGGCGGTGAGCAAAACGCCGCGCTTGCGCAGCCGGCGCACGGTGCGGCGCAGCGGGTGGCGACCGGTCGTGTGGTCGAGCGTGTCCGTGGCGGGGATCATCAGCGTTCGCGCCGACGTCACCTCGCCCCGATCGGGCAGCAGGTGCGAGAGCTCGGTACACAGCGCCTCGCCATTCGGGAAGCGGTCGTCCGGCTCCTTCTCGAGGCAGCGGAGAATGATCCGCTCGAGGCCCTTCGAGAGCGACGGGTTGAGGTCTCGGGGGCGCGGCGGCTCATCCTCGACGTGCTGTCGCGCGATCTCGTACCAGTCGTCGCCCTGGAAGGGAAGAACGCCGGTGGCCGACTTGAAGAGCGTCACGCCGAGCGAGTAGAGGTCGGCGCGTCCATCGAGCGCCAGTCCGCGCGCCTGCTCCGGTGAGAAGTACTGCGGCGTGCCGACGACCATGTTCGTGCCCGTCTGCTCGGCGTACTTCGTCACGGCGCGGGCAATGCCGAAGTCGGTGACGACGGCGTTGCCGTGGTCATCGAACATGATGTTGTCCACCTTGACGTCCCGGTGGATCACCCCCTGGCGGTGCGCGAAGCCAAGGGCGCTCGCGACGTCGAACCCCACGCGCACGAGCATGTGCTCGGGGAGCGTCCCCATCACCCGAAGCCTGTCGATCAGCCCCTGCGACAGGTAATCCATGACGAAGTAGACCGCTTCGCCCTCGCGGCCGACCGCCAGGATCTTGATGATGTTGGGATGGCGCAGCTTGGCGGCCGTGGACGCTTCCCGGCGGAAGCGCGTCTCGAACATCTCGTCGCCGGCGAACTGCGGCTTCAAGACCTTGAGCGCGACGGGGACGTCCAGCTCGGGGTCGTAACCCTTGTAAACCCAGGCGAATCCGCCGGATCCGACGAGCGCGTCAATGCGGAAACGGCCCAGGTAGCGGCCGATATAGCGCTCAGGCAATGCGGGGTGCCTTTACAAGGGGGTCAGCGACCGGTAAATTACTCTGCTTCAACGGATTCGGCGCTGAGCGCCTGATGGTGTCGGAGAATATACATAATGCCCTTCGAAAAAGCATCGACGATCGAGAAATACAAGGCGCACGCGTCGGACACGGGGTCCTCCAAGGTGCAGGTCGCACTCCTCACCGAGCGCATCAACTACCTCACCGACCACTTTCGCGCGCACCAGAAAGATCATCATTCACGGCAGGGACTGCTGAAGATGGTCGGCAAGCGACGCCGGCTCCTCGAGTACATGAAGCGGACCGACCTGGAGACCTATCGGCAGCTCATTCAGGATCTTGGTCTCCGGCATTAATTTCGCGGTCTTTTGCACTCGCGCGGGCGCCAGTCATGGCCCCCGCGCGTTTTGTGTTTTCTCCTACCTGATCCACTCATGATGCAGCGCATCGAACGCGTCTTCGCCGGACGCAAGCTCACGATCGAGACCGGACGCATGGCCAAGCAGGCCGCCGGCTCGGCGATGGTGCAGTACGGCGACACGATGGTCCTGGCCGCCGTCACGGTGAGCGAGAACCTCAGCCCGCTCCCGTTCTTTCCCTTGACGGTCGAATACAAGGAGAAGTCATACGCGGCGGGCAAGATCCCCGGCGGCTTCATCAAGCGGGAGGGCCGGCCCCACGACGAGGAGATCCTGTCGGCACGGATCATCGACCGCTCGATCCGGCCGCTGTTCCCGGAAGGTTTCAAGAACGAGGTGCAGGTCTTCGTCTACGTCATCTCGGCCGATCAGGAGAACGACGCGGACGTCCTCGCGCTGATGGCGGTGTCGTTTGCGCTGAACGCGTCGCGCATTCCGTTCCTCGGGCCCATCGCCGGGGTTCGCCTCGGCCGGCTGCAGGACAAATGGGTCATCAACCCGACGTTCCAGCAGCTCGAGTACAGCGACATCGACATCGTCATCGCCGGGTCACGCGACTCGATCGTGATGGTCGAGGGGGGCGCGCTCGAGGTGAGCGAGGAAGACGTCATCGAGGGGCTCACGATCGCCCAGAAGGGCATCCGCGAGCTGATCGGAATTCAGGACGAGCTGCTGAAGAACACGCGCGTCGAGAAGATGCAGTGGACCAAGGTCACGCATCCCGACGACCTGGTCGCCCGCGTGAAGGAGCTCGCGCAGGGCAAGATCGGCGAGGCGATCAACACGCCGGAGAAGCACGCGCGCGTGGACGCCGTCGAGATGGTGAAGCGGCAGGTCATCGAGCTGCTCACCGCCGACTTCCCCGACAACACCAAGGACATTGCCGACCTCGTCGGCGAGGTGGAGTACCGGCATCTGCGCTCGCAGGTGATCGAGCGCGGTGAGCGAGTCGACGGCCGCAAGCCAACCGAGGTTCGGCCGATCACGATTCAGGCGCCGATTCTCCCGCGCGCACACGGCTCGGCGCTCTTCACGCGCGGGCAGACGCAGGCGCTGGTCGCGGCGACGCTGGGGACCGAGCAGGACGTGCAGCGGCTCGACTCGATCGACAACCCTGACGAGTCCACCAAGTCGTTCATGCTGCACTACAACTTCCCGCCGTTCTCCACCGGGGAAGTGCGTCCGGTGCGCGGGACGAGCCGTCGCGAGATCGGCCACGGCAACCTGGCCGAGCGGGCCCTCCAGGGACTGCTCCCACCGTACGAGGAGTTCCCGTACACGATCCGCATCGTGTCGGACATCCTCGAGTCGAACGGCTCGTCGTCGATGGCCTCCGTCTGCGGCGGCTCGCTGGCGTTGTTCGACGCCGGCGTGCCGATGCGCGCCGCGTGCGCCGGAGTGGCGATGGGGCTCATCACGGAAGGCGGCAAGTACGCGATCCTCACCGACATCCTCGGAACCGAGGATCACCTGGGCGACATGGACTTCAAGGTCGCCGGCACGGAGAACGGAATCACCTCGATCCAGATGGACATCAAGGTCGAGGGACTCGATCTCAAGGTCATGCGCGAGGCGCTGGCGCAGGCGAAGGACGGGCGCCTCCACATTCTCCGCGAGATGAACAAGGCGCTTGCGGAGCCGCGCGCGGATCTCTCGCCGTACGCGCCTCGCATCGTCACCGTGCAGATCAGCCCCGAGAAGATCGGCGACCTCATTGGGCCGAAGGGAAAGACCATCCGCGGCATCCAGGAGGAGACGGGCGCGGAGATCACGGTCGACGATACTGGTCGCGTGACGATCGCCGCGGTTGGCGGCGACGCGCTCGAGCGCGCGAAGGCCATGATCAAGGCGCTGACGGCGGAGCCGGTGATCGGCGACATCTACGAGGGGACGGTCAAGAGCACCACCGCGTTCGGCGCGTTCGTGGAGATCATGCCCGGCACCGAGGGACTCGTTCACATCTCCGAGCTCAAGCACGGTCGCACGGAGAAGACGGAGGACGTCGTGAAGAAGGGCGACCGGGTGAAGGTGAAGCTGCTCGACCGCGATGAGCGGGGCCGCCTGCGCCTGTCGATGAAGGCGCTGTTGCCGAAGCCGGAAGGCGCGACCGAGGACGAAGGGAACGGCGGCGGGCGCGGTGGTCGCGGCGAGCGCGGCGGCGAGCGCCCGCGGCGTCCCGACGAGCACCGTCGCGAGGCTGCCGAGCCGCGCGCGGCACGCAGTGGGGAGGGCGAGCAGGAAGGCGACCGCAGTCCCGGCATCGAGCCGGCCGAGCGCGGTCCGCGGCGCTCGTCCCGCGGCCGCAGCCGGCGGTGAGCCGCGAGCCCTTCGACGCGGAGGGCGCGCTCCACCGGACTGTCCTGCCTAACGGGTTGACCGTACTCTCCGAGCACATGCCGGGAGTACGGTCGATCGCATTCGGGGCCTGGGTCCGTGCGGCCTCGGTGCACGAGCCGCGTGATCGGATGGGCGTGTCGCATCTCCTCGAGCACATGGTGTTCAAGGGGACGCCCACGCGCAGCGCGAAGGACATCGCCCTGTCGCTCGAGACCCTCGGCGGCGCCCTCGACGCGTATACCGCGCGCGAGCACACGTCCTATCAGGCGCGCGTGCTGGACGAGCATCTCGAGCACGCCGCCGATGTCGTCGCCGACCTCGTCTTCCGCCCGCTCCTGCGCCCCGAGGATCTCAAGCTCGAGCGGCGGGTGGTGCTCGAGGAGATCAGCATGGTCGAGGATACCCCCGATGACCTCGTGTTCGAGCTGCATAACGAGGCGCTCTGGGGACAGCATCCGTACGGCTACTCCATCCTCGGCACGCGGGATACCGTGTCGGCCCTGGGGGTTCGCGAGCTCCGAGAGCTGCACGAGCGCGCCTATCATCCGCCCCAGCTCATCGTCGCGGCGGCGGGAAACGTCCAGCACGACCGGCTCCTCGAGGCGCTCGAGCGGACGGGCTGGGCCGCCGTGCCCCGCGGGGATGCGACTCCGCTCTCGGCGCCGGCGCCGGTCGCCGCACCGCCGAGCTATCGGCACGTCGCGAAGGAGGCGGCCCAGACCCACATCGTCTACGGGTCGCCGATGATGGCGCACGGGCACCCGCTGCGGTACGCGGCCGTCCTCGTGAGCACCGTTCTCGGGGCGGGGATGAGCTCGCGGCTCTTTCAGCGCGTGCGCGAGGAGCTCGGCCTCGCCTACTCGGTCTACACCTTCCAGTCGTTCCACGCCGACACCGGCGTCCACGGTGTGTACGTGGGGACGGCGCCGGAGACGGCGGCCGACGCGGGCGACGCCATCCGCGACGAGCTGTCCCGGGTGGCCGCCGAGGGTTTGACGCCGGCCGAAGTCGCCTCGGGCAAGAGCCAGCTCAAGGGACAGAGCACGCTCTCGCTGGAGAGTGTCTCGTCGCGGATGTATCGTGCCGCCGGCGTGGATCTCTACGGGGAGCCGTACAAGACGCTCGATCAGCTGCTGGCGGAGATCGATGCGATCACCGACGAGCAGGTGGCCGCCGTATGCCGCGAATATTTCTCCCCCGATGCGCAGACGATCGTGAGCCTCGGGCCGAAGGCACTCCAGTAGTGGTCACTCCACCCCATCCCATCCGACACGTATGAAGATCGGCGTTCCGAAGGAGATCAAGACCAACGAGAACCGTGTGGCGCTGGTCCCGGCGGGGGCGGAGGCGCTCGTCGCGGCGGGGCACTCGGTGATGGTCGAGCGGGGCGCGGGCGAAGGGAGCGGCTTCGGTGACGAGCTGTACACGAAAGCGGGCGCGCGCATCGTCCCGGATGCCGACGCCGTATGGCGCGACGCCGACATGATCATGAAGGTGAAGGAGCCCATCGCGCCCGAGTGGCCGCGGATGCGTCGCGGGCAGACGATCTTCACCTACTTCCATTTCGCGGCCGACGAGGCGCTCACGCGCGCTCACCTCGCGAGCGGGTCGGTGTGCATCGCGTACGAGACCGTGGAGCTGCCCTCGCGCGAGCTCCCGTTGCTGACACCGATGTCGGAGGTCGCCGGGCGCATGGCGGTCCAGGAGGGCGCGAAGTACCTGGAGAAGCTGTACGGGGGGCGCGGGGTCTTGTTAGGCGGTGTGCCGGGAGTGCTCCCGGCACGCGTCGTGATCCTCGGCGGCGGGATCGTCGGCATCAACGCGGCGAAGATGGCCGCCGGGATGGGGGCGCAGGTGGTGATCCTCGACATCTCGCTGGAGCGGCTGCGCTATCTGTCCGATGTCATGCCGGCCAACGTGTCGCTCCTCCACTCCAATCGCTTCGCGATCCTCGAGCAGATCCAGACGGCCGATCTCGTCGTCGGAGCCGTGCTGATTCCCGGCGCCAAGGCGCCCTCGCTCGTACGGCGCGAGGACCTCAAGAAGATGCAGCCCGGCAGCGTCATCGTCGACGTCGCGGTGGACCAGGGCGGGTGCGTGGAGACCATCAAGCCCACGACGCATGAAAACCCGACCTATGTCATCGACGGCGTGATCCACTACGCGGTCGCGAACATGCCGGGGGCCGTTCCGCGTACCTCGACCCTCGCGCTCACCAACGCTACGCTCCCGTACGCCCTGCAGCTCGCGAACAAGGGCTGGAAGGAGGCCGTGCGCGAGAACGCGGCGCTCCGAAAGGGCCTCAACATGATCGACGGGAAGGTGGTCTACCCCGCCGTCGCCGAGGCGTTCGGGCTCGAGTCCGTGAGCGTGGACAAGGCGATCGCCTGACGGCGTATGCAGGAGCGCAGTGTCGTGATGCGGTACGTGCCGCGCATTCTCTGCTACCACAAAGTCGACCTTCGTCTCGAGCTCGGCGTCACGCGAATCTCGCCGCGACGGTTCGCGCGTCAGATCGAGCGGCTTGCCGCCGAGGGATGGCGAACGCTGACGCTGGACGAAGTCGCCGCGTGTGCGCGCGGTGAGCGAGCGGCTGCGCCGAACGAGATCGCCATCACGTTCGACGATGGGTATCGCGCGTTGCGCGACCACGCCTTCCCCGTGCTTCACGCACATGGGTTCACCGCGACCTGCTTCGTCATCACCGCGTACGCCGGCCGGTTGAACCGGTGGGACGTGGCGTACGGCGGACGGCGCTTCGCGCACCTCGCGTGGCGCGACATGCGCCGCTGGCAGGGGCGGGGAATTACCTTCGCATCGCATACGGTGACGCATCCGCGTCTCACGTGGCTGGATGCCCCGCAGGCCGCTCGCGAGCTGTACGCCTCACGAGATGACCTTGGCCGAGCGCTCGACGCCATGCCGCGAGCGGTGAGCTATCCCTTCGGGGCGAGTGGAGCGCGCGAGCACTCGCTCGCGCGTGAGGCGGGATACGACATTGGCGTCACGCTGTCCGCCGCATGGAGCGGTGACGTCATGGCGCTGCCGCGCCTTCCCGTGTACATGTGGTCCCCGTTGCGTCCCGGCGCTGGGCCGCTCCGGCGCGTCGAGCGGGTTGCCGCGACGATCGCGAACCGTGCGTCGGTGGGGACGGCACTCCTTCAGCGAGGCGCTCGCTAGCTCGAGAGGTGTGCGGCTCACCTCTTGCTTTGGTCGCTCCGTGATACTCGTCACGGAGCGAACTGGTGTGCGACGACTGACCACGCGAATCCTCGCCGTGGTATGGGTGAGTCTGTGGCTCGCCGCCCCCGCGGAGGCGCAGCGTACGCTCAAGAGCATTGGCCGCGACCTCGAGCACGGTGTGCGCGACATTCTCCACCTGTGGTCGTCGCCGATCCACGCCGACCGCGATGAGTGGGCGACGTTCGCCGCCAGCGCGGCGCTCGTCGGCGCCACGCTGCTCATTGATGACGATATCGATCGCGCCAGGCAGCGACACCCGCGCTCCGCGTTCATGCGCGGGCTGGAGCCATTCCGCGAGGGGCACGACACCGAGCTGTTCAACCTCGGGAGCGGGAAGCGCCTCCAGCCCATCTCCGGCGTGCTGTACCTGCTGGGCTTCGCGTTCGACTCCCGCGCGTTGCGCGACGCCGGTATCGGGTGCGCCAGCACACAGCAGGCGAGCATCCTGGTACACCACGGGGCCTATGCCGTGATCTCTCGCGAGCGCCCGCTCACCGCGAACGGCGATCCGTATTTGATCGAGCTGGGCGGCGGGCCGTGGAGCGCGCACTCGTTCTACGGCGGGCACGCCGGCAACATCATGGGATGCGTGACGTACTGGAACGAGCGCTTCAAGCTTGGCCCCGCCGAGCCGGTGCTGTATGCGCTGGCGATTGGGGTGGGGTTGGGGCGCGTCGCCGACCAGCGACATTGGCTCTCCGACACGATCGCCGGGATGCTGATCGGCCACGCGTTCGGGCGTGTGACCGCGCGTCGCGCGCGCGCGCGTGCCGAGGGAGCGCCGAGTACCGCGAGGGGCCCTCTCGGTGGCGAGCTGCTGCTGAGCAGCGGGCGCTCGTCAGGCGAGCGAACGCTGGTCGTCGGGTGGCGGCGGGCGTTCTAGATTCCGCCCCGGGTCAGGGAGCGCTCGACTGGCATCCAGGTTCAAGGGACATACGGATGCGGCGGATCAGGCTGATCGTCTTCCGCCGCCGGGCCTCGGTGCTCGAGCGGCCACGGTTTTCGGAGCCGGCATTCCCGGATCTCCGTGGAAGGTCCTGTGCTCTCCTGTGAGGATGCACCGCAAGATTCGCTGGCATCCGCCGCATCCGCATGTCCCTTAACCTGGATGCCAGCCCACCTCATTGACCTTGGCGATGCCCGGCCGGCTACACGAAGAACCGGGCCGCCACCGGCACCAGCGTGGGGTGATGCACGAGCGCACTGGCGAAGATCCGGCCTAGCGTCCGCCGCTGCTGCGGGATGCCGTTCACGGTCCGCGCGAGACCGTCGAGGAACGAGTCGTCGAACTTGCTGATCGCCTCTTTCAGCCGGTAATACCGCAGGTGATCGTCGCCGAGCATCCGCATCCACTCGTCGTGATACTGCTGAAGGCGCGGCGCGGAGGTGTCACCGGCGGCGAGCGCGCTTACCACCGTACGCGCCGCGAGGCGGCCCGCCTTCATCGCATTGACGATCCCGCCGCCGCTGAGCGGATTGACCATGTGGGCGGCATCGCCACAGACGAGCAGCCCGTCAGTCACCGTGCGCTTGATCGTCGGATGCACGATCACGCCACCGACGGTGTACCCGGTCGTGACGCCGCCAGGGAAGTAGCGCGCCATGTAGTCGTCCAGCCACGCGCGCGCGGGGCGGCCGTCGGCTCGTAAGGCAACGATCCCCAGCCCGACGTTCGCGACGCCGACGCTCTTCGGAAAGATCCAGGCGTAGCCGCCGGGCGCCACGCGATGCCCGAAGTGGAGGTAGATCGCGTCCGGGTCGAATGCGATGTTCGAGACGACGTATTGCGCGCAGCTCTCCATGTCGCGCGCCGGAACGCGCGTGTCGAGCCCGGCCCATCGCGCGACGAGCGCCTCGACGCCGTCGGCGGCGATCACGATCCGGGCGTCGATGGCGGCGTCCCCCTTGGGCCCCCGCACGGCGACGCGCCAGCGATCGTCGCGACGCTCGAGGCCCACGGCCTCCGTGCCGACGCGAATCTCCGCTCCCGCGCGACCGGCCTCGGCGGCGAGCGCCGGCTCGAAGCGAGAGCGGTCGAGAATGTAACCCACGTCACCTTCGGCGACGCGCACCTCGGTGCCGTCGGGGGCCCAGAAGATCACGCGCGTGATGCGGCGCGCCACCCAGCTCGCGCTCTCGGGGGAGATGAACTCGCTCAGGCCGCGGCTGCCGACTCCCTCGCCGCATCGCACCGGCGACCCGATGGCGCGGTCGCGCTCCAGGAGAATGACATCCCGCCCGCCGCCGGCAGCCTCACGGGCGGCGATGAGCCCCGCCGGCCCGCCACCGACGACGACGACGTCGGCCTGCTCGAGCGTCATGCCGGCAACGGAATCGCGACACCCTGGGGACGCGGGACCATGGCGAGCGCTCCCACCGGACAGGGCGCGATGCACTTCTGACACGCCGTACAGGTTCGATCGTCAATGACAAGCCCATCGCGACGCATGGCGATCGCCATCGGTGGGCAGAGCGGCAAACACAGTCCACAGGCGTCGCACAGCTGAACGTCGACGACCGCCACGAGAGCGGGGAGGGAGCGAGGCATGCGCGCGATATATCCAAGTGGTGTAGGTTGTGTCAAGCCAATGCCTTGCCGTTGCTGTAGTGCGCCGCTAGACTTTCAGCCGACCGTGCAGGACCGCCTGCCTTCCCATCGCTGCCGTTCCGTTCGGAACGCCGGATCTGCTTAACAATGCGCTGGCCATTCTTCAAGTCGCGCTCGCTGTTCCCCGCCAACGCGATTGCCGTCGACCTCGGAACCGCGAACACGCTGATCTACGTGAAGGGCGAGGGGATCGTGCTCAACGAGCCCTCCGTCGTCGCCATCGATCGCGCCTCCGGCAAGATCAAGGGCGTTGGGCTGGAAGCGAAACGCATGCTCGGTCGCACGCCGGAAGGCGTGATCGCGGTGCGCCCGATGAAGGACGGCGTGATCGCCGACTTCGACGTGACCGAGAAGATGCTGCGCTATTTCCTCCAGCTCATCATCGACAATCACGTCTTCAAGGTGAAGCCGCGGGTGATCGTGTGCGTCCCGTCGGGCATCACCGAGGTGGAAAAGCGTGCCGTGCGCGACTCGGCGTTAGGCGCCGGGGCGAAGGAGGTCTTCATGGTGGCCGAGCCGATGGCCGCGGCCATTGGCGTCGGACTCCCGGTGGAGACGCCGACCGGCAACATGGTGATCGACATCGGCGGCGGGACGACCGAGATCGCGGTCATCGCGCTCTCGGGGATCGTGAGCGACACCTCGATTCGCACCGGCGGCGACGAGCTCGACACCTCGATCGTGCAGTTCATGCGCAAGAACTACAACCTGCTCATCGGCGAGCCGACGGCCGAGCAGATCAAGATCCAGATCGGATCGGCGGCGCCGGTGGGGGAAGAGCGCGAGATGGAAGTGAAAGGCCGCGACCTCGTCAGCGGGATTCCGAAGACGGTGCGCGTGCACTCGAGCGAGATTCGCGAAGCGATTCAGGAGCCCATCCAGCAGATCGTCGACGCCGTGCGTCGCGCGCTGGAGATCACGCCCCCCGAGCTCGCGAGCGACATCGTCGATCGCGGGATCGTCATGACGGGCGGCGGCGCGCTCATCCGCGGGCTCGACCTGCTGCTCTCTCAGGAAACCAGCCTTCCGATTCATGTCGATGAGGATCCGCTCACCTGCGTCGTGCGCGGGACCGGACGCATTCTCGACGACGAGGAGAAGTACTGGTCGGTCCTGAGCACCTGAGCTGAGCCGTGGCATCGCGCGTTTCGGGCCGGCGCGACACGCTGTTGTTAGGCGCGTGCGTGGCGCTGTCGATCGTCACGCTCGTGCTCCCGCAGGCCGTGCGCGACCCCATCGCCGCGGCGATGCGCCGGAGCGTGGTCGCCCCGCTCCTCTCCCTGCAATACAACGCCGAGCTCACGCGGCGGGCGTGGGAAGCGCGCGAGCGCACGCGCGCGGAGCGCGATTCCGTCGTCCTCGCGGCGATGACGGCGCCCGAGCTCGAGCGCGAGAACGGACGCCTGCGCCGCATGCTCGGGCTCGGGCGACGGCTCCGCTGGGGGTTCGTTCCCGCGGAAGCGCTGTTCAGCCGCAGCCCCGGGGAAGAGTACACCGTCGTGCTGTCAGCTGGCTCTCGCGCCGGCGTACGGCCGTTCAGCCCGGTGGTCGCGCCGGAAGGGCTCGTCGGCATGGTGAAGATGGTCGACCCGACGATGAGCATCGCGATCGTCTGGCCCCACCCCGACTTTCGCGTGAGCGCCCAATCGGCCGACGGCAGCGCCTTCGGCATCGTCGCCGCACACCTCGGCGACGAGCCCGATCGCTATCTGCTCGAGATGCGAGGCGTCCCGTTGCGCACGTCGCTCACCCCCGGGACGCTGATCGTGAGCTCCGGGCTCGGCGGCGTCTATCCGCGCGGTATCCCGATCGGCGTGGTGCAGCGCGAGCTGCGCACGTCCGAAGTGTGGGCCAACACGTACCTGCTGCGCCCGGCGGTGCTCCCTGCCGACGTGAGCACGGTCATGATTCTCCACCCGCAGCGGGCGGGCGCCGGCGTGAACGGGGTGTGGGACCTGGCCAATCCGGACAGTCTCGCGGCCGACTCCGCGCGGCGTGCGGATTCGGTCGCCCGTGCACGTGCCGACACTGCGCGGGCTCGGCCGGCACGTCCGGCCGCGGCGCGGGTAGATACAGTGAGGCCTCGGGCACCAGTACCTGCACGCGCGGATACCGGGCGGCGCGACACGGTGCGCCGGCAGGCGCCCGTGCGACGCGATACGGCGCCGGCGCGGCGCGATACCGCTCCGGTGCGACGTGACACGGCTCCGGCCCGGCGCGACACGGCGCGACGCGATACCGTGGCGCGCGATACGGTGGCGCCGGTGGTGCCGGTGACACCAGCGCCCGTCGCGCCACCCCCCGACACCGTTCGCCGCGACACGACTCCGCCGTCGCCATGAAGAGCATCGACGTGCTGCGCATCATGATCGCCTTCGGGCTGCTGCTCGTGTTGCACTACACGTTGCGGCCCCTGCTCGCGTGGCGCTCGTCGCCCGATTTCCTCGTCATCGCGCTCCTGCTCGTGTCCATCCGGGTGCGACCGGGGTCGGCGGCCGTCGTCGGCTTCATCACGGGGCTCATCGCCGACAGCATCTCGATCGATGGGCTGGGCGCCGGCGCCCTGGCGATGAGCGTGGTCGCGTTCGGTGCCTCGTGGCTCAAGGCGGTGTTCTTCGCCGACAACTTGCCCTTGATCGCGTTCTTTATATTCCTGGGGAAGTGGGCGCTCGACATCATGTACCATGTCGTCTCAGGCAACCTCGGGGGCGGTGAGCTCGCGATGCAGCTTCTCGTCTGGTCGCCACTCGCGGCCGCGGTCACCGCGCTCTTCGGCTTGATCGTGCTGGCCCTGCTGCGTCCGATTCTGCGGACGTCTCCCGCGTGAGCTTCCATCCGAACGATCTCGCGCGGCGTGCGCGGGGCGCGTCGTGGATGCTCGTCGGCCTCTTCCTGGTGCTCCTCGGCGCGTTCTTCCGCACGCAGGTGCTCCGCAACTCCGAGTACGCGCTCAAGTCCGAGTCCAACCGCTTGCGCGAGGTGCCGCTCCCCGCGCCGCGCGGGATCATCTACGACCGGAACGACCAGATCATCGCCGAGAACGTCCCCGGCTATTCGGTGTCGATGCTGAGTCCGGCGGGCGACTCGTTGCGGGCGTCGCTGCGTCGATTGTCGGCGCTCATCCCCCTGTCGAGCGACCAGGTCGAGTCCTCGGTGCGCCGGTTCCGCCGCGCACCGACGCGCCCCACGGTCGTGCTCTCCGACGCGCCGTTCGACGTCATCTCCGTGCTCGAGGAGCATCGCGTCGAATTTCCCGGGCTCATCATTCAGTCCGCTCCCAAACGCTACTACCCGGATGGCGAGGCGGTCGCCGCATTCGTCGGTTACACCGGCGAGATCACGGAAAACGAGCTGGCGCAATCGGAGTTCTCGAGCTACAAGGCGGGGCAGCAGATCGGGAAGGGCGGGCTGGAGAAGCAATACGAGAAGCAGCTGCGTGGACAGGAAGGGGTTCGGTTCGTCGAGGTGGACGCCCGAGGCCGCGTGGTGCGCGAGGCCGGCGCCCGTCAGGATCTGCGCCCGCTCGCCGCCCCTGCGCTCCACACCAACATCGACCTCGACCTCCAGCGTTACGTGGCGTCGCTGTTCGGGGACTCGCTCCAGGGCGGTATCATCGCCATGGACCCGGTCTCCGGTGGCGTGCTCGCCCTTCACAGCGCTCCGTCCTTCGACCCCAACCGGTTCATCGGCGGCATTCCCGCGGAATACTGGCGGCAGCTCAACACTGACCCGCGGCGCCCGCTCTACAACAAGGTGATTCAGGGACGGTATCCGCCGGCGTCGACGTTCAAGCTCGCGACGGCCGTCCTCGCGCTCAACGACAAGGTCGCCACGCTCGATACCCACATGCCGCAGGCGTGCACGGGCGGCTACCAGTTCGGCAACCGGTACTTCCGCTGCTGGGAGAAGAAGGGCCATGGCGACGTCTCCCTCGCCCGCGCGCTCGAGGTCTCCTGCGACACCTATTTCTACCAGCTCGGCCTCAAGATCGGCCTAACGAGGCTGATTGCCGGTGGCGTGCGGCTGGGGTTCGACAAGCGCAGCGGAATCGACCTCCCGGGCGAAGTGATTCCGATCTACCCGTACGGCGAGGACTACTACAACAAGCGGTACGGGGCGCGCGGCTGGAGCTCGGCCGTGACCCTCAACCTGTCGATCGGACAGGGGGAGAATGACCAGACCGTCGTCAACATGGCGCGCTTTTACACCGCGCTGGCCACCGATGGGCTGGCGGCGCGGCCGGAGGTCGTGCGGAACGATGACGAGCGGTCGCGGACGCGCGTGATTCAGCTCAGCGATCGCGACCTTCAGGGGCTGCGTAACGCGATGAAGAACGTCGTGTCAGAGCGCGGCACGGCGGCGAGCGCCCGGATCGCCGACGTCGTGCTGGCGGGGAAGACGGGAACGGCGCAGAACGCGCACGACGTCACGCGGGACCACGCGTGGTTCGTCGGCTTCGCCCCGGCGGATGATCCGAAGATCGTCGTCTCCGTCATGCTCGAGTTCGGGCAGCACGGATACTACGCCGCCCGCGTCGCGTCGAAGGTGATCGAGCGCTTTCTGAAGGGCCCCCCGGGTGCGCTGGTGGCGGGGCCGCCGACCGCACTCGCCACGCCGATCGCGGCGGACTCCGCGCGATGATGCGCCGTCGGGTTCTCACCGCCGATCTTCCCCTCATCGGCGTCGCGCTCGGGCTGTCGCTGTTCGGCATCGCCATGGTGTACTCCGCCGGGCAGACCGATGTCCCCACCGTCGCCGGCCGCGCCTGGGTGTCCCAGATCCGATGGCTCGTGGTCGCGCTGGCGGCCGCCTTTCTCGTGAGCCGCGCGTCCGTTCGGCTCATCGAGTGGCTCACCTGGCCCGCGTTTCTGCTCACGATCGGGTTGCTCGTCATCACCCTGCTGTTCGGGACCGGTGCCGGCACCGCTGCCAGCGTGAAGGGGTGGCTCACGATCGGCGGCGTCCGCCTGGGCCAGCCGGCCGAGCTGGCGAAAATCACCGTCGTGCTGATGCTGGCGCGTATTCTCGGGGAGCGACGAGAGCCGCCGCGGTCGATTCTCGAGCTGTGGAAGCCCGCGCTGATCGTGCTCATCCCCTGGGTGCTGATCATGGCGCAGCCCGACCTCGGCACCGGCATCGCGTTCATCGGCATCTTCTTCGCGATGCTCTACTGGTCGGGCGTGCCGTGGCCGCTGCTCGTCCTGATCGCGTCTCCCGCGGTGAGCCTCCTCCTCGCGTTCAACACGACCTACTGGGGCGCGTGGTTCCTCCTGCTCATCGCGCTCGTGGTGCGGTACCGCCCGTACCTCGTCGAAGGCGTGGGGCTGATGCTCGCCAACGTGGCGATGGGCGTCGTCGCCCCGGTGCTGTGGGAGCGGCTCGCTCCCTATCAGCGCCACCGGCTGCTGGTGTTCCTCGACCCCTCGATCGATCCCCGCGCCTCCGGATGGCACGTGATTCAATCGCAGGTCGCGATCGGATCGGGCGGGTGGCTCGGAAAGGGATGGACGGAAGGGACACAGAAGCGCCTCGCCTTCCTTCCCGCACAGCACACCGACTTCATCTACGCGGTGGTTGGCGAGGAGCTCGGCTTCATCGGAGTTACGGTGACGCTCGCGCTCTTCCTCTTTCTGCTGCTTCGCGTCGTGCGCGTGGCCGCGCGGGCGAACGATGGCTTCAGCAGCCTCGTCGCGTTCGGGCTGGCGTCGAGCTGGCTCGTCCACATCCTGGTGAACATCGGGATGACGCTGAACCTCATGCCGATCACCGGGATTCCCCTGCCGTTCTTCAGTTACGGCGGGAGCTTCCTGCTCGCGTCGTGGCTCTCGATAGGCATTCTCGTTCGGATATCGAGCGAGGGACGCGGCGGACGGTTCGGGGAACTGGCGATCTAGAGGCCGGGGTCAAAGGGATCAAAGGGATCAAGGGGTGGAAGGGGCGAATGAGGCGGCTGCCGCGTAGCGGCGCCGCCTTTCCGCCCCTTGATCCCGTCGACCCCTTCGATCCCTTCGATCCCTTACGCCCTTCCACACTAGCCTGTGACCCCGCGCACACTCAGATTCCAACTCCATGGCCTGGTTCCGAAAAGAGAAGAAACCTCGGCAACCCCGGCGGGAGCGGCTGGAGATTCCCGCCGACGTCTGGGAAAAGTGCGAGGCCTGCGGGCATACCGACATCCGTGAGAAGTTCGAGCGCAACTTCAACGTGTGCCCGGAATGCGATTACCACCGCCGCATCCGCGCCACCGAGTACGTCAACCTCCTGCTCGACGACGGGCAGTACGAGGAGCTCGATGCCGAGCTTCGCTCGGTCGACCCGCTGACGTTCCCCGAGTACCCGCAGCGCATCGCCCGCGCCACGCAGAACGCCGGCGAGGCCGACGCGATCATGACGGTCACCGGGACACTCGGCGGTATGCCCCTGTTTCTCGGGGTGATGGACTTCGCGTTCATGGGCGGCTCGATGGGGTCGGTGGTCGGCGAGAAGATCTCGCGCATGGGGCAGCGCTCACTCGAGCGGAAGCACCCCGTCGTTCTCGTGTCCGCGTCGGGGGGTGCGCGCATGCAGGAAGGCGTGCTCTCGTTGATGCAGATGGCGAAGACGAGCGCCGTGCTCTCGCAGCTCGCCGAGCGCCGCATCCCGTACATCTCGGTGCTCACGAACCCGACGACCGGTGGGGTGAGCGCGAGCTTCGCCATGCTCGGTGATGCCATCATCGCCGAGCCGGGCGCAGTGGTGGGGTTCGCGGGTCCGCGCGTGATCAAGCAGACCATCGGACAGGACCTGCCGGAGGGATTTCAAACGGCGGAGTTCCTGATGGACAAGGGGATGCTCGATGCGGTGGTGCACCGTCGTGACCTCAAGCGCACCATCGGCCAGCTGCTGCGCCACATGAGCGGACAGCCCGCGGCCGCGGGGTGGACGTCGCCCTGACGACGTATCGCGCCGCGATCGATGCGCTCTTCACGCGCACGACCGGCGTCTGGAAGCTGGGGCTGGAGCGCGTGAATGCGCTGCTCGACCAGCTCGGCAATCCGCATCGCACACTCACGGTGCTCCACGTCGGCGGCACGAACGGCAAGGGCAGCGTCGTCGCCACGGCAGAGGCCATTCTGCGATCGCGCGGCCTTCGTGTTGGGCGCTACACGTCGCCACACCTCATTGATTTCCGGGAGCGCATCCTGGTTGACCGCGCGCCAATCGACGAAGAGGAAGTCCTGGCCTTTCTCGAGCGCTGGACCCCTCACGCCGAGCGACTGGGGGCGACCTTCTTCGAGATCACGACGGCGCTCGCGCTCGAGCATTTCGCGAAGTCGGGCGTCGATGTCGCCGTGGTCGAGGTCGGCCTCGGCGGCCGGCTCGACGCCACCAATGTAGTCAGCCCGCGAGCGGCGGTCGTCACGTCGATCGCGCTCGATCACACCGAATGGCTTGGCGACTCGATCGCGGCGATCGCCGGCGAGAAGGGTGGCATCTTCAAGGCGGGACGTCCGGCCGTCATCGGGGAGCGTGACCCGGAGATCGCCTCG
>JAICNG010000121.1 GCA_025931335.1 Gemmatimonadaceae bacterium | reverse complement strand
CTGAGCACCCTGAGCACCCTGACCCCTAAGCAGCTAACGCAAGACTGACGGCTCTCCGCGCCCCTCGCTTCAACGCGCGATGCACCACGCGGGCGTAGAGCAGAAAGTTCATTCCCGCCAGGGGGTACCGAACGAAGAAGTCGTGAGGCAGCATGTCGCCCTTGAGACGATTACATGGGGCGCAGGCGGCCACGAGGTTGCCGTACGCGGTGATCCCGCCCCGCGCGCGGGGATGCACGTGATCGATTGTCGCATGATCATGCTCGAGCCAGGCGCCGCAGTACACGCAGCGCCGGCCGCAGTCGCGCATTACGGCGCGCTTGAGCGCTCGCTTGAAATCGACGTGGCGAAGGTGGGAATGACGACGCCGGCGGAGGAGTCCGCGCGGCGCACGGGGGAGGCAGATGCGATGAATGCCGTGCCGAGACATTGCACCTCGCCGAAATGGACGACGCCCCGCGCCGGGTGGGGAACCCGGGCGGGGCGTGTCGTGGTGGGTGGAGCGCACCAGCGTGGAACGACGACGGTTGGCCGACGGTGCCGTGGGTCGGTAGAGGGTCGTCGATCGACGCTCATGTGCCTCCAGTCGTGGATCGGCGGCGGCGGGCGCCGCGCGCCGTACGAATGTCGAGCGGAACGTCGGGGCGCAAGGTCTCGGCGCGTCCGCCCTTCATATTTTCGACGGCGGCACACCGAAAAAGGTCACGGGACGGCGGCCGCCTCGCGAGGAGTCCCCTGGGACCGCGTCGGATCGCGTAAGGCGCCAATGATCCGCGCCGCCATCATGTCCAGGATCGTCCGGTCGGGCATGTCCGACTCGGCAAAGGGGAGCCGCACGTCGAACCCGTCGCCCTGCCGGCGCGGAATCAAATGAATGTGGAAGTGATAAACGTCCTGCCCGGCCGCCGCGCCGCTCGACACGATCACGTTCATTCCTTCGGCGCCTGACACCTTGCGAATGGCCGGCGCGAGCTGCATGGCCACGTCGAACAGGTGCGTCCCCAGACGTTTCGGCAGGTCGAGAAACGACTCGACGTGTTGCCGCGGCACGACAAGAACGTGGCCCGCATTCACCGGCTGGATGTCCATGAACGCGATGGACTCGGTGTCCTCGTAGCACACCGAAACCTCGGCGGCACCCTTGATGATGTCGCAGAAAATGCAATGAGTGAGCGCTGCGGTGCCCATATGGCCTCCTGCTCGATTGCGCGGGTGCCCAGTGGCACACTGGGCAGGGCGGTTTGCGGATTGCGGGGAAGACCTTATCGGCGGTCCGCACCCCGGAGTTACGAAGGTTCCCATTCGCAATCCGCATTCCGCAATCAGCAATCCGAGCACTATCTTGAAGGCCTATGGCGACTCAGACCAAAGCGGAGCGTAAGGGCGCGACCGAGCTCAGTCCCGAGCAGCTCGCGACGGCGTATCGCACGATGTACCTGTCGCGGCGGATCGACGACAAGGAGATCCAGCTCAAGCGGCAGAACAAGATCTTCTTCCAGATCTCGGGTGCGGGGCACGAGGCGATCCTGACGGCCGCCGGGATGGTCACCAAGCCCGGTCACGACTGGTTCTACATGTACTACCGCGATCGCGCGCTCTGCCTCCAGCTGGGGATGACGCCCGCCGAAATGCTCTACTCAGCCGTCGGTGCCGCGGTCGATCCGAATTCCGGCGGCCGGCAGATGCCGAGCCACTGGGGGAAGAAGGAGCTCAACATCGTCTCCACCTCGTCCCCCACCGGAACCCAGTTCCTCCAGGCCGTCGGGTCCGCGGAGGCGATCGTCCGCGCGAAGGCGATTGGCCTCACCGAAGGTTTCCAGAAGGACGAGATCGTGCTCGTCACCACCGGGGACGGGACCACGAGCGAAGGGGAGTTCTGGGAATCGCTCAACACCGCCTGCAACCTGTCGCTGCCCATCGTCTATCTGGTCGAGGACAACGGCTACGCCATCTCCGTCCCGGTGGAGGTGAACACCGCTGGCGGCTCGATCTCGAAGCTCGTCGCCGGGTTCCCGAATCTCTTCATCCAGGAAGTCGACGGGTGCGACCTGCTCGCGTCCTACGACGTCATGAAGAAGGCGGTGGATCACGCCCGCCGTCGCAAAGGCCCCGCGTTCGTACACGCGCGCGTCATTCGCCCGTACTCGCACTCGCTGTCAGACGACGAGATCCTCTACAAGCCGCCCGAGGAGCGTGAGGCGGAGGCGAAGCGAGATCCCGTCATCACCTTCCCGAGCCGGCTCGTCGCGGAAGGCATCGCCACGGAAGAGGAGCTCGAGCGGCTGCGACAGGAGGTGGATGCCGAGGTGCAGTCCGCCACCGACGACGCGCTCGCGCAACCCCAGCCGGGCGCGGACACGGTGCACTTCGCCGTTTATTCGCCCGACGTCGATCCGACGAGCGATGCGTTCGACACGGAAGACGATCCGCAGTTCGCCGGTGAGCCGACGACGATGGTGGACCTGCTCAACGCGTGCATGAAGGATGAGATGCGGCGCGATGAGAAGATCCTGGTGTTCGGCGAGGACGTCGCCGACATCTCGCGCGAGCAGCACATGGGCAAGGTCAAAGGCAAGGGCGGCGTCTTCAAGGTGACGTGGGGGTTGCAGAAGGAGTTCGGCGGCACGCGTGTGTACAACTCCCCACTGGCCGAGGCGAACATCGTCGGGCGCGCGATCGGGTTGGCGATTCGCGGGTTCAAGCCGGTCGTCGAGATTCAGTTCTTCGACTACATCTGGCCGGCGTACATGCAGCTACGAAACGAGCTCGCCACCATGCGGTGGCGCTCGAACAACGCGTTCTCGGCACCCATCGTCGTGCGAACGACGTACGGTGGCTATATCCGCGGCGCGATCTACCACTCGCAGACGGGCGCGTCGCTGTTCACGCACACACCCGGCGCGCGCGTCGTCTGCCCGGCGACCGCGCTCGATGCGAACGGCCTGTTGCGGACGGCGATCCGGTGCGACGATCCCGTGATCTTCCTCGAGCACAAGCACCTGTACCGGCAGACGTACAACAAGGCGCGGTATCCCGGCCCGAACTTCATGATTCCGTTCGGGAAGGCGAAGGTCGTGCGCGAGGGGACCGACGTCACCGTGGTCACCTACGGGGCGACCCTTCAGCGCGCGCTCGCGGCGGCCAGCCAGGTGGCCGAGGCGGGTGGGCCTAACGTGGAAGTGATCGACCTGCGCACGCTCTCCCCGTGGGATCGCGAAGCGGTGTTCGCATCGACGAAGAAGACGAGTCGCGTGATCGTCGCCTACGAAGACTCGCTGTCGTGGGGATACGGCGCCGAGATCGCCGCCGCGATCGCGCAGGAGTGCTTCGCCTGGCTCGACGCCCCGGTGATGCGGATCGCATCCACCGACACCTTCGTCGGGTATGCGCCGTCGCTGGAGGATGCGATCCTGCCGCAGGTGGACGACTTCAAGCGCGCCATCCAGGAGATCGCCGCGTTCTGATCGCTCGCTTCGCGCTCGCACTCGCCGCGCTCCTCGCGGCGTGCGCGTCACCGTCGTCGTCGCGCGACCTCGACCCAGTCGACACGGCGAGCTACACGCCGGGGATCTCGTACTTCGGCCGCAACCACTACATCGAGTACATCGCGGGGGAGCTGCCGGTCATTCTCTCCGCCCCGCACGGCGGCACGCTGCGGCCGGCCGAGATCCCCGACCGGACGTACGGCACGACGGTGACCGACCTGAACACGGGCGAGCTGGCGCGCGCGGTCGATTCGGCGCTCGTCAGGCTCACCGGCCGGCACGCGCACATCCTGATCGTGCGACTGCATCGCTCGAAGCTCGACGCCAATCGCGATATCACCGAGGGCGCGCAGGGCGACGCGACCGCCGAGCAGGCGTGGCGCGAATTCCACGATTTTCTCGACGATGCGAAGGCCGACGTCCGGCGGCGCTACACGGGCGGGCTGTACATCGACCTGCACGGCCACGGCCACACGATTCAGCGGCTGGAATTGGGGTACCTGCTGGAGCGCGACCAGCTTCGCCTGCCCGACGATTCCCTCGACCAGCATCAGGCGCACGAGACCTGGAGCAGCATTCGGACCTTGTCGGTGCGCTCGCCGCTCTCCTTCGCCGATCTGTTGCGCGGGCCGGAGAGCCTGGGCGCGATGTTCGAGCGCGCGGGCTATTCCGCGGTGCCGAGCGACGTCACCCCCCACCCCGGCGACGACGAGTACTTCACCGGAGGGTTCAACACCGCGACCCACGGCTGCCGTGCGGGCGGGGTGATTTGCGCCGTGCAGATCGAGACGAACCGGGTCGGGGTGCGGGACACCGAGGAGAACAGGGCGGCATTTGCGGCGGCGGTCGCGCAGGTGGTGGAGCGGTACCTCGAGATCCACTACGGGGTAGACGTTACGCCCTAGGGAACACCCGAAGACGTCAGGGATCAGACGTCAGGTATCAGTGGTCAGACGACGGCCACGACATGCGCGTTCGACGTTTCTGACACCTGACATCTGACGTCTGAGCCCTGACGTCTCCGGCAGTTCACTGCGCTTTACATGTCGTTGACGGCCTATCCCTTGCGCCCCTCCGTCCCCGCCCCTACCCTCGCAGGCGGAGGTGGTCCCATGCACCGTCTTTACGTCGTGGCCGCGGTTGGCCTGGCAGTGGGAGCCCTCGGTCCCCCGGCGCTTCGTGCGCAGGCCACGACACCGCGCGGCACCGTGGCGGGGATCGTGCGCGACTCCTCCGGGGTGGGGATCGCCGGCGCGGAGGTCAACATCACCGGCACCAACCTCCGCGCCCACACCAACCCGCAGGGCCAGTTCCGCCTAACGAACGTTCCCGCCGGCACCGTCTCGGTCGGCGTGCGCCGTCTCGGGTTCCTCCCCGCAATCGCCAGCATCGTCGTCGGGCCGAACGAGGCGGCCGCCATGGCGGTCATCGTCACGCCCCTCGCACAGGCCCTCGCCACCATCGTCGTGCGCGGGGATCGCCGGTTCGAGGAGCACGGCCGCCTCGCCGGATTCTACCAGCGGCGCTCGCGCTCGTCGGGCGGGCACTTCATCACGCGTGAGCAGATCGACCAGCGCAATCCCAGCCAGCTCACCGACCTGTTCCGCAGCGTCCCTGGCGCGCGCATCTACTCCTCCACGTTCAACAACGTGGTGCGCTTCCGTGGAATGCGCTGCGCGCCGCTCGTCTGGCTGGACGGCTTCCCCGCCACGGCCGCCGAGTTCGATCTCGACGCACTGAACCCCTATATCGTCGAGGCGATCGAGGTCTACCTCGGCGTCGCGACGGTGCCGCCGGAATTTCGATGGGTACGGGGCGGCGGCTCCTGCGGCGCCATCGTCATCTGGACGGGGTTCGATGAGCGCCGCCGGAAGGCGCGTGCGGTAGCGGGCCCGCCCGCGGAGCTCACGAAACAGGTCGAGGACCGGCTGCTCTTCACCGCTGACCAGGTCGACGTCGCCGCCCGTGCCGATACCACGGTCGTCATCCAGCCGGCGTATCCCGATTCGCTCTTCCGCGAGCGCGTCACCGGTCAGGTGCTCGTCGAGTTCGTCGTCGACACGAGCGGGCTCGTGGTGCTGGAAAGCGTCTCGCCGATCTCGACCAGCCACGCCCTCTTCACCGACGCCGTACGCCGCTCCCTGCGCGACGCCCGCTTCCATCCCGCCATGCTGGCCGGGCGGAAGGTCCGGCAGCTGGTGCAGCTCCCGGTGAAGTTCGAGATCCCGCTGGAGACGAGCGAGAAAGAGTAAAGAATGAGCGAGGAGGAATGAGGAGTGAGGAAATCATCCCTCACTCCTCATTCTTCATTCCTCATTGTCGCTGTTCCGCTGTTGTGGGATCGATCACCCCCCGCACTTCGCTCACCCGGTTGCACGGAAAGCCGCCGCGTTTCGCGTGCTCGCGAATGAGCCGCTCGTTCGCGGCGATGTACACACAGTAGATCTTGTCGTCGGTGACGAAGCTCTGCACCCACTGAATCTCCGGACCCAGCTCGCGCAGCACGCTGCACGACTTCGCGGAAATGCCACGCAAATCCTCGGCGCCAAGCTGCCCGGCGCCGGTGAGGTCGCGCTCGATCAGATATCGGGGCATGGGGATCTCCGCTCAGCGATCGTCTCGTGAGCAGCTCACTTTCGGATTCCAGTCGGAGAACATGCCGCGCGGATTCTCGCGCCACGGCCACACGTGAAGCGCCCACACCTGGAACGTCTCGTTGCGAGCGAACGTCTCGCCGTAGAGCGTGGGGGGCTCCGGCGCGGTCCAGGCGGTGAACGGGATGATGAACTCCACGCCGATCAGGCGGAGGCGCCCGTTCCTCATCGGCTCGTACAAGAGAACCTCGGGCCGCGCCTCGATCACTCCGCCATCGATCAGCTCGCCCTTCGCGTAGTGATAGCCCATGCCGCCACGGGTCGCGTCTTCCATGCAGTCGGTGACCTTCACCGTGTAGCCATCGGCCTGTGCGGCGGCGAAGTCGTGGTAGCGCACGGTCGCACGCCGGAGCTCCGCCATTTTCTCGCCGAGATCTGGCACCGCCGCACCAACACGTCTGGGTACGACGTGAACGTGGGCGTCCTTCGCCGAGGGCCGCGTGGGCTCGCGGTTGACGCACGACGCCGCGGCCGCGACGACAATCGCCGATAGCAACGCCGCTCCAGCTCTGGTGGGCATTCGGGTACGCATGGACTCTCCTTTAGGAAGTTGCGGTGGCTTGCCCGACCCCCGGGCGCGCGTATCATGTCAGGGAGGCATCGGCGGACTCTCGCCCGACGCTCGCCTCATCCTCGCCACTGCTAACGTGTTCTCACTCAAGCTGTTCGGAGGCGCGTCGATCCAGACGCCCTCAGGCCCTCTCACCGGCCGCGCCACGCAGCGGCGACGCATCGCGCTGCTTGCGCTGCTCGCCGTCGCGCGCGCGCGCGGGATGAGCCGCGACAAGGTCATCGCGTTTCTGTGGCCGGAGCAGGACGCTGAGCACGGCCGTCCCCTCCTGTCCGACTCGATCTATCGGGTGAACCAGGCCCTCGGCGGCGAGGCGATCATCACCGCCGGCGATGAGCTTCGCCTCTCGCCGGAAGTGCTGCCCAGTGATGTGGCCGAGTTCGAGGACGCGATCGATCACGGGGAGTGGCAACGCGCGACCGACCTCTACGCCGGTCCGTTTCTCGACGGCTTCTTTCTCTCCGGCGCTGAGGAGTTCGAGCGGTGGGCGGACACCGAGCGCGACCGAATCGGCCGCTCCTACGCGCGTGCGCTCGAGGCGCTGAGCGAGCTCGCGGAGCGGCGCGGCGACTCGGTGGAGGGGGTGCGGTGGTGGCGGGCGCTCGCCGCCCACGATCCGTACAGCTCTCGTGTCGCGGTGCGGCTGATGCGCGCACTGGACCGTTCGGGCGATCGCGCCGCGGCGCTCCAGCACGCGCGCGTGCACGCGGCCCTCCTCGAGAACGAATTCGGAACCCAGCCAGACGCGGCCGTCGCCGAGCTCGCCGCATCGATGCGCGCGGACCCGGGCGTGTCGGCGCCAGCACCGGCGCCGGGGCCCGCGCCATCTGCGGCTGAGGTCGTGCCTCTAGAGCCACGAGCCGAGTCCAACCCAACGGTCGCACCTCGGCGAAAAGGGCACTGGCACCCGCGCCGCTGGGGCGCCGCCATCGGGATCATCGCTGTCACCATCGCGGGCGTGATGGTCGCACGCGGCCGCGCACACGAGTCGGCTACCGGGGACCCTGCCAGCGTCGCCGTGCTTCCCTTCATCGATCTCAGCCCCGGCCGGGATCACGAGTTCTTCAGCGATGGGATGACCGAGGAGCTCATCAACACGTTAGGTCGCGTCGAAGGGGTTCGCGTCGCGTCGAGGACGTCGTCGTTCGCGTTCAAGGGAACGCCGGTCGACGTGCGCGACGTCGGCGCCCGACTCGGCGTCGCCACCGTGCTCGACGGCAGCGTGCGGACGGCCGACAGCACGCTGCGCATTACGGCGCGACTCTCGAGCACGCGCGACGGCTACCAGCTCTGGTCGCGGACCTACGAGCGAAGGCTCCAGGACGTCTTCGCCATCCAGGAGGAGATCTCACGCTCGATCGTCGAGACACTCAAGGGGTCGCTCGTGGCGCGTGCCGATTCCGCAGCGACCGCTCGCCGCGGCACCGATCTCGAGGCGTACAACCTCTACCTCCGTGGACGTCACGCCCTGTACATGAAGGGGCGCTACTCGTGGTATCGCCGCACGGAGGAGGGACTTCGATCGGCGGCCGGATATTTCGCGCAGGCGATCGAGAAGGACTCGACGTACGCACTGGCCCATGCCGGCCTGGCCGACGCACGCGCGGTGCTCGGCTTCTACGACTATCTCCCGCCTCGTGACGCGTTTCCGCCGGCGGAGCGCGCTGCCCGCCGGGCGATGGCGCTCGACTCCACCCTGGTTCAGCCGTATGCGACGCTGGGCTACGTGGCGCTGTATCACACGTGGGACTGGTCTCGCGCCGAGGAGTGGTTCACGCGAGCGATCGACATGGGGCCGCGATATTCGACGGCGCACCAGTGGTACGCCAACTTCCTCACGGTGCGGGCGCGGTTCGACGAAGCCGAGCGCGCGATGCGCCGGGCCCAGGAGATCGATCCGCTGTCGCTGATCGCCAGCGCGGCACACGGTTGGGTGCTGTATTACGCCGGCGAGTTCGAGCGCGCCGCCGAGCAATGCCGGCTCACCCTCGAGCTCGACCCCGAGTACGCGGTGGCGCTACTCTGGCGCGGGTGGGCACTCCAGGAGCTGGGCCGGTTGCCGGAGGCGCTCACCGCGCTCGATCGGGCCGTCGCACTCACCCATCGCAGCGCACTGTTCGTGGCGTCGCTGGCTCGGGCGCACGCGATCGCGGGCGGGACCGCCGCCGCGCGCGGCCTGTTGCGCGAGCTCGAGACCCGAGGCGCCCGCGACTACGTGCCCACGTACGAGGTGGCGAAGATCCATCTCGCGCTCGGCGAGCGGGATCGGGCGCTCGAGCTCCTCGAGCACGCCTACGAGGAGCGGTCGCACTCGATGGTGTTCATCGGAATCGATCCTCAGCTCGGTCCGCTGCATGGCGAGCCGCGCTTCGAGGGGCTCGTCAGGCGGGTGGGCGCAGCGCGGTCCGGTTCATCGCGCAACGAGCTCTGACAGCGTATCACGGAGGACACCGAGACATCCACAGGGACTCACAGAGGAACTGCAACTGCAAGTGCGTCTACAGGATCATCGGGGATTCCCGGGAAAGATCGCGGTGACGGGGCCACGGACGGTCGAACTGCCAAATCACCCGAATGACAACACGAATTGCACGAATTGCTCCCGGGCCCGCGCAATTCTCCGCACGCAAGCCCAACG
>JAICNG010000165.1 GCA_025931335.1 Gemmatimonadaceae bacterium | reverse complement strand
GGGGGGGGCGGGGGGGGCCCTGGGGCGGGGGGCCAAGGGCCAAGGGGGTGGAAAGGGCGGCGCGGCTGCGCCGCTCCCGCCTCATCTGATGAGCGAGCGGCCGCAGGCCGCTCGCCTTTCCACACCCTTGGCACCCGGCCCCCCTTGGCCCCTGGCCCATGACCCCTGGCCCGAATCATGAACACCCACGAGTCTCTCCACGCGCAAGGAGCCCGACCATGCACGCAACTCTCCAGGGAAAGAAGGTCGCCATGCTCGCGACCGACGGCGTCAACGAGGCGGAGCTCACGGCGCCGCGCGAGGCGTTCGAGCGGGCGGGGGCCGAGGTGCATCTCCTTTCCATCAAGGAAGGGGAGATTCAGTCGATGAACGGCCTCGACAAGGGAAAGACGTTCCGTGTCGACCGCCTCGTCGAGGCGGCGTCCTCGGGCGACTACATCGGGCTGGTGCTTCCCGGCGGCGTCGGCAATCCGGACAAGCTCCGGATGAACGAGGGGGCCGTTCGATTCGTGCGGGAGTTCTTCTTCGCCGACAAGCCCGTGGCCGCGATCTGTCACGCGCTATGGCTGTTGGTGGAGGCCGACGTGCTCAAGGGACGAACCGTCACCTCGTACCCGAGCCTGAGAACCGACATCCAGAATGCCGGCGGCACCTGGGTCGACCAGATGGTGCAAGTCGATCAGCAGCTCGTGACGAGCCGCAACGTCCCCGACCTTCCCGCCTTCAGCGAGAAGGCGATTCAGATCTTCGGTCGCGCCGTCCAGCAGGCGACGCTCGATGAGATGGGGGAGGATTCGTTCCCGGCCAGCGATGCGCCATCGACCTCGCCCACCGTCAGCGTTCGCGCCACACCGGAGGCACGTTAGGCGAAGGGGACGCGGTCGCCGCGCTCCGTCAGATGTTCGCTTGCGGCACGCCGTTGACGATCACCACGGGCTGCACGTTGTTCGGTGCGCGGATCGAGGTGCGGCCGCGTGAGAAGAAGAAGTGTGGGCGCAGCCGCTGAATCGCCTCGTGCAGCGTTCCGGCGTTGCTGTACTCGATCTCGGAGGTCATCAGCAGGTCTCGGTCGTTGCCCGGCGGAACGCGGCTCGACGCGGAGCTCGCACAGGCGACGAGCAGCCATCCGAGCAGCACGGTGTGGACGCGCACGTCCTCCCTCTCGTTGTGGGCGTCTACAAGATGGCGCAGAACACCGGCCGGGGCACGAGCACCTTCCCGAAACATCTGGAAAGGACCCCGCGCTTTCGCTATGATCGTCGGGCGCCCCCCTCACGGGATTCCGATGATGGACCCGGCCAGCTCATCGACGCACCACGCTCGCCCCAGCTCGCTGCGGGCGGGGAGCTCGCTCCCTCCGCTGCCACTCGTTGGGCGGTCGAGCGAGCTCGCCATGCTCACGACACTTCTCGATGCGGCCGAGAAGGGGCTCGGGACGACGCTCCTGCTGGAGGGCGAAGGGGGGCAGGGCAAAACGCGGCTCGCGCTCGCCACGGCGGAACGCGCCACCAAACGAGGATGGCTCGTGGCGATCGGCCGTGCCTACCCCGTGGAGGTTGGCGTCCCGTACGCTCTCTTCACTGACGCCCTGCTCCCCGTGCTTCGCGCGCTCGACCCGTCGGCCCTGTCCGTCCTGACCCGCGGAGCCGTCTCGGAGCTGTCGCACCTATTCCCGCTGCTCGCGACCGGAGAAGCGCCGATTCGAGGCGCGAGCGATCAGGGCAGCGAGATGAAAACTCGGCTCCTCTGGAACTTCGCGCAGCTCGTCGCCCGCCTGGCGCAGAAGCGGCCACTGCTCCTCGTCCTCGAGAACCTGCAGTGGGCCGACGAGTCCTCGCTCGAGATGCTCCACTTCACCGCCCGGCAGCTCGGCACGTCGCGCGTGCTGGTGCTCGGCACCTACAACCCATCGACTCCCGAGCGGGCAGCGTCGCTCGTCTCGCTGCGGCAGTCGCTGGTGGGACTCGGGGCGGCACGCGTGCACCATCTCGGGCCGCTCTCGCGGGCGGCCACCGATGAGCTCGTGCACGCCGTGTTCGGCGTTTCCGATGCGGTGTCGCGTGAGTTCGCCGCACTGCTCTTTGGCTGGACACGCGGCAATCCCTTCTTCGTCGAGGAGACGCTCAAGGCACTGGTGACGTCCGGCCGGATCTCCGAGCGCGACGGCACGTGGCACGGGTGGGAGATCGCCGATCTCGACCTTCCGAGCTCGATTCGCGAGGCGGTGGTGACGCGGCTCGCTCGCCTCTCCCCGCACGCGCAGCGCGCGGCGGCGATGGCGGCGGTCATCGGAACGCGGGCGTCGTACGAGGCGCTCGACGCCGTCGTCGCGATGCCGCGTGCGCAGCTCGTGGAGGCGATCGATGAGCTGCGCGCACAGCACATCCTCGAGGAGCGACGTGAGGGTGACCGCATCGTGTACGACTTCTCGCACCCGATCCTGCGGGACGTCGTCTATCAGGAGATCGGACTCGCGCGCGCGCGGCTGCTGCACGCGACGGTCGCCGACGCGCTGGAGCGCCATTACGGGAGCGACGCGGACCACCACGCCGACGAGCTCGCCTATCATTTCGCGCGTGCCGACGCGCGCGACGTGGCACCCAAGGCGGCGCGCTACCTGGCGCTCGCCGGACGCAACGCGCTCGCGAAGCACGCGAATCGTGAGGCGGCGAGCTACCTCGCGTCCGCGCTCGAGCTCTCGCGAAACGGCGCAGTGAACCCGGCTGACGAAACGGCCATCATCGAAGGACTCGCGCGCGCTCGTCAGCGCCTTGGCGAGTACGATGCGGCCGTCGCCCTCTGGGAGCGCGCGCGCTCGCACGCCGAGCGCGCGAACGATCTCGCGCGTCTGGCGGACATCGAGCGCCGTCTGGGACTCGCATCCTTCTGGCGCGGCCGGCACGACGAAGCGCTCGAGCGCTACGAAGCCGCGCTGCGCGCGGCGACGGCGGGTGGTGTCGAGAGCATGGTGGCCCGTGCCCGCCTCGCGAAGGGGATGTGTCTTCAGGAGATGGGACGCGCCGCGGACGCCGAGCGCGAGGTGGCCGCCGCCATCGCGATCGCGGAACGGCTCGGCGATGCGCCTCTCCTCGCGCGTGCGCATCGCACGCAGCTCCTGTTCTACCTCTGGACCGGTCGCACCGAGCTGGCGTACGAGCATGCGGAGCGCGCGCGCGCGCTCGCCGCGGCCTCGGGGCAGCGTGTGCTCGAGTGGCTCGCGCAATGGGCGCTGGCAACCCTTGGCGGGCTCACCGGCGCGGCCGAGGCGTGCGCGCGCCACCTCGCCGAGGCGGAGCGGTTGGCGGAGGAGCTCGACTCCCCCGTGTTTCGCGCATGGACGGCCGAGATCGCCATCGAGCTGGCGTCCGCGACCGGGGAATGGGAAACGGGCCTCGCCCTCGCCGAGCGCGCCATTGCGCTCGGGCGAAGCGTTGGCCTTCGCGCCCCATTTCCGCGACTGCTGGTGTGGGCCGCGATCATGCGCCTCGGGCGCGGCGAGATGGAGCGCGCGAAGGCGTACATCGATGAGGCGTGGGAGCTGTCGGGGGCAGCGCGCGGCGCCGAGCGGCCGCGGGACGTGCATTCGGTGGTCCCGGCGCACATCGGTCTCGCGGCGTACCATCTCTTCACCGGCAACTTCGCCGAGGCCATTCGCGTCGGCGAGGCGGGGCTCAAGATCGCCGACGACGCTGGAGCGGTGGTGTGGGCGGTGCATCGGCTTCTGCCCATTCTCGCCGAGTCGGCGCTCGAGGCGCGCGATCTGCGCCGCGCGGAGAAGATCGGCGCGCGACTGCGCCGGGATTCGGAGCGCCTGGGTCAGCGCGCGGGCCTGGCGTGGGCCGATGCGTGCGCGGCGCTCGTCGCGATGCTGCGTGGGGAAACCGAGCGCGCGATCGTGCTGCTGCGCACCGCGGCGGAGGCACTCGAGGCGGTTCCAGTGGTCGCGGACGCGGCACGGGTGCGCCGTCAGCTCGCGCGCGTCCTGGCGGAATCGGGGGATCGCGAGGGCGCGACGCGCGAGCTGCGCCGGGTGCACGAGGTG
>JAICNG010000045.1 GCA_025931335.1 Gemmatimonadaceae bacterium | reverse complement strand
TTCTAGTTCAACCTAAACCCGCTTTGTGGGTGGGGGGTTTTGCTTTTTCCACCAAAACCCCCGGGTAGTCTTTTGGGCCCCGGGGGGTTTTTTTGCGATCTCCCAACCCCCCACTCCGCAATCGTATGTCACTTTCTCCGCCCAAGCGCGGCTGCCAGTAGCCCGGCCCCCACGGCGGCCACCGCGACCAGGAGAGGCTTCTCCTTCGTTCCGCGTCGGACGCCCTCGAACAGCGCCATCGCGGCCGTCTCCACTCCCTCCACGGCATCGGCGAACCGCGCGTTACCAATCTCGATCGCGCGCTCGATTCGTGCCGTCTTGCTGTCCGGCGAGACGCCCATCTCCTGCAGCGTACGCATGGCCCAGTCGTAATGGCGCATCTCATCATCCGCGGCGCGCGCCAGGACGTCGGCGACCTCGAGGTCGTCGGCGTTCTCCGCCAGGCGCCGGTATTTGTCGCGCGATTGCCGCTCGTTGGCCTTGAACGCCATCAACAGCGCGGTCTGCCCTCCGAGCGCTCCCGCCTTCTGCGCCGCCAGTTTGAAGACGCCGGTGGGGAGGTGCGGTGCCTGGAGCGGTTTGCCGCCGCGATCCTGAATGAGGCGCGTGATCTCCTCGATGTGCCGCTCGTGATCACCGCGAAACTCTCGAAGCGTCTCGCGGTGCGACTCGTCGGTCGCGGCGTGGATGGCGATCCCATAGGCGCCGACGGCGTCATGATCGAGCTGCAGCAAGTCGTTCAGCATGGCGATACGCGTCACATCGCGGGCCAGCACGAGAGCGTCCGACACGGGAGTCTCCAGCGAGGCATTGTTGGACGACACGTCATCAGTCGCGTCTTACACCGCGCACGATGCGCGCCGCACGGGTCGCCTTCCCGCGGTGCCGCGGGGGCGAGCGTGGCACGGGCTCTGCCCTCGAAAGCAGACCCTTTCCGGAGGTAACGATGGCTGACCAGAGAAAATCCGACGGCGCCGCCGAGCGCGAGGAGCTGCTGGACGAGCTGGAAGAGAATCACGAGCGCGCCCGTCGTGAGGCCGCCGGGCCTCCCGAGCCCGTCGAGGAGACGGCTGAGCACGATGAGAAGAACCCGCCGCACACGACGACGGGCAAGGTCACTTCACCGAAATTCGGGTCGGCCGGAAGCGGCGGCGCGGAGTTCGAGGGACCGCTGAAGAAGAACTAGTGAACTGCCTCTGAATTGGTGAGTGCAGTCGCAGGAAGGGCGACGGCAATTTTACCGCAGAGAACGCGGAGAGCGCAGAGGGCTGCACCCGCTGGAGTCGTTGTCAAAAGCCGCTCCGGTTGACGTTTCTCTCTGCGTCCTCTGTGTTCTCGGCGGTAAAATTGCCGTTGCTGTGCTGTTTTTTTGCCGTCAAAGAATCCGTGTTCATGCGAGGTTGCCGTTCGCACGTCGCTGCGGCTCCGTGGACCCCTGTACTCAGGACCTCAGACGCAGTTCACTAGGGTCCGCCAGCCGGGTGAGAGACCGGCTGCGATGTCACGGCGAGATCGACGCCCGCCGGCGATGCAAGGCGGGCGTCGGTCATTGGGCCGAGCGGCTCTGCTTCGATCGCCGGTGGCGAGACCAGACGCCGCTCACGCTCGCGATGCTGCTGAACGGCGACCACCGCCGCCGTCGCGGCGACGAGCACGGCTATCGTACTGAACTCACTGGCCTTGATCACAATCCGTTCTCCATGGCATCGCGCCGATCAGTCGGCACTCGGGCCGTGGGTTTCGCATAATCCGTTCCGACGGACGCGCCCGGGCGCGAACGGTTGGCACGAGGCTGGCAATTGCGCTCGGTACATGCACTTATCGGCTGCCCTCCATGCCTGATCGCCGCGCCCCGTCGCGTCAGCCCTCACCGGACCGTCGCCAACGGGCGGTCGGAACCAGCCGAGCCGTTCGGGCGCTGAAGGCCCGGCACGCCGCCGCACGGAGCCCACTCGAAAGCGCCGCCGACCGCCTAACGCGGATCGCCAGCTCAGGCTATTTCCTCGCCGCGCACGCGCTCTGGTTCGTCACGTGGGTCCTGTGGAACACCGGTCTCATCGTGGGCCTCGCGCCCATCGACCCATTCCCGTTCGGATTGCTCACCATGATCGTCTCGCTGGAGGCGATCTTCCTCGCGATCTTCGTGCTGATGGCGCAGCGCCGGGAAGCGAGCATCGCCGAGCTGCGGGAAGAGATTACCCTCCACGTGCTGCTGCGTGCGGAGGAGGAGGTCACGAAAACGCTGCAGCTCGTCGCCGGCCTCTATCCCCGGCTCGGCCACCGCCTCGCGGAGGATCCCGAGTTGGCGGATATGATGAAGCCGCTGGATGCGGAGTCCATCGAGCGCCAGCTCACCAGCCAGATCGATCGAGTGACGGGCAACCACAGGGCCGAGGGCGCCCGGTCCACCGACGCCGCGCCGCCAGTGGATCCCGAGCCGTCGGCCGCGCCTAAAACCTGAAGGCGACCTTGATGCTCCCCGACGCCTTCTTGTCCATGGCGGTCGCCAGAGCGGCGCGGTAGTCGGAAAGCGCGTAGACGTGGGTCAACAACGGACCGAGCGCCACGCGGCGCGCGGCGATGAGATCAGCGGCCTCGCGAAAGGCATTGGCGGCGGGCGACACGTGCGCGTGATCCCCGTAGCATAACGAGCCGCGAACGGTCAGCTCCTTCAGCCACAGCGGTGTCCAGTCGATCCCGTCCATCCGTCCGGAGTTCCCCAGGAGCACGAGTGTGCCGCCGGCCCGGGTGACGCGCATCGCGTCGTCCGTGGCCTCAGCGCCCCCGATGCAGATGAAGGTCCGGTCGAACCCTCCCACGCCGACCGGCTTCCCGAGGATGGGCTTCAACAGCCGGGCCGTACCGGCCTCCGCGAGCTCGCCGAGATAGTTTCCGCGGGCGAACACGACGCGGTCAGCACCGAGTCGCGTCGCGTGCTCGGCCTGAAAGGCGTGGCGCGCCAGCACCGTCACGCGGGCGGCGGGCGCGAGCGCCTTCAGCGCCGCCACCGTAAGCAGACCGATCGATCCCGCGCCGATGACCAGCACCCGCTCGGTGGACGCCGGCGTCGCGCTTCGCACGGCGTGCACGGAGCACGCGAACGGCTCGACGAGCACCGCTTCCTCGTCGGTGACGGCGTGGGGCACGCGAACGACCTGCGACTCGTGCGCGACGAACATTTCCCCCCAGCTCCCGCCCACGCCACGCGTCGTGCCGATGAGCATCCCGGGCGGAAGCGAGCCATCGGTGAATCGAGCGCACCGGGAATGATGTCCGGCGGCGCACGCCTCGCACGCCGGCTCGAGCCCCCGTGGCTCGCAACAGAGCAGTGGATTCGCGACCACGCGATGCCCAACGCGCGCCTCGCGCACCCCGCCCCCGACCTCGACGATCTCCCCGACGTTCTCGTGCCCGATGACGAACGGAAAGGACGAGAACGGCGACGTCGAGGGCGATGCCTTGAGCGTGATGACGTTGAGGTCGCTGCCGCAGATCCCACCCATTCGTGTACGGACGCGCACCCATCGGTCGGTCGGAAGCGCCGGGACGTCGACGTCAGCGAGCCGCGTGCAGGCGTGCGGGCCGACGTACAGCGCGTCGCTCACCCGTCCAGCCAGCAGCGTCGCGAGGTACGTCGGGATGGGGGCGGCGAACGAGATCGCTTTCATGTCGGTTAGCGTGGCGTTTGTTTCATCGCGCAACGAGGCGTAACAGCGTTATCACAGAGGGCACGGAGACGTCCACAGGGACTCACAGAGGACGTGCAATTGCGAAGGGCCCTTCTTCGTTCTTCAGGGAATTGCGAGGATTGCCTGACGCCGGCTCGGTTCCCAAGCGGCCACCCACAGCTGAACTGCCAACTGACCCGAATAACAACACGCATTACGCGAATTTCGTCTTCGCGCTGGGAGCAAGTCGGGCAATTCGTGTTGTTATACGGGTCACTTCGCCGTTCGGCAGTCCGTGGCCCGTCACCGCGATCGTTCCCGGCAATCCCCGATCAACCTGGAAAAAGCCCTTGCAGTGGGGTTCTCCGTGAGTCGCTGTGCAACGTCTCGGTGTCCTCTGTGATAACGCTGTTACGGCGTGTTGCGCGAGCTCACTCGATCTCACGCGTCACCACCCGTAGCGCGCCGGGCACACAATCGATTTGTATCCGCGTGCTGGACGCGCGGCGATACTCGCCATCGGTCTCGAACGATGGGGGCGCCGCAAACTCGAGGGTGAAGCTCGGCGATTGCTCGATGAGCACCTCGGGCGCCATGACGTGCGTGCCCTTCGTGGCCGCCGCGAACAGTCGCATGCGCGCGAGCGGCGCGGCATCGAGGATCGAGATGGCGTCGAGCTTCCCGTCGGTGAGGGAGGCGCCCGGCGCGATCTTGAACGATCCCCCGAAGTGGCGGGCGTTGGCGACGATGAGCATGAGATGGTGCCGCGGCTCCCGACGCTTCCGCGGCGTCGTGATGGCGATGTCGACCCCGCCGTACCGGAAGAGCTGACGCATCGCCGAGTAGAGGTAGAGCATGTCTCCCCTGAGCCAGGAGATCCGCTCGATATCCTCGAGCACGGCGATGTCGAACCCGAACCCGGACACGTTCAGAAAATGCCGGCCTTCGATGCGTCCAACGTCGACGGCCACGTCGCCGCCCTCGACCGAGAGCCGCGCGGTGGCCGGGAAGTCGCGGGCGGGCGAGCCCACCGTCTTCGCGAAGTCGTTCCCGGTGCCGGTCGCGAGCAGCGCCAGCCGCACCTCGCGACCGGCACCGGCGGCGATGATGGCGTTCGCGACGTTGCCCCACGTTCCGTCGCCGCCGCACGCCACGATCGTGTCGAACCCGTCGTCGAGCGCCTTCCGTGCTTCTGCCTCCTCGCCGCCCTTGGCGCTCGTGAGGCGAACCTCCGAGACACCCACAGCCGCGTAGGCGGCGCGAATCGCGGGGAGCGCGCGCGCACCAGATCCCCGGCCGGAGGCCGGGTTCACGATGACGGCGACTTTGTAAGTCATGCCTGGAAAGACGGCAAAGACGTCAGATGTCGGAATTCAGATTTCAGAATTCGGAATGCGCATGCCGAACTCTGAAATCTGAATTCCGACATCTGACGTCTCTGCCGTTCGAATCTCGCTTCTAACGCCGAGCGTACGAGGCAAGCTGCTGCAATGGATGGAACGTCTGCACCCCATTCTTCATCCACAGCTCGCGGAACGGCGTCGTCGTCAGCTCCCAGTCCTCGAGCAGCTCCGTCATCGCCTGCGTGTGGATGACGATGCCGCCCTTCTCCTCCTCGTTCTCGGAGAACTGGCCGGCCATGACGATCGTCGACGAGTAGAAGCCCTCCTCGTCGTGCATGAACGCCTGGTAACGGTGCTCCACGCGCGACCACTCGAACTCGGTCACCGTCATGTCGACGATCGGCTGCCCGCGCTCGGTGGCGTGGATCGTCACGTGGCCGTCGCCGCGATCCCACCGGAGATCGATGTCCTTCATGTAGTGCGGTAGATGCCACCGCTCGATCGCATGCTCGCGCGACTCGCGCGTCGTCGTGGCCAGGCGGAATGGGAAAAACGCCGACTTCGGCCACGGCTGGCCCGGCTCGACGCGCGGCGCGGTCAGGATCGACAGGATGAGCTCGCCATACGAGCCCACCGGGCTGTCGTGAAAATCGAACGCCATCACCGAGAGGACGCTCGAGCCATGGTGCGGCTCGATCGGCTGGAGGTCCTGGGGCAGCAGCGCCCGTGCATTCTCCGTGGGGAACTCGAAGAACCCGCCGATGGCGTCCCGATAGTGATACTGAACAAACCCGTTGTCGCTCATAGGATGATGCCCTCTTCACGAAGTACGCGGGCGAGGATCGAGACGCCCTCGTCCAGTTGCTCGAAAGTGTGCGAGGCCGAGACCGACACGCGAAAGCGCGACCGGTGCTTGGCGACCGCGGGATAGATGATCGGCTGCAGATACAACCCGGCGCGGAGCAGTTTGTGCCCGATCTCGAACACGCGCCGGTCATTGCGGATCATGACGGGGAAGATCTGCGACGTGGAATCACCGACGTCGACCCCCTCCTCATCCAGCCGCTTTCGAATGTGCGCGACATTCGTCCACAGCGAGTCGCGCAGCTCGGGCTCCCGCTGCGCGATGCTCAGCGACTCGAGCACTCCTGCCGCCACCACCGGCGACAGTGAGCACGAGAAGACGCGCGAGCGGGCGAAGCCCTTGAGGTAATTATAGAGGTTGCGCGACCCCGCGACGTAGCCGCCCTGCCCGCCGAGGGCCTTCGAGAACGTGCCGACGTGGATGTCGATCTCCTCATCGAGACCGTAGTGCTCGGCCACGCCCCGTCCGTTCGGCCCATAGACGAAGCACGAGTGCGCCTCGTCGAGGAGAATGCGCGCCCCGTACCGCTTGCAGACCTCGACGATGTCCGGCAGCGGGCACACGTCGCCATCCATGGAGTAAATGCCCTCGATGGCGACGAGCTTCTTCCCGCTGGTCTGACGCAGCTTCTTCTCGAGGTCGGCGACGTTGTTGTGCCTGAAGAACCGGACGTTCGCCTTCGAGAGGATGGCGCCATCGACGATCGACGCGTGCGAGTTCTGGTCGGCGATGATCCAGTCGCCCGGGCGCATGAGGCCGGAGATCATCCCGACGTTGGTGCTGTACCCGGTCGGGAAGACCATGGCCGCTTCCTTGCCCTTGAACCGCGCAATGGCTTCCTCGAGCTCGACGTGGATGTCCATCGTGCCCGAGAGAATCGGCGAGCCCGCGGCGCCCAGGCCGTATCGGTCCAGCGCCCGCTTCGCCGCTTCGATGACCTCGGGCCGATAGCTGAGGCCGAGGTAGTTGTAGGATGACAGGTTGAGCAGCGGAACCGTGCGGCAATGCAGCTGCTCCTCGAGCGAGATGCGCGCCGCGGGCGGCGTCGCCATGGGCTGCGCGAACAGGTAGTAGCCCTGCGGCACGGCCCGGTTGTACCATTCATTGTACGGCTCGAGGATCGCGAACGGGTCGTCGCTCGACGAGTAGAAAAAACTGCTATAGTCGTAGTCCAGGACGTTACTACTCGCCGGCGCTTCGACTCGTGTTGCCATTGGTGATCTCCCAGTGAATTCAATCAGCTCCGACGCCCTCGGCGCCGCGCCCGCTCTGGAGCCGGCGCCCGCCTCCCGAGTGACACGAGCCTACCGTGCCGCGCGGAGCCTACTGTTTCTGCTCGTCTTCTTCGTTCACCTGCTAGTCGTCATCGCGGCGGGCCAGCGACTGGTCATTCTCCCGCTGCTGAAGATCTTCCCTCGTTACAGCCTGCGCATCCGACGCGCCTGGCTTCGCCTCCACGCCATCGTCACCACCGGCCTGGCTCGCACCCTTGGCGGGATGCGCCTCATGGTGAAAGGCGCCATTCCCCGTGAAAGCGTCGTGGTGGTCATGAACCACCAGTCGGTGATGGACATCCCGATCGGCGTTCTCCTCATCGCCGGGCCCTATCCCATCATCCCCACCCGCGACCGGTACAGCCGCGGTGTGCCCGGGATCGCCACGTTGGTCAAGCTCCTCCGATTTCCCGTGGTGACGCAAAAGCGTGAGAACCTGCGTACCGAGCTTCCCGCGATCGCCGAAGCGGCCGATGCCACGGCGCGCGGCGACAACTCCATGCTCATCTTCGCCGAAGGCCACCGCACCCGCGATGGCCTGATCGCTCCCTTCATGCGCACCGGCTTGCGCGTCGTCCTCGAGCGCGCAAAGCGGCCGGTCTACTGCGTGGTCGCCGACGGGCTCTGGCACGCCCGAACCACCTTCGACGCCGCCACCGGCTTTGCCGGCGCGACGTGCTCCGTGCACATCCTCGGGCCGTTCACACCCCCGTCGAGCAACCTCGACGACTTCATCGAAGGCCTGCGCGAGCGCATGGTCGCCGAGCTGGACGCCATGCGCGCGGCCCGTGCCGCCCTGGCTCCCGATGCCGCGTCCGCCTCAGCCGCCTGACGAGCCGGCGGTTCGCGCCGCCCTGCTCCGCGGCGTCGATACTCCGCCCTCCGGCGACACCGCCCGCCTCGCGACCTTCCTCACCCGCGCCTTCGGCCCAACGACCGCGGCCGTCATCCACTACGGCTCCCACGCGCAGAGCTCCGATGCCCGCCCGGACAGCGCACACGACTTCTTCGTCGTCGTGGATCGCTACGCCGAGGCCTACCGATCGCTGAGCTCGACGGTGCGTCCGAGCTATTCCGCGCGAACCGCGACCAGCCTGGCGCGCGTCCTCCCGCCCAACGTCATCTCGCTCACCTCCGGCGAGCCGGGTCGCACGCTGCGGGCGAAGTGCGCGGTGCTGTCCGTGCGCGACCTGCGCCGTCTCTGCTCGCATCGCGCGCCCGACCACTTCACTCGTGGCCGGCTCTTTCAGCACGTGCAACTCGTGTGGACGCGCGACGCGCGCTCGCGACAGGAAGCCTTGGATGCGCTTCTCGACGCGCGGGTGGGCACCATCGATTGGAGCCGCCCCTATCTCCCTTCAATTTTCAATGCGGAATCGTACTGCCGACGACTGCTGGAAACTTCATTCGCCGCGGAAATCCGCCCGGAAGGTGGTGAGCGTATCGCCGCGCTAATCGCGGCACAGCGAGATGTGGTCCTGCCTGTCTATGACAGTCTGCTGCAATGGCTTGTCGGCTCAAGGATAGTGGCCCAGGAGGGGAATGTCTACCGCTTGACTACGCCGGTTAACCCCCTCCAGAGAGTCGGGAGCCGCCTGTGGTTCCTGAAGAGCAAGGGTCGAGCGACCGCCCGCTGGCTGAAGTACGTGGCGCTCTACGAAGGGTGGCTGGAGTACATCGTTCAGAAGATCGCGCGCCGCAGCGGCCGCACGATCGTGTTGACCGAGCGTGAGCGCCGGTGGCCGCTCATCTTTCTCTGGCCCAAGGTCATTGAATACGTCAGAACTCGTCCCCAGGTCAGGTCAGTGAGGAAAGAGGAATGAGGAGTGAGCAAATCGATCGATAGAAGCTCCTCCGGCCTCAGTCCTCACGCCTCATTCCTCACTCGATGTCAACGACGATCTCGCTAACCCTTGTAGGAATTCTGCTTCTGACCATGCCGTTGTACGCCGTGGTTGCGCGCGGCAAGCCGATCGACCCGGAGGTCGCGCGACGACCCAAGACGATTCTACTCGGACACTGGGTGCGCGACTGGCTGATGTGGGTCATCGCCCCGATGGAGCGCGGGTTCGTTCGCGCCGGAATCTCACCGGACTTCTTCAACTTCCTCGGTGCGGCGCTGGGCCTCGGCGCCGGAGTCGCGTTCGCCACCGGCGACTTCGCCATCGCCGGGTGGCTCGTCCTGCTCGGCGGCGCGGCCGACATCTTCGACGGGCGCATCGCGCGCGCTCGTGGGCTGGCGAACAAATACGGCGAGTTCCTCGACTCCACTCTCGATCGATTCGCGGAGACGTTCGCGTACACGGGTTTGGCGCTCCACCTCGCCCACACCCCCTGGATGGCCCTGTCGACGGTGCTGGCACTCGGTGGGTCGATGCTCGTGAGCTACACCCGAGCCAAGGGCGAGGCGTTAGGCGTGAGCTGCAAGGGAGGGATCATGCAGCGGGCCGAGCGTCTCGTGCTGCTCGCGCTCGCGGCGCTGCTCGACGCTCCGCTCTCGGCGCGCGCGGGCTGGCGCCCCGGGACGGTCCTCGGCCTGGCGGTGGCGGCGATCGGCGTCGGGTCGTTGGGGACGGCGATGTACCGGACGTGGTTCATCGCCCGGCGATTGAAAGGGGGCGAATGAGGGGTGAGGGAATGATCGATGAGGAGGTCCATTCGAATTCCTCACTCCTCATCTCCCATCCCTCATTGGCTCTCCACCTCGCTCAAGACTCGACCTCGCTCAAGACTCGCTCGATCTGCCCCGCGTGCCGCTCGGCATGGACGACGAGGACCGTGAGTGCATCACCGAGATTCATGCGGAGGATCGGGGCCACCGGTGACCGCAGCTTCACCCGCCGCCAGTTCATCGTGCCCGCGTCCGCGATGAGCCGTCCCACTTCTTCCTGGCGGCGCAGAAACTCGTCGGGGGCGCCAGGCCGTGGGGTGGGGCCGGGCTTGTAGCTGCGCGGTGCCGGCAGCTTCCGCGGATTTCGCAAGCTCGACGCGAGCAGCCCGCCCATGATTGTGGGCGTCCAGACCGCGTCGCCATCCACGGGACCGCCACGCTGTTCGCGAATGAGCGGGCGCAGCGTCGTGAGATACGAATCCGCGGACACGATGAGGTGCTCGAGCACCTCGGCGACGCTCCACCCTCCGCTCGCCGGACGCCGAGCCAGCCGGTCAGGCGACACGCCCGACAACCTGGCGCGAACGCGGGCGATCACGGCCTCGTTGTCCTGAAGCAGCTTCTCGCGATGCCGTCGTTGAGGGATTCCCACGCTGATCGAGTGTGAAGGGTGAACGCCGACGACGGAGATCTCCTCGTGAGCGACGCGTCGGTCGATCCCCGACGCGGCGGATGCAAATGCCCGATCGCGGTGGAAGGGGCCTCCCCATTCTATTCCAGGGGCAACCCCGGCGCGCCGGGTTGGCGCGACGGAGGTGCCACTCACTCGGATCGCTGTAACAAAACGTTCCAGGGTGAAACGTTTCGATGAGGACTCCAGTCGGAATAACTCGCGAGTGTCCGTCGCGTAAGTCCCTGTTCCATCGGTGGTTGTATCGCTTGGCTCGGCCCGTCGGCACGTGGCGTATCACCTGCCTATATGCCCGTCGAAGCGGCGTGCCCTGCACGGCGCGAAGCCAACGGCCTCAAATGGAGCAGCCGATATGAACCGCCAGACCATTCTTCCACTCGCGATCGCTGCGCTCGCCGCCTGCAGCGACGCCGCCGGCCCCAATGGCCAGCCCCTCACGATGTCGTTCGCGTCGAACCAGCGTAGCACGGCCGCGGCGGCGAGCGTCACTGGGTTCCACGCCGACCTAACGGTGGGTGATGGCACCAACACGCTCGTGCTCACTCGGGTGCAGCTCGCTCTTGGCGAGATCGAGCTCGAGCCCCCGGGGATCGACGATTGCGACAATTCCGGCCCGGGCAGCTCCGACTGTCCGGAGATCCGACTCGCGCCGGCGCTCGTGGATCTGCCGTTGACCGGTGGGGTCACCACCGCGTTCTCCACCGCGATTCCCGCTGGCTCGTATCATGAGGTCGAGCTCAAGGTCGACGCCGTCGAGAGCGACGACTTTGGCGCGGCTGCATTCTTCGCCTCGAACCCGAACTTCCCGCGCGGGAAGAGTGTCCGCGTGGAAGGCACCTTCAACGGCCAGCCCTTCGTCTTCACGAGCTCGGTGGAAGCCGAGGTCGAGCTCGAGTTCGAACCGCCGCTCACGGTGGACCAGTCCGGGATGAACGTGACCATTAACGTCGACGTCTCGAGCTGGTTCCGCTCCAACGGCGCCCTGATCGATCCGCTCGGCGTGGACGCGCAGAGCCAAATATCTTCCAACATCAGTGCGTCGTTCGAGGCGTATCACGACGACGACCGCGACGGTTACCGCGATGACTGATCGCGGCGGTATCTGACCTTTACCTGGCGGCGGGGGGTCGACACGTCCCCCCGTCGCGACCCCGTGCCAGCGCTCACCGTTCTCTCACTCACCGACTCCTTCTCCGCGATGTGGGCCTCACTCGCGGAGGCTTGCGGCCTCGCGCTCGTGGCCGCGGCCTCGCCCGCGGAGCTGCATCGACTGCACGACGCCGTCGGCATAGTCGCCGCCGGGGGGGCGGAGGAACGGCTCGAGCCCGTGTTCCGCGAAATTGCGCCGTCGGGCGGAGACGTGGCGGCGGTGGGCGCGTTGGCCAGTCATCACCTCGCGGCGGCGGTGGTTCGTGCCGGCGCGGCGGAGCTGTTCGCCCTGCCGCAGGATGCTGCGCTGCTCCGATCGTGGCTCGCGGAGCGCGCGGATCGGCTGCGCGGCGCGCAGTCGCGTGACGCGTTCGTCGCTCGTGAGGCATCGAAGTATCGCTTCGAGGGCATTCTCGGTGAGAGCGTCGCCCTGAAGCAAGCGCTCGAGCGCGCGGCACTCGTGATTCCGCACGCGACCGTGACGCTGCTTCTTACCGGAGAAACGGGAACGGGCAAGGAGCTCCTCGCTCGCGCCATTCACTACAACGGTCCGCGGCGCGATGCTCCCTTCGTCGATGTGAACTGTGCGGCGATCCCCGAGACGCTGCTGGAGAGTGAGCTGTTCGGCCACGAGAAGGGCGCATTCACCGATGCGACGACCACGAAGCCCGGACTGTTCGAGGTCGCGAGTCGCGGAACTCTTTTTCTCGACGAGATCGGCCATCTTCCTCTCGCGCTTCAGGGCAAGCTGCTGCGCGCGCTCGAGGAACGGTCCGTCCGGCGTGTGGGTGGAACGCGCTCCATTCCGGTCGACGTGCGGATCATTGCCGCGACGCACGTGGACCTCGCCGCCGCGGTGACTCGCGGCGAGTTTCGCCAGGACCTGTACTACCGTCTCAACGTCGTTCCGCTGTCACTCCCGCCGCTTCGTGAGCGCCGGGAAGACATCCTGCCGCTCGCGCGCGCGTTTCTGTCGCGCTTCTCCAGGGAGTACGGGCTTCCACAACCGAAGTTGACGCCCGCGACCGAACGCGCGCTGGCCGCGCATCCGTGGGCGGGCAACGTCCGCGAGCTGCGCAACGTCATCGAGCGTGCGGTTCTCCTGCACCGTGGTGGGCCGCTCGATCCCACGGATGTCGTCGCCCCCGAGGTCCGGGCCGCACCGTCCCCGGACGCGCCGATTCCGTTCCCCGCGACGCTCGCCGCGATCACGCGCGCGGCCGCGGTCGCGATGGTGGATTGCTGCACGGGAAACAAGAGCGAGGCGGCGCGACGCCTCGGCATCTCGCGTCCACGGCTCCTGCGTCTGTTGAACGGGAGCCCCGACGACATCACCGACACTGAGGTCTGACATGTTCAGTCGCATCCTGAAGCTCACCGGGGTAGCGCTCATCACGGCGGGGGTTGCGTCCTGCGGAGAGTCAACCGGCCCTCAGGGAAAGCAGACGGAGGAGCTGCGCTTCCTTCGGCTCGCCCCCGATGCGCCGCCGCTGGCGTCCCAGACGGCCGCGTTCTACGCCAGGGTGGGAGAGGACCGCGAGGTGCGAATGTACTTTCGCCCGCGTCCGCTCGAGAACGACTCGACCGAATTCCTTCGGTTTCGCGTCGATGCCGGCTCCCTCTCCCGCCGGCCCGACGGGTCGGCGTTCGCGGCCGGGGACTCGATCCTCATCACGATCACCATGTTCGACCTGAGCCGCCTGATTCTCGACTTCCAGCCGTCGGGGCTGCGCTTCAACCCGCAGCGTCCCGCGCAGCTGAAAATCCGGTACGAGGAGGCCGATCACGACCTCGACGACGATGGGGATGAAGATGATCGCGACCTCGAGCTGGAGGGGTCGCTCAACATCTGGATGCGCGAGAACGTCACGCAGCCCTGGTTTCCCCTCGGGTCGATCCGCCATCTCGAGCTCGATGAGGTGGAGGCCGACATCCTCGGCTTCACCAACCACGCGCTGGCGTACTGACTGCATTCGACCCGATGATCGCCGCGCCGTCCTCAGACGATCTCCAGGCCCTCGTCCGGCAGCTGTCGGCCGCGGGTGCATGGGCAGACGTACGATCGCTCCTCGGCTCGCACGGCGGCGAAGCACGCTCGCAGCCTGAGCTTGCCACCGCATGGGCCGAGTCGCATCTCCGCACGGGCAATCCGCGCGACGCGCACGGGTGGCTGAACGAGACGCTGACGACGATCGAACGGAGCGGCGACCGCGCTCAGCTGCGGCGCGCGCTGAACCTGCTTGGTGTCGCCAGCACTGAGCTGGGTGCCCTCGATGACGCCGAGGCGACCTTCGATCGCGCCGCGCAGCTCGGGTGGACGGATGGCGACGAGCTGCTCGTCGCGCGCGCGACGAACAATCTCGCGGCGATCGCCCACGTGCGCGGCCGCCACGACGTAGCGCTCGCGCTATACGCGCTGGCGCTGCCCGTCTATCAGCGCCTGGGCAGCGCGCGCGGGCTTGCCGAGAGCTACCACAACCTCGCGATCACGCTGCGGGAGCAGGGCCACTTGGACCGCGCGGATGAATGCGAGCAGCGCGCGATCGAGTACGCGCGCGACGCCGCAACGCCCGCGCTCGCCGCCATGGCCCGCGTGGGACGCGCCGAGATTCACCTCCGACGTGATGACGCGCTGATGGCGGAAGCCACGGCACGCGTCGCGGCACAAGAGCTGGCGCAGGCCGGCGATCCCATTCGCGAGGCGGATGCGCTGCGCGTGGCGGGTATCGCGTGCGTGCGGCGGGGCGACATCTCGGCCGCTCGCCTGTCGCTCGATCGGGCGGTGTCACTGGGACGAGCGCACGGCCACATGCTGATCCAGGCGGAGTGCCTGCGCGCGCGTGCCGACGCGGCCGCGGCCGGCGGCGATACGCGGGGCGCGCGCGCCGATCTTCAGGAGGCGGTGGAGCTGTTTACACGGCTCGGCGCCGCGGAGGCGCGGGAGGAGGCGGAAGGCAGGCTCAAGGCGATGCGGAACGAGGCCTGAGGACCGAGGACAGTCGGTCCTCGTTCCTCATTGCCGCACGAGCTGCCTCAGCACGTAGTGCAGAATCCCACCGTGCCGGAAGTAGCTCAGCTCCTCCGGCGTATCGATGCGTGAGACCACCTGGAACGATTTCGGCGCGCCGCCCGGCGTGGCGGCACGCACGGTCAATGTCGCGCGCGGCCGCATCGACTCGTCGAGACCGTCGAGGTCGAACGTCTCGAACCCGGTGAGCCCCAGCGACTGGCGGGTTTCACCCATCTTGAACTCCAGCGGGATGACCCCCATGCCCACCAGGTTCGACCGGTGAATGCGCTCGAACGACTCGGCGATCACCGCCCGCACGCCTAACAGCAGGGTGCCCTTCGCCGCCCAGTCGCGCGAGGAGCCGGTGCCGTACTCCTTCCCGGCAATCACCACGAGCGGCGTGCCGCGGCGCTGGAACTCCATCGCCGCTTCGTAGATCGACGTCGGCTCGCCGCCGCGCTCGAGCGTCGTCCACCCGCCCTCCTTTCCGGGAACGAGCTCGTTTCGCAGCCGGATGTTCGCGAAGGTGCCGCGCATCATCACCTCGTGATTCCCGCGCCGCGAGCCGTACGAATTGAAGTCCGCGACCTTCACGCCCTGGTCGATCAGCCAGCGCCCGGCCGGACTGGCCGCCGGGATGTTCCCCGCCGGCGAGATGTGATCCGTCGTCACCGAGTCACCGAGCATCGCGAGCACGCGCGCGCCCCGCACCGGCCGCACGCCGGGCGGCTCGACCGAAATCCCATCGAAGAACGGGGGGTTCTTCACGTACGTCGAGTCCTCCGACCAGGCGTACGTCTCTCCCGTCGGGACATCGAGCGCAGCCCAGCGCTCGTCGCCCTCGAACACGTTCGCGTACTGCGCCCGGAACATGTCGCTCTTCACCGATCGCAGGATTTCCTGCTCGACCTCGGCGGGCGGGGGCCAGACGTCTCGGAGGAACACCGGCCCGCTCGAGCCGATGCCGAGCGGCTCGGTGTTGAGGTCGATGTCCATGCGTCCCGCGAGCGCATACGCCACCACCAGCGGTGGCGACGCGAGGTAGTTGAAGCGGGTGAGGGGATTCACCCGCCCCTCGAAGTTGCGGTTCCCGGAGAGCACGGCGGCGACGATGAGCTTGTTCTGCTCGATCGCGTCGGTGATCGGCTGCGGGAGCGGCCCCGAGTTGCCGATGCACGTCGTGCAGCCATATCCCACGAGGTTGAAGCCGAGCGTATCGAGCGCGTCCTGAACCCCCGCTTTCCGGTAATAATCGGTGACGACCTTCGACCCCGGCGCGAGACTCGTCTTCACCCAGGGCTTGGTACGCAGCCCCTTCGCGACGGCGTTGCGGGCCAGCAGGCCGGCCGCCAGCATGACCGACGGATTGGAGGTATTCGTGCAGCTCGTGATCGCGGCGATGACGACGGCGCCGTGGCGAAGCGAGAAGGTCTCGCCCTTCATCTCCACGTTGACGCCGCTGTGCTCGTGCATCTGCTCGTCAGGCGACCGAGCGACGGCGGACATCGCGAGCGCGGGCTCGGCCGAGGAGACGAGCTGCTTCGTGGCAGCGGCGATACCCGCCGGCGTGCCCGCCCGCTCGAGCTCCAGACGGAGTGCCTCACGGTAGCTCTGCTTCGCTAGCTTCAGCGGAATGCGATCCTGCGGCCGCTTGGGGCCAGCCAGGCTCGCCTCCACCGTGGAGAGATCGAGCTGAAGAGTGTCGGAGAACTCCGGGTCGGGCGTGTCGTCGGTGCGGAAGAGGCCCTGCGCCTTGTAGTATGCCTCGCACAGCTTGACGAGACGTTCCTCGCGCCCGGTGAAGCGCATGTAGTCGATCGTGCCCTGGTCGACGGGAAAGAAGCCGACCGTCGCGCCGTACTCGGGCGCCATGTTGGCGATCGTCGCGCGGTCGGCGAGCGACAGCGACGACAAACCGGCGCCGTAGAACTCGACGAATTTCCCGACCACCTTCTTCGCCCGGAGCATCTGTGTGACCGTCAGCACGAGGTCGGTCGCGGTCGTACCCGGCGGCAGCTTGCCGAACAGCTTGAATCCGACCACTTCCGGGATGAGCATCGACAGGGGCTGGCCGAGCATCGCGGCCTCCGCCTCGATGCCTCCGACGCCCCAGCCCAGCACGCCGAGGCCGTTGATCATCGTCGTGTGAGAATCGGTGCCGACGAGCGAGTCCGGGTAGACGCGCCGCACGCCATCGACCTCGTCGGTGAACGCGACGCTCGCCAGGTACTCGAGATTCACCTGGTGAACGATGCCGGTGTCGGGCGGGACCACGCGAAAGTTCCGAAACGCCTCCTGTCCCCAGCGAAGGAACTGGTAGCGCTCCCGGTTGCGATCGAATTCCTTTTCAGCGTTGATCAGGAAGGCGGCATCGGAGCCATATTCATCCACCTGGACCGAGTGATCGATCACCAGGTCCACTGGCTGGAGGGGATTGATACGTTTCGGGGCGCCGCCGAGCCGGACGATCGCGTCGCGCATGGCGGCGAGGTCGACGACGGCGGGTACGCCGGTGAAGTCCTGGAGCAGCACCCGGCTGGTGCGGAACGCGATTTCGTGCTCGGCCTGGCCGCGCACGTTCCACCGCGCGAGCGTCTCAATGTCGGAGGCCTTTACGAACGCGTTGTCCTCGTTGCGCAGGAGGTTCTCGAGCAGAATGCGCAGGGTGACCGGGAGTCGCTCCACGGTCGCGTTCGGCAGCCTGGCGAGTGCGCGCAGGCTCGAGATCGTATACGACGTCCCGTCCACCGCGAGCGTGGAGCGGGCGTCGAAGGAATTGAGGGAGGCCATGTCTCGTAATCTAGAGCCGATGATGAGGGTCGGAAGCGCCGGCCCCGTGCGGACTTTCGTCGCGGGCTTCGCCGCCTGTGTGGGCGCGGCGTGTGTGCAGCCCCCGACGCCGATAGCCCCGGCGACCTCGGAGGTCATCCATTCGCACGACGCGACCACCTGGTTCGAGGAGTACTTCGCTCGGGCGACATCCGTGTCGCCCGACGGCCGACGCCTCGTGTTCGAGAGCAGAGGAACCGCTACGCTCATCGACGTCGAGCATGGTGTGTTGCGGATGGAAGCGTGGGCTGGGGTCGATGAAGTCACCGGTGTGGTGATTCGCCCCTCCGGCGATGTCGCGGTGCGCGGGCGGCACGGGGATTCCACAGGGTGGTACGAGCGCGATCGCTCCGGCCGTCGCCGCGCCATCGACGTCTCGTCAGACGCGGTGCCCCGGTGGTCCGACGATGGTGAGTCGATCGCCTACCAGGCGCCGTCAGGCACTCAGTGGATGCTGCACATCGTCACCCGCACGGGCCGTCGCGCCGTGCCGATGCCGATGCGCGCGCACGCGGTGGCGTGGTACCCGGACGCTTCCGCCCTCCTCGTCCTGATGCCCGAGGCCGCGGGCCTTTCCGCTCTTCATCGCATGAACGCGCAGACGGGGGAGATGCGAGTCATCGCCGGGGGGCTCGATGCGGAACCGTCAGGGGCACCGACGATCGCGATCGCCCCCGACGGGCGGCACGCCTACATTGCCCTCGCCAGCGCCGGAACGCCCATGCCCGAGGAGCGCCACGACCCGCGCGCGGACCGCGACCTCGACATCTACGAGCTCGATCTCACGACCGGCGCTCGGCGCGTCGCGGCCGCGACCTCCGGCGACGACACCAACCCCCTGCGCGTGGGAGGCAGCCTCGTCTGGACGTCGACGCGTGTCGACGCGTCGGTGGTCGCCATCCCCGTCGAGGGCGGCACGCCTCGCTCCGTCGTCGAGGATGCGCAGGCGCCCACCTGGCACCCGAACGGCCGGCAGATCGGCTACTTCTTCGGCGATTGGCGAGCGGCGGACTGGGCGCTGAACTGGGATGGCGGCGCGGTGCAGGTCGATACCGCGGCGCGGCCCACGGCGCCGCCCGCTCCGCTCCTCGTTGGCTACCACGAGGACTTTCCCCCGGTGTGGTCGCCTAACGGGCGCTGGTTCGCCTACCACTCGCATCGGTCCGCGCGGCCGGTCGCGGCCTACGCCGACCCGGGCAGCACCGACGACATCTATCTTCGAGCGGCCGGTGCGCCGGCGACGGCCGAAATCCGGCTCACCGATTTCGGGCTCGAGGCTGGGTCACCCGACTGGTCCCCGGAGGGGACGCGGCTCGTCTTCACCTCGTTCGACCGCTCCGCGGGAGCGCGACATTCCTTTCCCTTCCTGATTGCCCTCGACACCGCGACCGGCCGCGCGACATCGAGCGGCCGTTTGCGGCTTCCGCCCGGGATCTCCGGCGCCGAGATGGTGGCGTGGTCGCCCGCGGGAGAGGAGATCGCCGTCGAGGAGGCGGGGAGCCCCGGCCGCCACGTGCTGTGGGTGATGCAGTCCGATGGGAGCGCGGGGCGCAAGATCGTCGACTACCCCATGCGCACGTACGGCGGTGTCGACTGGACGCCCGACGGAAAGACGCTCATCTACAGCGCGCTGAGCGGCACTCGCATGCAGCTCTTCGCGATTCCGGCGGCCGGCGGCGTTCCCCGGCGCCTCACGAGTGGAACGGAGCACCTCCTGCACCCGCAGGTGTCCCCCGATGGCCGATGGATCGCCGCGACGAGACTGACCCACAGCATCGAGGTGCGGCGAATGAGACTGGGGCCGTAAGGAACTGAGGAATGAGGAGTGAGGAAATCGCATCGAGTGGTTCATCTCGCCGATTTCCTCACTCCTCAGTTCTCATTCCTCATTCTTCATCCCCGCCAGCTCCTCCAGGAACGTCGATGCCCACCGGTGCACGTCGAAAGCCTGCACCGTCTGGCGCAATCGCTTCATCCGGTGCTGTCGCTCCCCCGCCTCCATCGTGAGTGCGCGATGGATCGCCTCGGCGGTCGCGTCGACGTCGTAGGGGTTCACGAGGATGGCGTCGGTGAGCTCGTCGGCCGCGCCGGCGAATTCGCTCAGGATCAACACCCCGTCATCATCGATGCGGGCGGCGGGGAACTCCTTGGCCACCAGGTTCATGCCGTCGCGCAACGGGGTCACGAGCATGACGTCCGCGGCGCGATAGAGGGCGAGCAGCACGTCGCTCGGGATGCTCCGGTGGATGTACTGGATGGGCGTCCAGGTTGGCGAGGCGAGCTCGCCATTGATCTGGCCGACTAACGAGCTGACTTCGCGGCGGAAGCGGCGGTAGGCGTCGACACGGTCTCGAGTGGGCACGGCCACCTGGATCAGACGCACGCGCTCGCGCCACTCGGGGTGGAGCGCCAAGAGCCGCTTCAACGCCATCAGCCGGCGCGGAATCCCCTTGCTGTAGTCGAGCCGGTCGATGCCGACGAGCAGCTTCATCGAGGAGCTCGTGTACTCTTTCGTCTTCCTCGTGACTTCGGGTGCGGCGGCCCGGCTGGCGAAGTCCGCCGCGTCGATGCTGATCGGAAACACCCCGAGCTTCACGCGACGCGACCGCCAACGGACGGTGCCGGTGTTGTCCGCCTCGACCGAGAAGAGGCGCCGCAGCGCGGCGCGGAAGTGGCCGTGGTACCGCCGCGTATGAAATCCGACCAGATCCGCGCCCATCATGCCTTCGACGAGCCAGTGGCGGTTGGGCAGGGTGAAGAAGATCTCCGGGTTGGGAAACGGCACGTGCAGGAAGAACCCGATGCGCGCATCGGGAATTCTCTCGCGCAACAGCGCGGGGACGCGAAGGAGCTGGTAGTCGTGCACCCACACGAGATCGCCCGCCCGGTAATGCTCGGCGACCGCGTCCGCGAACCGGGCGTTGACCGACTCGTACACGTCCCAGCCCTCCACGTGCAGTGGAAGCCGATCGATACGATCGTGGCAGATCGGCCAGAGCACCGCGTTCGAGACCTGCTCGTAGAAGAGCGTGACTTCTCGGTCGCTCAAGCAGATCGGAATCGCTCGCATCGCGTCGAGCTGGCGGTCGACGTCGGCGCGCATTTCCGGCGTGAGCCCCTCGACCGCGCCGGGCCAGCCGATCCAGAGACCACCCGAGCGATCGTGCGGCGCCTGAAGCCCTGTGGCCAACCCGCCGACGCTTGGGCACACCACCGGATGGCCGCCCTCGACGGTCACGGTCACCGGTAGCCGGTTGGAGACGATTAGCAGGCGCGCGTCCATGATCGGTGAATAGCGACCCGCGGCGCAGAAGAAAACCCCTCCGGGCGTGAACGCGGCCCTTGCGAACCGCTCCGGAACCTGGCTTCCTCCATCCCCATGCCCCTCGATCCGGTAGACCTCACGCTCGGCCTCATGCGCATCGACTCGACGAGCGGGCGCGAGGGCGAGGTGATGCAGTTCACGCAGGCGACGCTCGAGTCGCGCGAGTGGACGGTGCAGCGCATCCCGGTCTCCGAGGGTCGCGACAACATTCTCGCGAGCGCGGCCGAGGCGCCGCTCGTCACCCTGTCGACGCATCTCGACACCGTTCCGCCGTACATCGCCCCGCGCGTGGACGGCGGGCGCGTGTGGGGACGGGGCGCGTGCGATGCCAAGGGGATCGCCGCCGCGATGATCTGTGCCGCCGAGCGCCTGAAGGCGCGCGACGTGCCGGTCGCGCTTCTGTTCGTCGTCGGGGAAGAGACCACGCACGATGGGGCGCATGCCGCCAACCAGTGGCCGACCGCCAGCCGCGCCCTCATCGATGGCGAGCCGACGGAGAGCACACTCGCCGTTGGCACCAAGGGCGCCCTGCGGCTGATCTTTCGCGCAGAAGGCGTCGCGGCGCACTCCGCCTATCCACACCTTGGCCGGTCGGCGATTCACACGCTGCTCGATGTGCTCGGGGACGTGCGCGCGCTCGAGCTTCCGCGCGATCCGGTGCTGGGGGATTCCACGCTCAACGTGGGCGTCGTCGCCGGCGGCGTTGCGGACAACGTCCTTGCCGCCGAGGCGTTCGCCCGGGTGATGATCCGACTGGTCTCGGATGCTGACAACGTGCTCGCGCGCGTGCGAGAGGTGGTTCGCGACCGCGTCGAGATTCGGGAGGTGGTACGCGTTCCGACCGTTCGGCTCGCGACGATCGATGGATTTGCGACCTCGGTCGTGGCATACGCGACCGACGTCCCGGTCCTTTCCGCGTGGGGTACTCCCTATCTCTTCGGTCCTGGCTCGATCAACGTCGCCCATCGCGACGACGAGCACGTCGAGATCGAGGAGCTTCACGGCGCCGTGAACGCGTACGAGCGCCTGGCGCTCGCGGCGCTCGAGCGAGTGGCCGGGGATGGCACACCCGTTGCGCGCATCCCCTCGCATGTCCACCGACATCAGCGATCGTAAGCAGACGATCCTCGTGGCCGACGACCACGAGGATACCAGGGTCATCCTGCGCCACTACTTCGAGGCGATGGGTTACGAGGTCCTGGAGGCCCACGACGGGGAGCAAACGCTCGCGTCGATGAAGGTCTCTCACCCCGATGCGGTGGTGCTCGACATTCAAATGCCGCGGATGGACGGCATCCAGGTGCTGCGCGCGGTCCGCGGCGACGGGACCCTCCGCGGCATCCGGATCCTCGCGCTGAGTGCGCACGCGCTGTCCGACGAAGTCCGCCAGATTCGGGAGGCCGGTGCCGATGCCTATCTCGCCAAGCCCGCCGACCCGAAGACCGTCCTCGCGGCCGTGCGTTCGCTGATCGACCGCGACCGAACCGGCTAGTCGGCCGCCATCGGCTCGCCCGGAGCCGCGGCACGCCGGGGACGTTCCTGCTCGTCCTCTCCGCCCACCGGCTCGGCGATGATCGCCGAGGTCGGGCAGTGGCGAACGAATTCGCCGTCCGCCGGCGACCAGTTCAGGATCTGCTCGCGCGCGATGGCCTTGCCATGCCCGTCCATCGCCATCAACGACGGAGCCAACCCCACGCAGGTGCGGCAGCCGATGCATCGATCGCGGTCCACGGTGAGCCTGATGCGGCGTCGCGGATGCACTCCCCCGGCGGACTGCAAGGCATCGGAGGCGTGATCGAGCGCGCCGTTGGCCGCGTCATACCCCGTTTGGATGAGCGAGGCGGCGTTCGAGAAGGAGAACCACCCGTGATGTGAGACCCGCGGGCGGATCAGCAGCATTGGCGGGCCCTGCCACTGGGCGAGCGGCTCCTCCTGAAGCGCGTGCATCATCACGCTGGCCGCCCGCATGTAGATCGCGGCGAATCCCTGTGTGCTGACGTCGGTCGACGCGGAGAGATCGGAGTTTCCGACGTCCACGGCGATCACGGCGTCCATGTCGACCGCCGCGACGGCGACCGGCATGTTGTCGATGGTTCCCCCGTCGACGCAGGTGCGGCCATCGACGCGACCCGGGGGAAAGAATCCGGGCAGCGCGCACGACGCATACACGGCATCGCCGATGGACACGTGTCGAAGACCCGGAAGTCCCCACACGACCTGCGTGCCGCGCTCGATGTCGACGGTGTTGACGAGCAAGGGTGTGCCGAGCTCCTCGAACGTCCCGCGCGGACAGATCGCATCGCACAGCGCGCGCAGCGGCTCCTCGAGATAGAGCGACGGCGAGCGCATGCGCTCCATGATCATCCCGAGGTGGTTGATCCTGAACAGGTCCCGGCGGCGCAGCGTGCGGGCGCGCTCGGCCATCTCGACCACACTCATCCCGCCCGCGCGCGCGGCCGCGATCAGCGCGCCGATGCTCGTCCCCGCGAAGAGCACGGGCTCAATCCCGCGCTCCTCGAGGGCGCGAATCACGCCGATATGGGCGAACCCCTTGAGGCCGCCGCCGCCGAGGACGAGTGCGATTCTTTTTATTCGAGGCTCCTGTCTCCCCTCTGGTACACGAGTAGGGGAGGGTTGGGTTTCACCCTTCACCCCAGGGCCGTGGGCCGAGGGCCAGGGGCCAAGGGGTGGGTGAAGGGTCGCGGGGTCCTGACCCTTCCCATGGCCCTCACCGGTGGCCCCTGGCCCTTGGCCCCGACCCGCTCTACTGCAAGTACAAATACAACCCGTAGATCCCAATGCCCGCGCCCCCGATCATGATGATCGTGCCGGCGTCATCACCGATGATCGCGCCGGCGAGGAAGATCGCGCCGCCCACGATCATGAGGGTCTCGCTCCGGCGGAGCTGCCGCCGGATGTCGAGGGCGCCTGGAACGGTAGCGTCCATGCGAAGGTCGGAGCGTACCGCGGCTCGCGCCGCGAGGACGGTGGGGCCGGACGCGGACGGCGTATCGGCGAGTTGCGCGCGAGCCGAAGGCGCCGTGGCCGCCGTGGCCAGCACGACGGCGGCTGTCAGCAGGTGTCGGACGTTCACGAGTCGGTGGGGTTGGAGGGAACGACGTCAGGACTGCGGGGCTCGCCGGCTCGCGTGGTACAGGCGAGCCGGCGAACGGAAACATGCGTCAGTCTGCGCGCGTCGCGCGCCCGCGTTTCGCTTGCCGCTCCAGCTTCGACGCGGCGTTCTGCTCCTCTGCCAGATTCTGCTCGAGCAGGGACGCCGCTCGTGTGTTGCCAAGCTCGCGCGCGATGTCGATGAGGGACTGGTACGCGACCATCTCATAGTGCTCGGTCTTGAGCGCCGAGGCAATGTTGACGGTGCGCAGCACCTCGCCAACGGGCTTTTCCTCGCGCACCATCTCCGAGTGTTCCTTCAGCAATCCATTGATTCCCTCGCATGGCTTGCGGCTCGCCTTCCTGTCGATCGTCTGAAAGACTTCCTGAAGGCGCTCGATCTGAACCTCGGTTTCCGCCAGGTGCGAGGTGAAGAGATCCGCGAGCTCGGGATCGTTCTTGCTCTTCGTCGCCAGCTTCTTGAGCGCGCCCTTCAGCTTGTGTTCGGCGTCGTAAATGTCCTTGAGCTCGTGCTCGAATAGCTCGTCCTTCGACCGCATCATGGTGGCTTCCTCCAACGCTGGGGGTGAATCGTCGTGGCCGTTGCGCGCCGGAGAAGTGCACGGCCCATGCCCGTCCCGGTACCTGACAACGGTCCCCGGGCGCTTCAGATTCCCGCCATGACGGAACCCTCGACCCACGCCGCCGAGCGCCAGCTCGTTCGGGCGCTCGGTGTGCGTGCCCTCGCCGCCACGACCTTCAACGTCATCGTCGGCGGTGGGATCTTCGGGCTTCCGTCCGAGGTCGCGCAGGGGCTTGGCGCCGCCGCTCCGCTCGCGTACGTGGTGTGCGCGGTCGCGATGGGACTCATCGTGTTGTGCTTCGCGGAAGCGGGGAGCCGCGTCTCCCTGTCCGGAGGCCCCTACGCCTACGTCGAGGTCGCCCTCGGCGGCTTCATTGGCTTTCTGAGCGGTGTGCTCCTCTGGCTCGTGATCTCCTTCGCGACGGCGGCGGTCGCGAGCGTGTTCGTCGCATCGGTGGCGGCCTTCTTCCCCTGGCTGGGTGAGGGCGTGGGGAGGGTGGTCCTTCTCGCGTCGTTGTTCACGGTGCTCGCGGTGGTGAACGTCCTCGGGGTACGGCAGGGGACACGCCTGATCGAGATCGTGACCGTCGCGAAGCTCTTTCCCCTCGTCGCGCTGGTGATCGTGGGGGCGTTCTACGTCGACCCCGCCCAGCTGGGATGGCAGGGGACGCCGGCGATCGCAGACGTCGGCCGGACGTCGATCGTGCTGTTCTTCGCGTTTGCCGGCATCGAGAGCGCGCTCGTGCCGAGCGGGGAGGTGAAGGATCCGGCGCGGACGGTGCCGCGGGCACTCTTCATCGCGCTCATCGGCGTCACCGTGCTCTACATCGCGATTCAGCTCGTCGCCCAGGGGATTCTCGGGCCGGCGCTCGCTACCGAATCGGCGCCGCTCACGGCCGCCGCGACCCGGATCGCGGTGCCGTTCGGCGTGTTGATCGGCGTTGGCGCGGTCATCTCGACGTTCGGGCACCAGAGTGGGATGATGCTCGCGACGCCCCGCGTGCTCTTCGCGTTCGGCCGCGACGGCCTGCTCCCGGCCGCATTCGCGCAGGTCCATCCGCGGTTTCGGACGCCGCACATCGCGATCATCGCGCAGGCGCTCGTCTGCGCCCTGCTGGCGATCACGAGCTCGTTCGCCCGGCTTGCGGTGCTGGCCACCGTCTCGACGCTCACGCTCTACCTCGTCTGCTGCATCGCCGCATGGATCCTGCGCCGGCGGAACGTCCGGGTGGAGGGTGCCGTGCCGTTCGAGGTTCCCGGCGGCGCGCTCGTGCCCATCCTGGCGGTGGCGGTGATCGTGTGGCTCCTGTCGAGCGCCACGATGCGCGAGTTTCTCGTCGTGAGCGCGGTGCTCGCGGGAGCGGCGGTACTGTACGTTGTCTCCGGAGCGTACCGTGCGCGGCGGCGCGAGGGTAGCGCATGACCGACAAGCTCCTCGCGTTGCGCACCGAGTTCCCGATTCTCGCGCGCACCACCTATCTGGTGTCGAACTCGCTCGGGGCGATGCCGCGCGGCGTTCCCGAGCGTCTCGCCGAGTACGTCGATGAGTGGGCCGATCTCGGGGTGCGCGCATGGGCGCGGGGGTGGTGGGAGATGCCGGTCACGGTCGGCAACGAGATCGCCCCATTGCTCGGCGCCGGCGCCGGTGAAGTCGCCATGCTCCCGAACGTGACAATGGCGCAGGCGGCGGTGCTGTCGGCCCTCGAGTACGCGCCGCCACGCGACACGATCGTCATGACCGGGCTCGATTTTCCCTCGGTTCGCTACGTGTACGACCAGCTCGCCACCCGACTGGGCGCGCGCGTGAAGGTCATCGAGAGCGACGACGGCATCGGGGTCGACACGGAGCGCGTGATCGCCGCGATCGACGATCGAACGCGCCTCGTGGCGATCTCGCACGTGCTCTTTCGGTCGGCGTACATCATGGACATCGACGCGATCTGCCGCGCGGCGCACGACGCCGGCGCCCTCGTGTCCGTCGACGCGTTTCACTCGGTGGGAGTCCTCCCCGTCGATGCTCGGAGGACCGGCGCCGATTTCGTGACCGGCGGTGTGCTGAAGTGGCTGTGCGGAGGGCCGGGCGCCTGCTTCCTGTACGTCGCGCCCTCCGTTCGCGACACGCTCGAGCCTGCGCTCACCGGCTGGCAGGCGCACGCCCGCCCGTTCGCGTTCGAGCCGGAGATGGACTACACCACCGGGGCGTTTCGCTGGCTGAATGGGACGCCGGCCATCCCGGCGCTGTACGCCGCGATCGAGGGGCCTCGCATCGTGCGGCGGGCGGGGATCGACGCCATTCGCGCGAAGAGCATCCGCCAGACGACGCGGCTGATCCAGCTCGCCGACGATCGCGGCTTTCGCGTGCACGCGCCGCGCGACGCGGAGCGGCGGGGTGGCACGGTCGCGATCCGCGTCCCGCACGCCTACGAGGTGTCGCAGACCCTCCTCGCGCGCGACATCCTCGTCGACTATCGCCCCGAGGCGGGGATCCGGATCGCCCCCCACTTCTACACCAGCGACCACGAGCTGGAATCCGCGTTTGGGGCGATCGACGAGATTCTCGAGCGCGAGGAGTGGAGAGCGTTCGCGGGGGAGCGGAAGGTGGTGACTTAGGTGGATTGAGGAATGAGGAGTGAGGAGTGAGGAGTGAGGAAGATCCAACCGCGCGGCCGAGGTTCGAGTCCCTCACCCCTCAGTCCTCATGCCTCGTTCGTTTAGTCATGGTGACTCGTTCGTCTCGTTGCGACGTCCAGCGAGAGGCTCTATTTTCGTGCTACCTCACACCCCGGTACTCCATGCCTTCCGTTCCCAAAAAGCTTCGAAAACAGTACGTCAACAGCGACCATCCCGTCGTCGTTCTGCGATTCGAGGACGGCCACGAGATCGTCGTGAAGAAAGGCGGCGGCAAGACCTTCGACGCGTACGCCGGCGAGACGATCAAGGTGCTGGCGGTCTACGACAAGACCTCGGGTGAGCGGGAGCTCGTCGAGAGCCGGAAGGCCGACGAGTTTCCGGACGCCTGACGAGCCACGCTGACGAAAGGCGCATTCGGGGCGCAGGTGCCTGAGCGCGCGCGGCGCCGATTCGCGCCGCTGATGCTGCTCGCCCTCCTCCCCGCGTGTGCTCACGGCCAGGTCGCCTCGGCGGCCGCGGCGCAGCGAGCCGACACCGCGGCTCTGCACCGCTCGCTCGACTCCATCGCCGCCGCGCATCGCGGGGTGGTCGGCTACGCGGTGCGCAACGTCGACACCGGCGAGCGGCTCGAACGCCGCGGCGACGAGACGTTCCCGACCGCCAGCCTGATCAAGGTCGCGATTCTCGTCACGCTGTTCGATCTGATCGAGCAGAAGAAGATTGCCCTCGAGGACCCGCTCACCGTGCTGGCGATCGATCAGGTGGGGGGGTCCGGCGTGTTGCAGTTCTTCAGGCCGGGAGCGGTGATCACCGTCGGTGACGCGGCGTGGCTCATGATGACGCTGAGCGACAACACGGCGACCAACCTGATCCTCGATCGCATCATCATCCGGCGCGTGTGGGAGAAGATGGAAGCGCTCGGCCTGCCCCATACGAAAGTTCACTCGAAGAGCTTTCTCCGCATCGCCAGCGTGGCCATGGACAGCTCGGTCAAGTACGGCTTCGGCGTCACGACGCCGAACGAGATGGCGACGCTCCTCGAGCTGATCGCGCGGGGGAAAGCGGTGAGCCCCGGCGCCGATTCCCTGATGCTGCGGATGCTCGAGAACGGCGACAACAGCGCGCTGCTCCTGCGCTACGCCGCGGGAACGCGTGCGGCGCACAAATGGGGCGGCACCGACCAGGTGCGCACGGACTGCGCGCTGTTCTTCCGCCAAAGCCGCGTGGTCGCGTGTGTGCTGACGAAGGAGAACGAGGACCGCAGCTGGCGCATCGACAACGAGGCCCAGGCGACGATCGCCCGCATGGGGGAGGCGATTGTAAAAGCGTGGCCGGAAAAGCCAAGGTAGTCAGGGTGCTCGGGGTGCTCAGGGTTCTCAGGGTGCGCGCGAGGTCGCGGCCCTCCCGAGCACCCTGAGCACGCTGAGCACCCTGACCACCGTGGTACGCGAAATGCCCTTTCTGGGGACGCTGAATCCCCTCGAGAGGTTATCGTCGTGCGCGTTCCGACCCTGAGCTTCAGTCTCGCCGCAGTCCTCGCCGCTCCCAGCGCCTCGGCG
>JAICNG010000040.1 GCA_025931335.1 Gemmatimonadaceae bacterium | reverse complement strand
GCGATCGCCGCGATTGTCGACTTCCCAGCACCGGAGTGCCCCGCGAACATTAGCGCCATCCCGTCATACTCCACGGTCGCCGCATGGACGACCAGCACGCCCTCGGACATCAAGAGCCGGCACATGAGCACCTCGTCCACCGGATAGCCGACGCAAAGCGTTGGTCGGCCACCCCAGCGATACCGCTGAATGAGTCGCGCCCGACGGAACCTGTCGTCGATGACGAGCTGCGACCAAGCAACGCGTTCGTCGCCGATGGGGGCGTAAAAGGTGATCTCGTCCTCCCCACTGGCCCTCCGCCGAAGCTCCCACAACGTGGAGCTCTCGGCGACGATCGGCGAGCGATCAGGCTCAGGCTCTCCGTACTCACAGTTTACCACGCAGCTCGCCCGGGCGTCGTCGTCGACGATAAAGCTCGATCGAACCCCGGTGACCGAGAACGCTACATCGCCACTCGCTGGCATGAAGCGGACAACCCGGCCCGCGATCTGGAGCGAGACCTGTGGCAGGACCGGGTCAGGAAATAGCGCGGATGATCGCACGCGATAGCGGCTTGACGCCCCGAGCCACAGAGAATGGGAGGCGAGCTCGGACATACCACATAGCGCACCGCACCAGCGGCTTGATGCCAAACCGCAACGTAGGCGCCAACGCGACAGTACTGGATCCCCGCCGCACCGCGATTGCCTGTGCGACGCATGCTGATGGTGGCACGGGAGCGTCATCTGCCCGCGAGGCATCCCCGCGTGTCACTAGCTGCCCAGCAACGCGCCGACGTACACGGTGCAAGAGGGGCCTTCCGTCAACATCCACAAAAACGACATCTCCACGCCTCGGCGGCCGAGCGAACTTTGTCAGCAACACCCTGTCGCCGTGTCTCAGAACCGGGTTCATGCTTACTCCATTTACTCGGATCCAAACCGAGCCGTCCGCACCCAACACGCCACGCACCACATCGATTAGGGTTTCGCCAGGAAGCGTCCGGGTCGTGACGGGAGATAAGGAATCAGCGCGCAGGCTGTCATCGGCCGTGTAGTCGCGGGAGTATTTGAACCTGCCGGCGAACGAGCGCCGCAGACGGCGACCCCAGAAGGGCACTATCGCGTCTCTCGATCGACGCAGGGAGCGTGGCCAGACCCAGGTGCCCAGGATGCGAGCTGCGTCCGCGGGACGATCGACCAACCCCATCAGCCGCATGTATGCATGCATCGACGTCCGTCGATCGCCGTCGAAGCCGAGAGCGCGGAACGCAGCCGAGTCACCCGCGGCCGCATCGGGGATGGCCGCAGCCCCGGCAAGAGCCCATTCCAGGCATCGCCGAAGTCGCGACTGCGCAGCCAATCGAAGCGCAGCCTCACGTTCCGGAACGTCCAGTCCCTGCCACACCGTCGCTAGATCGAGATACGAGATCAGCGGCGGCGTGCCGTGCTTCACGAGATTCGCCGCCAGGTACACCGGGAGCACCGGCCCGTCGAGCGTGCGAACAGTCACGCCATCTTGGGACCACAGGCGCTCTTGATCAGGGGCGATTGGGCAATGGGTCAGCGCTTCCCCGGTGAGGAACGAGTGCACCTCGAGGAAAAGCGAGCTCCCGTGGGTGGCGAGTCGATACGAAGCGTCGAACGGGGCATTGCCATACCACCGGTGCCAGCCAAGCCCGGCAAGCGTTGCGTGTACCATTTCGCGCCGCGCGACTGGCACGAAGAGATCGATGTCGTTGCACACGCGGACCGAGGGATCGCCGTACAGGCGGCCTGCCAGCGGGAGACCCTTGAGGACGAGAGGGATCTCGCCCTCGTCCGCGGCCACCCTGGCGAGGTCGCGAAGGGCGGCCAACTGGCGATCGGCCAGCTCAGCGACCGCCACAGCCGCCGCGCGCCACGAGCCGACGACCTCGCGAGGTGCGTAGAGTCTGATCTGCGCACCACCGCGAGCCCACGCGAGCGCCTCGAGCCGTTCAGCCCGCGCCGCCGCATGTGCACGCGGCCAATCGACGCGGGCCGGACGCTCGACCTCGCGGCCGAGCGCGAGCGCCAACGCAACGCGAACTGCGTCTTTCGCCGGTGTCAGCGGCGTCATCCGTCGTTCCGGGCTCCCTGCCCGGCATGTGCGCGCTTGTCGCGCCACTGCCGAATCCGCTCGAGCGGCCCCCGCTTTCCGTTCCGCGCGCCTTCGCCGTAATAGTAGTAGTAGTAGTACCCGTAGCTCCCGCTGAACGCCCCGCTCCGCAGGTCGACGTCGTTCAGCACCGCACCCACGATCCGACCGTGCACCGTCTGCAGCTGGGCCACCGCCCGCCGCACGGCCGCCTTCGCCGTCGAGCCTACACGGATCACCAGGATCGCGCCGTCCGCGATCGTCGCCAGCACCGCCGCGTCCGTCACCGCCAGCAGCGGCGGCGAATCGATCAGGATCACGTCGAACTCGGTCTGCGCGTCCCGCAACACGTCGCGCATCGCGCTCGAGCCGAGCAGCTCCGACGGATTGGGTGGGAACGGCCCGCTCCCCACGACCGACAGATTCTCGATCTCCGTCGTGTGCACGACGTCCGCCAGTCGCTGCCGCCCGACGAGCACGTCGGTGAGCCCCGGCGAGCGCGGCACCTTGAACATCTTGTCGAGCACCGCGCGGCGAAGATCGCCGTCGATCAGCAGCGTCCGCTGCCCCTGCTGCGCGAAGGTGATCGCGAGGTTCGCCACCGTCGTCGACTTCCCATCGGCGGGGCCCGGGCTCGTGAGGACGAGTACCCGCATCGCCTCGTGCGCCCGCGCGAACGCGAGGTTCGTGCGCAACGACCGATACGCCTCGGCCACCGGCGACCGCGGGTCGAAATGCGTCGCGAGCCGTCGCGCCACCTCGGCGCCGTTCTCGCCCGGCAGGTCCGAATCCTTGATCCCCGGAATCGTGCCCACCACCGAGAGCCCGAACTGCTCGCGCACCTCGTCAGGCGATTTCACCGAATCGTCCAGGTTCTCGAGCACCACCGCCGCGCCAAGGCCCAGGATCGCCCCGAACACGAGCGCCGTCAGGAAAATGCGGCGGCGATTCGGGGACACCGGCGTGAACGGCTGCATCGCGTTGTCGAGCACCGTCACGTAGCCGCCTTCGCTGGACTCCGCGATGCGCGCGCGTTGCAGCTCGGCGAGCAGCGTCCCGTACAGCTGCTGGGCCGTCGCCACCTCCGCCATCAGGCGCTGCTCCTGCGCGCCGAGCGACGGGTACTTCTCCATCTCGCGGCGAAGCTCGTTGATCCGGGCGTCGAGCGACGAGATGCGCGACCGCAGTCCCACGAGGTAGGAGTTGCTGGCCTGCTGGAGCTCGTTCTTCGTCGCGCGAATCATCTGATCGACCGCCTTCACATCGGGGTAGTTCTCGTTCCGACCCCCGGCGATGAACTGCGCGCGCTGCTTCTGAAGCTCGAACCACCGGTCGAACAACGACTGCATGTGCTCGTTGTCGCGGATGGCGCCCGTCCCCGCGAGCTGGCGCAGCTCCTGATCGGCGGTGTCCGCCTGCGTGACCTTGCCAAGGATGGTGGCGTAGGTGCGCTGCTCGATCAGCAGCGCGTCCCGATCGGCCGTGAAGCCCTGGATCTGCGAACCCAACGCGGCCTGCTCCGCCTCGATGCTCGACAGGCGACCGCGCTCCTTGAACTGCGTCAGCGCCTCCTGCTTCGATGCCAGCTCCGCCCGCTGCTCGGCCACGGCGTCGGCCGTCGAGCGGGTGCGCTCGATGGCCAGCCGGCGGCGCTGCTCGGTGGTGTACTGCGCGTACATCGCCGCAACGGCGTTCGCGATCTGGGCCACCATCACCGGATCGGGACCGGTCTTCGAGATCTCGACGATGTTCGTCTGCGGGCGGCTGCGCGTCGTCAGGCCGCCGCGGACCAGTGATGCCGCGCCGGAAAGCTCCGTCACCCCCAGTCGAACTTCGCTCTGCTCGATCTTCGGCCGTGCGGGGATGGTGAACGCGACGCCGCCCCCTCGCACCTCCTGCCCGTACGGCGCCGACGCCAACATCCGCCCATTCGAGAACAGCGAGTAGCCGTCCCCGCGAAGCCGCACGAGGTACTCCCCGTACTGCACCGTCGAGTCGACCCGCGGCGACGTCAGACCGAACAGCGCACCGCGCTGCAGCTTGGGAGGGCCGATGATGTACAGACGAAGCCCGAGATGCTCGGCGACGCGCTCGGCGACCGCCTTGCTCTTGATGATCTCCTGCTCCGACTGGATGGGATCCACCCGATAGTCGCGAATGGTCGGCGACTGCACCCCCAGTGGCGTCGTCTGCAGCTCCTGAATGCGTACCGTCGCCGTCGTCGCGTACAGCCGCACGGTGCGGGAAGTCCGCCACGTGGACACGCCGACGACGAGCACGAGCACCACGGCGAACGCCCACCACCGATGGCGCAGGGCGGCGATGAGATTGCGCAGCGGGAGCGCGCGATCCACCGGCGCGCCCATTCCCTCCTGCCGCTGCTCGATCATCGATTCGCCCACGTGGCCTCAGCGGTTTTGAAGGACCGTCACCACACTGACGATGCTCAGCACGGCGGTCAACAGGTTCATCCCGAACGACAGGTTCTCGCGGGTCAATCCACGCCTCCGGTCGAGGAACACCACGTCGTTCGAGAACAGCACGACGCGGCCGGCGGAGCTCCCGCTCAGCGCGCTCTGGAGGTCGACCTCGTACCGCCGACCGGCGCGGATCACCCGAACCGACTTCATGTTCGCCCTCTCGGTCGGACCGCCGGCGAGCGTGATCAGGTGGATCAGGTTCGTTCCCGGCTCGACGGAGAGCAGTCCCGGGTTCTCTACCTCCCCGAGCACCGATACGCGGATCACCGGCTGCACGGAGATCTCCGGCGAGACGATCCCCCGGCGCACGAGCTGCTCGCTGAGCCGCTCCTTCACCTCCATGGGCGTGAGGCCGGCGACGATGATGTCCCCCAGTCCAGGAATCTGCACCAGCCCACGCGCGTCGATCAGATACTCGCCGGTCAGCTCCTTCTCGCGCCACACGGCGATCTTGAGCGCGTCGCCGGGACGCAGGACGCCCACGCTCCGCTCGACGCGGCTCTGCGCGCCCGTCGTGTCGACCGGCGGAAGCCCCGTGCGGGCGGTGTCCTGCGCCGCGGCGCTCGCAGGGAGCATCGCGACTGCCAGCAAGAGCTTACGGATATCGAAAGCGAAAACTCGCAGCAAGATGCGCTCGCAGATAGTTCCCGGACTCGCCGGGCTGATTGTTCACGTTGTCGATTTGCGCCAGCTCCACCGCCAGCCGCACCGGCAGCCGCGTGTCGAGCCATTCCACGCTTGCGTCTCCGAGCCATGCCTCCTGAACCGCGGGCCGCTCGTCGCTCACCGACGGGTACGGCTCCCCAGCGTGCCCAAACGCCGCCTGCGCCGGCCGCTGCGTGAGACGCAATGCGCCCCGATTCCAGCGCCCGACGCCGGCGGCGAACCGCACGCGTCCCGTCGGCCACACATCGGCCGACGCGCGCAGCATGTTCGCGTCCGGTCCCAGCTCCGTCCCCAGCGGCCGCCCGAACTGGTGATACACCTCGGCGTAATACCGCCGCATGTAGGCGTAGCTGTCGGCCCGCCGATACTCCACACCAAGGCTGGCCGGCCACGGCGCCGCGAACCCCATCGCTCCCGACAGGCGCCACGCGAGCTGGTGCGGGATCACCGCGCGGTCCGCCGCGTCGATCTGGATGTCATCGACGACGATCTCCGCCTCGGCGGTGAACCGGCCGCGCTGCAGGCGTGTGGACCCAAAAACCGTGAGATTGTTCCCGGTCGCCGAGCCCCCTGCGTAGCTCGTGTCATGCTCCGTCACGAGATATAGCATGAGCGGGTTCGCGAACGCGAGGTCCACGCCCCCACCCCGCCGCGACAGCAGCGCCGTCTCCCCCAGCGTCACTTCCCAGCCTCGCGTGGGACGGATCGTAAATGCGTGCCCCGCCATCATCCGGTGCAGCCGCTGGGGCGGCGTTCCCGGCACCAGCGAATCCTCCTCGACGGTGAGCACGACATCGTCGATGGACGCGAAGATGGCGCGGATCTCTAGACGCGACCATCGTGCCGTGACGAGGAAGCGGTCGAGTGGCGGACCGTGGCCGGAGAAGACCGTCGATTCTTCCCCCTCACCCAGCCAGGCCTCTCGTGCCCGGCCGAACGAGAGAACCACGCGGCCCAACCGGGCGTTCGCGTAGGCTTCCGTGAAATCCATGAAGCCCGACGTGGTTCGGAAGCCGCGGGCCCGCACCAGCGGGTCATTCCGCCCGTGCGTCTGAGCGATCGCCTCGGCGACGGCGGCAATGCGATCGCCGCCGTCCCACGTGACGCGGAGGCGGCCGAAGCCGACCGCCGACGGGGCCCCCTCGGAAGTCGGGCGGACGTCGAGCCAGAGGGGCCGGATGACACCCCGACTGACCGAAGTGAGCCGGACGCCGGCCTCGACGCCAACGCCGAGACCCGTCGGCTCTTCCTCCTCGGCCCCCTCGGCGATGTCCTCGAGCATGACCGGGCCAACCGGGGGGATTGCTCCTGGCTCGGGCAGCGGAGCCGGGGGCGTCGTATCCGGTCGGAACCGCCGCACCAGCTCGTCGAGCAATGTCCCGCGACAGGCGTCGTCGTGCACCGCGGCGACGAGCGCGCGGCGGATGTTGCTCAGCAGGTACGGACGGTAGGGCGACACGCGCGCCGACACACAGCCGGTGCGCGCGAGGCCGTCGATCTGCCGATACGCCGGGTCGTCGATCGGCAGCGTGAAAAGGTCGTGCTGTGCGGACGCGGAGGCGAAGGGTGAGACGGCGAGGGCGAGTGCGACGAGTCGTGGCCGGAAGCGCATCACCCAGCGGATCGGCTTCGCGCGCGCGGATCGACCGAGATGGCGCGCTCGCGCAGGTTCGCGAGGAGGGTCGCCTGCGGCGAGAACTCGGGTACGAGCTCCTGGAGCCGCCGCACGATCGCCTTCTCGTCACGCGAATCGACCGCCGCCCGCAGCTGCTCGAGGCCGCGGTCGAGCGCCTCGGGACCCTCGGTGCGCACGATGCGGATCTTCTCGTAGCGTGTCGGCAACGTCTCCTCCGTCTCCGACGTGAGCTGCTCGTGCACCTTTTCGCCGGGGCGGAGTCCCGTGAACACGATCGGGATGTCGACGTCGGGCTCGTAGCCCGACAGCCGAATGAGATTGCGCGCCAGGTCCACGATCTTCACCGGCTCGCCCATTTCGAGCATGACGATGCGGTCGGCGGCCTCGTCGAGCACCGAGGCCTGGAGCACGAGCTGCACCGCCTCGGGAATCGTCATGAAGTAGCGCGTGGCATCGGGATGCGTCACCGTGATCGGCCCGCCGTCGGTGATCTGGCGCGTGAACAGCGGGACCACCGAGCCGTCGCTGCCTAACACGTTGCCGAAGCGCACGGCGACGAAGCGCGCGTTGCCGCGGCGCTGCGCGCACAGCACGAGCTTCTCGGCCAGGCGCTTGGTCGCCCCCATGACGTTGCTCGGGGCCACCGCCTTGTCCGTCGAGATGAGCACGAGCTTGGCGCCGGACTGCGCCGCCAGCTCGGCCACATTGAGCGTTCCGAAGACGTTGTTCTCGACCGCCTGGCCGATGTGCCACTCCATGATCGGCACGTGCTTGAACGCGGCGGCGTGATAGACGATGTCGGGGCGCGTGTCGTTGAACAGCAGCTCCAGGTCGCGGCGATCCCGAATGTCGCAGATCACGGGATGGACGTTCAGGCCGCGCGATTTGCGGCGCAGCTCTTCGTCGATCAGGAACAGCGCGTTTTCGCTGCGGTCGACGAGGGTGAGCAGGGCCGGCCCGTAGCTCGCGACCTGGCGCGCAAGCTCGGAGCCGATCGAGCCACCCGCACCGGTGATCAGAATGCGACGTCCGGCGATGTCGGCGCGAATGCGTGTGGTATCGAGGTTGATCTCCTCGCGGCCGAGGAGATCCTCGACGCGCACCGGGCGCACCTGGCTCATGTGCACCTGGCCATCCGACAGCGCGGCGATCGCTGGAATGATCTTGAACGGGAGTCCCGACTTGAGGCACCGGTTCACGAGATCCTGGATCTGGTCGCGCGATGCGGACGGAATGGCGATGATCATCTCGTCCGCCGGATGCTGCTGGAGCACCTCGAGCAGCTCCGACGTGGTCCCGAGCACGTCGACTCCGTGAATCTGGAAGCCGATCTTGCGCTGGTCGTCGTCGACGAAGCCCACGGGGACGTAGCCAAGCCGCGGATTGTTGTGCATCTCGCGCAGGAGCAGCTCGCCGGCGTCGCCCGCCCCGATGATCATCACTCGACGGAGCCGCGGCCCCTGCTTTGGCCGGCGGTTCTCGCGTACGGCTCGCAGCGCGAACCGCACGCCACCGATCAGCACGATCGTCAACAGCGCGTCGAGGACGATGACCGAGCGAGGAACGGTCGCCTCCCCGCCAATGAACAGCAGCGCGGCGGTGAACACGAGCGAGCTGACCAGCACCGCGCGAATGAGATTGTACAGGTCGCGCATGCCGACGTAGCGCCACCAGCCGCGATAGAGGCCGTAGTGGGCGAACGCCAGCAGGCGACACGCGAGCAGGATGGGCAGCGACTGGATGAAGGCGTCGATGTACGGTTGCGGGACGAAGCCCTCGAACCGCAGGACGTACGCGATCCAGTAGCTGAATAGCAGTAAGACGAAATGAAAGCTGACGATCAGTACCGTGCGGTACCGAAAGAGCAGATTGATCACGAGCGAATCATCAATGGAGTCGGCAGACTCATCAGGCCTGGGCGCGCCAGAAGGAGCAAGTTCCGCGCCCCTCACGACTTCCCCGGTGCGGCGGTCACCGTCCATAGAATGACCGGATGCCCTCGATGGTCTCGTCCAGCTGGGCGCGGGTGAGCTCCGGGAAGATGGGGAGCGAGATCACCTCGGCGGCCGCCCGCTCCGATTCCGGATGGCTGCTCTGCTTGTACCCGAGGTGGGCGAAACAGGGCTGGAGGTGGAGCGGAAGCGGATAGTAGACCTTGGTCCCTATCCCCTTCTTTTTCAGGTGGGCGGCGAGCTGATCGCGGCGCTCCGCCCGAATCGTGTACTGGTTGAAGATCGACTCGTTGTCGGGCCGAACGACCGGGGTCCGCACACCGGCGAGGTCGGCGAGCGCCTCGTCGTAGTAGCGCGCGTGCTCCCGCCGCTTGCCGCTCCAGGCTTCGAGGTGGGGCAGCTTCGCCAACAACACCGCCGCCTGAAGCGTGTCGAGGCGGCTGTTGTAGCCCACCTCATCGTGGAAATATTCGCGTGCGCCCCCGTGGACGCGCAGCCGACGCAGCCGCGTCGCGATGGCGTCGTCCTGCGTCACGACCATTCCCCCGTCGCCGTACCCACCCAGGTTCTTCGTGGGGAAGAACGAGAGCGTCCCGATCGTCGCGGCTTCGCCCGCCATCACGGTGCGTCCGCGGATCGTGCGCCGCGCCCCGATCGATTGCGCGGCATCTTCCACGACCGGCAGCGTCGGCATGAGCTCGGTGAACTGCTCGATCTCCGCCATTTGCCCGAACAAGTCGACGGGAACCACCGCCTTCGTCCTCGGCGTGACGGCGGCGGCGGCCAGCCGCGGATCGAGGTTGAACGTGTCCGGCTCGATGTCCGCGAACACCGGTGTCGCGCCCACGTTGTGAATCGTGCCGGCCGTGGCGAAGAAGGTGAAGGGCGTCGTCACGACCTCGTCGCCGCGCCCGATGTCGAGCGCGCGGAACGCGAGCAGCAGCGCGTCCGTGCCGCTGGCGCACCCGATCGCGTGCTTCACGTGAGACAGCTCGGCGACGGCGCGCTCGAGCTGCTCCACGGCCGGGCCAAGGATGAAGGTCTGGTCCTCGACGACGCGGAGCATGGCGGCGACGACATCGTTCTTGATCGCGGCGTGCTGCGCCTTCAGATCGAGCAGTGGGACGGGCATTGCGTGTCGTTATGGAGTTTGTGGAAACGGCGAGGAGATCATCGCACCCCTTCGAACTTCCTCGCCTTCTCGTGCCACTCCTGGAGCGCGTGGACACTGAGCGACCGGAAGCGGAGCGCGAGAATCGCGTCGCAGGCGGCGTTCGCGGCGGACATCGTCGTCGTGTACGGCACCCGGTGCGCGACGGCCGCCTGCCGCATGGTGTAGTCGTCCTGCTGTGAATGCTTCCCGAGTGGCGTGTTGATCAGCAGATGGACTTCGCCGTTGACGATGAAGTCGATCGCGTTCGGACGGCCCTCGTGCAGCTTCATGACCGTGTCGGCCGGAATGCCGCGCGCCCGCAGATAGGTCGCCGTCCCCGGCGTCGCCAGGATGCGAAATCCCATCGCATGGAAGCGCCGGGCAATCGGCGTCACCGTCGGCTTGTCGGGGTCGTTCACGGTGATCAGGATCGCCCCGCTCGTGGGAAGCGTGTTGTCCGCCCCCATCTGCGCCTTGGCATACGCGGCGCCGAACGAGTCGGCGATGCCCATCACTTCCCCGGTGGACCGCATCTCCGGGCCGAGGATGGGATCGGATTCGCGGAACTTGTTGAAGGGCAGCACCGCCTCCTTCACCGAGATGTACGGCGGAATGATCTCCTCCGTGATCCCGGCCGCCTCCAGCGACTCGCCGAGCATCACCCGCGCCGCGGCCGACGCCAGCGGCACGCCGGTCGCCTTGGACACGAACGGGATCGTGCGGCTCGCTCGCGGATTCACCTCGATGACGTAGACGACGCCATCCTTGATCGCGTACTGCACGTTGATCAGACCGACGACACCCAGGGCCTCGGCGAAGGAGACCGTGTGCTGGCGCATCGTCTCCATATCCCGCTCGCCGATGAGATACGGCGGCAGCACACACGCCGAATCGCCGGAGTGGATTCCCGCCTCCTCGATGTGCTGCATGATGCCGCCGATCACGACGCTCTTCCCATCGGAGATCGCGTCGACGTCGGCCTCGAAGGCATCCTCGAGAAAGCGGTCGACGAGCACTGGCCGGTCCTCGGAGACGCGCACGGCGCGCACGAAGTATTCGCGGAGCGACCGCTCGTCGTAGACGATCTCCATCGCGCGCCCGCCGAGCACATACGACGGTCGCACGAGCACGGGATAGCCCACGCGCGCCGCGACGGCCACCGCTTCATCGACACTCGTCGCCGTCCCGTTCGGCGGCTGTCGCACGCCGAGCTGGCGCGCAATCGCCTCGAAGCGGCGCCGATCCTCGGCGATGTCGATCGCATCGGGGGTCGTGCCGAGGATGGTCACCCCCGCGGCCTCGAGCGGCCGGGTGAGCTTGAGCGGTGTCTGACCGCCCAGCTGCACGATGACGCCTAACGGCTTCTCGCGCTGAACGATCTCGAGGACGTCCTCGAGCGTCAGCGGCTCGAAGTAGAGCTTGTCGGAGATGTCGAAATCGGTGGAGACGGTCTCGGGGTTCGAGTTCACCATGATCGTCTCGTAGCCGGCCTCGCGAAGCGCCAGCGCCGCGCGCACGCAGCAGTAGTCGAACTCCACGCCCTGTCCGATGCGGTTCGGTCCGCTGCCCAGGATCACCACCGAGCGCCGTCCGGAGGGCTCGGCCTCGCTCTCCTCGTCGTAGCTGGAGTAGAGGTACGGCGTAGCCGAGGGAAACTCGCCGGCACAGGTGTCGACCATCTTGTAGGCGGGGCGGACGCCGAGCGCCCACCGGTGGTGGCGCACGTCCCCTTCCGACTCGTTGCGCAGGGTCCCGAGCTGGCGATCGGAGAAGCCCATCCGCTTCATGCGGCGCAGATCGTCGGCGCCCACCGTGGGGAGTGCCTCGTACCACCGTTCGGCCTCCCACAGCTCGTGCATTTGCGCCACGAACCAGGGATCGATGGCGGTGAGCGTCGCGATCTCGGCGACGTCCATCCCGCGGTCGAACGCATGCTTGATCTGGAACACGCGCTCGGGCGTCGGCTGACGGAGCGCACCGCGAAGCGTCTCCATCGTGTCGTCGGCGAGGCGGTCGTCCAGCAGCGTTTGGCCGATGCTCCAGCCCGGGCGCCCCGTTTCCAGCGCCCGAATCCCCTTCTGAAATGCTTCCTTGAAGGTGCGGCCGATCGCCATCGACTCGCCCACCGACTTCATCTGCGTCGTGAGGCGCGGGTCCGACGCCGCGAACTTCTCGAACGCGAAGCGCGGGAACTTCACGACCACGTAATCGAGCACCGGCTCGAACGAAGCGGGCGTCGTCTTCGTGATGTCGTTGGGCAGCTCGTCGAGGCGATAGCCGACGGCCAGCTTCGTCCCGATGCGCGCGATCGGAAACCCGGTGGCCTTGGACGCGAGCGCCGACGAGCGAGACACGCGGGGATTCATCTCGATGACCAGCATCTCCCCGTCGAGCGGGCTCACCGCGAACTGAATGTTGCAGCCGCCGGCGTCGACCCCGATCTCGCGAATGATCGCGACGGCGGCGTCGCGCATCGTCTGATATTCGCGATCGGTGAGCGTCATCGCCGGCGCGACGGTGATCGAGTCGCCGGTGTGCACCCCCATCGGATCGATGTTCTCGATCGAGCAGACGATCACCACGTTGTCGGCGTGATCGCGCATGACCTCGAGCTCGAACTCCTTCCACCCGATGACGCTGCGCTCGATGAGCACCTGGTGCGTGGGGGATAGCTCGAGCCCCCGCTCGACGATCGCCTCGTACTCTTCGCGGTTGTAGGCGATCCCGCCTCCGGTGCCACCCAGGGTGAACGACGGACGGATGATCGCCGGAAACCCGACCCTGTCGATGAGCCCGACCGCGTCGTCCCACGACCGCGCAATGCCGCCCGTGGGGACCTTGAGCCCAATGCGACGGATCGTGTCGGCGAACTGTTCCCGGTCCTCGGCCAGCTTGATCGCGCGGGCGTCGGCACCGATCAACTCGACGCCGTAACGCTCGAGGACCCCCCGCTCGGCGAGGGCCATCGCCACGTTGAGCGCGGTCTGCCCCCCCATGGTCGGAAGGAGCGCGTCGGGCCGCTCGCGCTCGATGATCATCTCGACGATCTCCGGCGTCACCGGCTCCACGTAGGTCCGGTCGGCGAACTCGGGATCGGTCATGATCGTCGCGGGATTGGAGTTCACGAGAATGACCTCGTACCCCTCCTCGCGGAGCGCCTTGGCCGCCTGAGTGCCGGAATAGTCGAACTCGGCCGCCTGGCCGATGATGATCGGCCCGGAGCCGATCAGCATGATGCGGTGCAGGTCAGCTCGCCGCGGCACGGATCAGATCTTCGATGATCGAGTCGAGAGTGAATCGGGGCGACCATCCGGTCGCACGCCGCAGCTTGGTCGCATCGCCAATGAGGGCAGGCACATCGGCGGGACGTACCAGCGCAGCGTCGGTGTTCAATATCGCATCGACGCCCACGAGAGCAAGCACGCGCTGCGCGAGCGCGCCGACGGCGACGCCGGTTCCGCTCGCGACGTTGTACACCTCCCCGGCATTGCCCCGGTCGATCAGGTCGGCGTAGGCGCGGGCGACATCCCGCACGTGGAGGAAATCGCGGACGGTCGCGGTGTTCCCGACGGCGAGCGTGCCGGCGCCGCTCGTCCGCAGCGCCAGCGCGCGGCGAACGAGCGCGGGGATGACGAAGTGGTCGGCCTGTCCGACGCCGCTGTGATTGAAGCTCCGCGTCGCGATCACGCGAACCCCCGCCGACCGGAACGCCTCGAGCCCGACGTGCTCCTGCGCCGCCTTCGAGGCCGCATACACCGAGTGTGGCCGCTGCTCGGCGGACTCCACCAGCGGTAGCTCGGTCGCGTCGTGTCGCCCGTACTGTTCCCCGCTCCCGATGATCAACACGACCGGGTCGAGCGCTCCCGACGCGCGCCGGCGCTTCACCTCCGCCAACAGTCGCGCGACGGCGATCACGTTCACCTCCAGCGCCGCGCCGGGATCCGCCTGGGCGGCGGGCACGAACGCCACGCCGGCGAGGTGGAGGACGGCGTCCGGCCGCGTGACGTCGAGCAGGCTCGCCAGCGCCTCGCCGCGTCGCACGTCGGCGGTGTGCCAGCGCACCGAACCGAGCGGATCGTTAGGTCGGGCGCTCGGCGGCGGGTCCTCGAGGGACGTTCCGGCCACGTCCCAGCCGCGCTCGACCAGCTCGCGGCTCACCCATTGGCCGACGAACCCGGCAGCGCCGGTGATGAGTGCGCGCATGATCAGCGCGCGGCGATTCGGTGTCGGGCCAGGTCCGCGTCTACCATCATCTCCACGAGCTGGCGGAAGTCGACGGTCGGCGTCCACCCGAGGCGCTCCCGCGCCATCGACGAATCCGCCACGAGGAGATCGACCTCGGCAGGTCGCATGAACCGCTCGTCCTGCACGACGTACTTCCGCCAGTCGAGCCCCACCCGCGCGAACGCGAGCTCGCACAGCTCTCGCACCGAGTGCGTCTCGCCCGTGCCGATCACGTAGTCGTCGGGCGAGGGCTGCTGGAGCATGCGCCACATGGCATCGACGTAATCGCCGGCGAACCCCCAGTCGCGCCGCGCGTCGAGCGTGCCCAGTCGAAGGTCGCGCTGAAAGCCGAGCGAGATGCGGGCCGCGGCGTCGGTCACTTTGCGGGTCACGAACTCCAGCCCCCGCCGCGGGCTCTCGTGATTGAAGAGGATGCCCGACACCGCGTACAGCTTGTAGCTCTCGCGGTAATTCACCGTGATCCAATGCCCGTACACCTTGGCGACGCCGTACGGGGAGCGCGGGTAGAACGGCGTGCTCTCGCGCTGCGGCGTCTCGAGGACCTTGCCGAACTGCTCGCTCGAGCTCGCCTGGTAGAAGCGCGCCTTCGGGGCCACGCGCCGCATCGCTTCGAGCATGCGCGTGACGCCGAGCGCGGTGAACTCTCCGGTCAGCACCGGCTGCGTCCAGGAGGTCTGCACGAAGCTCTGCGCCGCGAGGTTGTAGATCTCGTCAGGCGCGCAGGCGGCCATGGCCTCCACCAGCGAGTGCTGGTCGAGCAGGTCGGCCGAGATCAGCTCCACGCGATCGACGAGATGCGCGATGCGCTCGTACGGGGTGGTCGAGCTGCGCCGGACGATGCCGACGACGCGATACCCCTTCGCGAGCAGGAACTCCGCGAGGTACGAGCCGTCCTGGCCGGTGACGCCGGTGATCAGTGCTGTTGGCAATTAGCGAGCTGAAGGCCGAGGGGTGAGTGTAACATCATTACTGGCATCCAGGTTCAAAGGGACTGGCATCCAGGTTCAAAGGGACTGGCATCCAAGTTCAAAGGGGGACGCGGATGCCGCGGATGCAGCGAATTCTGCGGATTGCTCCTGGCGGCGAAAGCCCTCCTCGCGCACCCCAAAAAGCATTGCCTTTTGCTCCTGTAGAGGAGGCGTCTATGCGCCAGGGACAATCAGCCTGATCCGCGGTTTCCGCGGCATCCGCGTCCCCCTTTGAACCTGGATGCCGGAGGCATTTGAACCTGGATGCCGGAGCCATTTGAACCTGGATGCCAGGAGTGCCGTGGCCGGTCCACGACCCGATTGGCCGACGGACCGACGCAAAAAGAGGGAGCTGAACACAGCTCCCTCTCGCGGCGTTGGAATGGCGATCGATCACGCCGCCTGTTCGCCGCGCGGCGCGCGCTTCACCTTGCCGGCGCTCAGGCACTTCGTGCACACCTTCACCTTCTTGATCTTGCCGTCGATGACGACCCGCACCACCTGGAGGTTGGGCTTCCACACGCGACGCGTCTTGTTGTTCGCGTGCGAGACGTTGTTGCCGAACGCCACGCCCTTCCCGCAGGTGAAGCAACGATTCATGTTGGCCATGCGTCAGCCCTCGATGAGCTCAATGCGCGCCATCTCCGCGCCATCGCCCTTGCGATGGCCCGTCTTGAGAATGCGCGTGTATCCGCCGGCCCGCGAGGCGTACCGCGGACCGATCTCCTGAAAGAGCTTGTCCGCCGCCTCGCGCTTGCGCACGTGCCGGCCGGCGAGCCGCCGCGCGTGCAGCGTCCCCTCCTTCGCCTTCGTGATCAGCTTCTCGACGAACGGGCGGAGCTCCTTCGCTTTCGCCTCGGTCGTCTCCACCTTCTCGTGCTCGATGAGCGACGTCGCCAGCCCGCGCATCAGCGCGAGCTTCTGCTCGCTCGTGCGGCGCAGCTGTCGACCTGCCTTCCGGTGACGCATGAGCCCTACTCCTCCTCGTCCGGAGCGGCCGCGGCGGCCCGGCTCGGCGGCGTGCCCCAATCGATCACGCGCACACCCTCCGCCGATTCCTCGTACCGCATGCCGAAGTTCAATCCCTCACGCTCGAGGAGATCGGCGATCTCCTGAAGCGACTTCTTCCCGAAATTCTTGACCTGCAGCATCTGGCTCTCGGTCTGCCGAACCAGGTCGCCGAGCGTCCGGCTGTCCGAGTTCTTGAGCGAGTTCACCGACCGCACCGACAGCTCGAGCTCGTCGATCGGCGTCTTGAACAACTGCTGGAGGCGCGCGCCGTCCCCCGTCTGCTCGCCGCCCGCGGCGATCATCGCCGGGGAGTGCGACCCGAAGTTGGCGAAGTACTGAAAGTGCGTCTGCGCCAGCGCGGCCGCGTAGCTCACCGCTTCCTCCGGCGACACGGTGCCGTTCGTCTCCACCGTCAGCACGAGGCGATCGTAGTCGGTGCGCTGACCCACGCGCGTCTCGGCCACCGCGAAGTTCGCGCGGCGAACCGGATTGTAGATCGCATCGATGCGCACCAGGTCGACCGGAAGCCCGCGATCGAGCGGGTGCTGATCCGCCTCGATGTACCCGCGCCCCTTGTTGACGTACAGCTCGACGTTGATCTCGCGGTCGTCCTGCAACGTGAACAGGTGGTGCCCCGGCTCGACGATGCGCGCGCCACCGGTGCTCTCGACGTCGCCTGCCGTCACCGGGCCCGCCTCCGACTTCTGGATGCGCAGCACGGCCTCGTCGACGTCGTCAGGCAGCGTCAGCACCAGCGACTTCAGATTGCCGATGATCTGATGCACATCCTCGACGACGCCGGGAATGGTCTGGTGCTCGTGGAGGACGCCGTCGATACGGAACGCCCAGACGGCTGCACCGCGGAGCGACGAGAGCAGCATGCGACGCATCGCGTTGCCCAGCGTGTGGCCAAAGCCGCGCTCGAGCGGCTGCAAGCGGAACTCGGCGACGTTCGGGTTGTCCTCGCGCTTCGTCGCTTCGACGAGCTGCGGCCGAACGAGGCCGGAAAGATCGATCGTCTGTGCCATGTGTGTGTGACCCTCTGGTCAATGCCGGAGAATGTCGCCCGGCAACGCCTCACCCCGCCCGCGACGCGCGGTGAGCTCGTAAGGGAGTCGCGGTCCTTGACCCCGGGATCAAGGTGTCAGGGGATCGGGGGATCAAGGGCGGAATTGGATATCGCGCCCTCGATCCCCCGATCCCTCGACACCCCGATCCCAGCTTACTTCGAATACAGCTCTACTATCAACTGCTCCTGCGCCGCGATCGGAATGCTCTCGCGCGCCGGACGCTCCAGCATCCGGCCGCTGAACGTGTCGCGATCCACGGCGATCCAGGAGAGCGGCGCGCCGCGCGACGACTGATCCATCGCCATCAGGATCGACGCCTGCTCGCGCGACTTCATGCGGACGCGGATCTCCTCGCCCGGCTTCACCAGGTAGCTCGGAACGTCCACGTTCTTCTGATTCACCTCGACGTGACGGTGCCGGATGAGCTGGCGCGCCGCCTTGCGGCTCGACGCGAATCCCATGCGGTACACCATGTTGTCGAGGCGACTCTCGAGCGCCGCGAGCAGATTGTGTCCGGTGATTCCCGGAAGCTTCGCCACACGCTCGAACGTATTGCGGAACTGCTGCTCGCTCACGCCGTAGATGCGCTTCACCTTCTGCTTCTCGCGCAGCTGCTTGGCGTACTCGGATGTCTTGCGGCGACGCGCGGTGCTCTGCCCGTGCTGGCCAGGCGCGTACGGACGGCGCTCGACCGGGCACTTCTCGGTGAAGCACTTCGTGCCCTTGAGGAACAGCTTCGTGCCTTCGCGCCGACAAAGGCGGCAGACCGGTCCAGTATACCGCATCGGTCAGACCCTCCGGCGCTTCGGAGGACGGCAGCCGTTATGCGGAATCGGCGTGACATCCTTGATCGAGCGGATCTGCAAGCCGGCGGCGGCAAGCGCCTGGATCGCCGATTCACGGCCGCTGCCGGGACCCTGCACCCGGACGTGCACGCGCTTCACACCGAGTCCGAGCGCCTCGCGTGCGGCGGCTTCCGCGGCAACGGTGGCGGCGAACGGCGTCGACTTCTTCGAGCCCTTGAAGCCCGCCTTGCCCGACGACGCCCATGCGACCGCATTTCCATGCGAGTCCGTGATCGTCACGATCGTGTTGTTGAACGTCGCGTTGACGTGGGCCACGCCCTCGGCCTCCACGATACGCTTCGCCTTCTTGGTTCCCTTGGCGGTAGCCATTACTTCGTCACCTTCTTCTTCCCGGCGATGGCGCGGCGCGGTCCCTTCTTCGTGCGCGCGTTCGTATGTGTGCGCTGTCCGCGAACCGGCAGCCCGCGACGATGCCGATTGCCGCGGTACGATCCGATATCCATCAAGCGCTTGATGTTCATGGCGACTTCCGTGCGGAGCGCGCCCTCGACGCGATAGTCGCGCTCGATGACCTGGCGCAGACGATTGACGTCCGTGTCGGACAGGTCCTTCACGCGCGTATCAGGGCTCACGCCCGTCTCGGTCAGGATGCGACGAGAGACGGTCTTCCCGATCCCGTAGATGTACTGCAGCCCAACTTCCACGCGCTTCTCGCGCGGCAGGTCGACACCAGCAATTCGTGCCATATGATCAGCCCTGCCGCTGCTTGTGCTTGGGGTTGCGCTTGCAGATGATGCGAATGACGCCGTTCCGCTTGATCACCTTGCAGTGCTCGCAGATCGGCTTGACGCTGCTGCGGACTTTCACGGACACTCCACTCGTAACGGAAGAAATTGCGGTCAAGACTCTAAGCATAAACAGCGCAGCATCTTGACGCAAGTGAGCGGTGTCCGGAGTCACCGTCCCGCGACGCCGATCCGGAGCTCCACCAGACGCCACCGGCCCTCCTCCAGGCGGAACGCGGCGAACACGCGCTGCACCACCGTCCCGTCCGAGCCGCGCACTCGAAAGCGCCGGCGCATCTCGGCGTAGACGGACTCGTTCCCGAGCGTCCGAACCGTATCGACCTCCAGACCCACTTCCGTCGCATCGGTGAACAAGCGGTTCAGCGCCCGCGCCGCCTGCTCTGCCGAGAGCGGGACGGTGGCCGCGGCTCCAGGCAGCTGCACGACCACCCGGGTGGACCCCTCCACGACTCCGGCCGCATCCTGCCGCGCCCAGGCGGCCCGCACCCGGTCGATGGCCGCACCGGGATCCTGGGCCAGAACGGCGGCAAGGGCCACGATCATCAACGTTCTCACCGAAGGACCTCCTTCACCCGCCGCATCGCGGCGCGCGGGTCGGCGGCGGCGGTCACGGCCCGACCGAGAACGACGTAGTCGGCTCCCGCCGCAACCGCCTCTGCCGGCGTGGCGACGCGAGCCTGGTCGTCGGCGGACTCCACATCCAGTCGAATGCCCGGCACGAGCAGCTCCAGGGTGTCGCCATGGGCAGCGCGCACCGCCGACGCTTCGAGGGCAGAGCACACGATCCCATGCGCGCCGGATGCGCGAGCCAGCGCCGCGAGACGCAGCACCTCGTCCTCCACGGCGCCCACCTCACGCCCCCACGACCGGGAGAGGCCGCGCGCGTCGAGCGACGTCAATACCGTCACGGCCAGCACGCGACATCCGGTGGCCGCTCCCTCTACCGCCGCCGAGATCATGTCGGCCCCGCCCGAGGCGTGCACGGTCACCAGCGAGGCGCCGAGGGTGGACGCGCTCCGCACCGCTCCCCGCACCGTGTTGGGGATGTCGTGGAACTTGAGGTCGAGAAATACGTCGTAGCCGCGCTGGCGAATCGCGATGACCGCCTCGGGGCCCGCCGCGGTGAACAGCTCGCTTCCCACCTTGTAGAAGTCGCAGCTGTCCCCGAGGGAGTCGACGAGCGCCACCGCGCGGGCGAGGGACGACGCGTCCAGCGCGACAATGGCCCGGGCCGCGCGAATGCCCGCGGTCACTGCGGCCATTCCAGAGCGCCGATCACGTCTCGAATGGAGCGGACGCCGTGGTGATCGCACCAGTGCTCGAGCCCGCGCACGAGGCGCTCCGCCGTGCGCGGATCGCGCATCGACGACGTGCCGAGCGCCACGAGCGAAGCCCCGGCCATGAGATACTGGAGCGCATCTTCGGCCGTCGTCACACCGCCGACCCCGATGACGGGTACCTTCACCGCGCGCGTCACCCGCCATGTCGTGAGGACGCCCACCGGTAGCAGCGATACCCCGCTCACGCCCCCGCTGCCAAATCCGAGGGCAGGCCGTCGCGTCTCGAGGTCCACGACCAACCCCGGGATCGTGTTCACGACCGTGATCCCGTCGGCGCCGGAATCGACGGCGACGGACGCCGCGCCCGCGACATCGGTGAGCGTGGGCGACAGCTTCACGAAGAGGGGGCGCCGCGTTGCCTGACGAGCGCGCGTCACCACGTCACGGAGCGACCGCGGATCCGCGCCGAACTCCATTCCTCCCGCCTTGACGTTCGGGCAGCTGACGTTGAGCTCGTAGCCGTCGAGCCCCGTCGCGTCGTCGAGATACTCGACCACCGTCGCGAAGTCCTCGGTCGCGTCGCCGACGACGTTGACCAGAACCCGCGCGTGCTCGAGATGCGACGCGAGCCACGGCAGCTCGGTCTTCCGCACCTCGGCCATCCCCGGATTCGCCAGCCCAACGGCGTTGATCATCCCGCCCGGGAACTCGGCGACTCGCGGTGCAGGGGCGCCCGCTCGGGGGTGAGGGCTCACCGCCTTCGTGACGAGCCCACCCAGGCTGTCGAGCTCGATGACGTCACGAAGCTCACGGCCATAGGCCGCCGTCCCCGCGGCCAGGAGCACGGGATTCTGAAATCGAAGGCCCACGGCGTCGACCGCGAGTCGACCGTTGCGGGGTGCGCTCACGGCGCGCGACGCTGCGCCGCGACACTCGCGGAGTCACGCACCGCGGTGGCGCGGGCCCACGCTTGGCGTAACACGCGCTCGTCCGCCTCCATGGCCTCGGAAGTCATCGGCTTTCCATCGAGCACGCGAGCATACGGCGAGCCGGGGTAGTGCGAAAGGACCCTCGCTCGCCACACCGCCGCCGAGTCGGGGGTCAGGCTCGCGGCGGCCAGCAGCGCCTTCGGCGCGAGCGACGATGTGGGATGGATGCGCGTGACTTCCAGAAAGAGCGCGCGCGCCAAGAACGGTGCGCCGATCGCGTCGCGTGCCACCTCGCCCGCCAGAAAGAGCGAGGCGCCGGTGCCATCGCTGGTGTTCGCCAGGCGCGCGGCGAGACGCAGCACCGTATCCACCTGCGCGAGCTGCACGGTCCCGGCGGCCTTTGCTCGCGCCCGCTCGAGCCGGGCCCGCGCCTCATCGACCGTCACCGCGGTGCGAACGTCGAGCAGAGCGAGTCGCGTGATGACGTCCGTCACAAGCGCGGTGTCGGCGCTCATGCCAAGGGCGCGGTCGTAGTGCCGCCGGGCACTCTGCTCATCTCCGGCCCGCTCCGCCCACGAGGCGGCGACGACCGAGAGCCGGGCGCGGTCGAGTCGCGACGCCCGACCACTCTGCGTGATCTGAACGATGCTGTCCGCCGATCCCCGGTTCACTCTCGCGAGCTGCTCCAGGGGTGCGTACACCAGCGACGGCGATCGCCACTCCCGCGCGCGCTGTCCCAGGATCCGGGTGGCCCGCGCGACATCGCCCACCGCCAGCGCCTGGCGCGCGAGCTCGCCATCGAGCGCATCGGAGCCCGCGGCGCGCGCGAGCGCGATGGCGCTATCAGAACGGCCGGTCGCAAGCGCGGCGCGCGCCGCCCAGGCCGCGGCAATCCGTGACAACGTCTCGTCGCTGTGCGAGACGAATGGAGCAAGGGTGTCGAGCGCGCGGGCAGGCTCGCCAAGCCGCACCAGGCACGCGCCACGGGCGACGCTGGCACGCGTATGGTCGCGGGTGTCCGCGCCCGGGTGCTTCTCCCACTCCCCCAGGCGCCGCAATCCGTGCACACAGTGACCGGCGAAGGCCGAGGACGTCCCGCTCAGGAGGAGCGCGTCGTCGATCCAGCGGCTACGGGGGTAGCGGGCGATCACCGTGTCGGCTTTCGCCGCCGCCTCCCGCCACGCGGCGATCGCCGTCGAGTCGCGGCCGTCCCGCGACGCGGACTCGGCCCGCCTGACGAGTCCTCGAGCGTTGTACAGGCCGTTGTAGTACGCGCAGGCGCTCGTCGCGATCAGCGCGAGCAGCCCGAGCCCACGCCTCATCGTCCGGCGGAGCCGAGTCGTCGCTCGTACCCTTCCAGGTACGACATGGTCGCGTCCGCGATGGCCTCCGCGATCTCGCGTTGCCTCGTCGGCGAGGCCAGGTACCGGGCCTCGGCGGCATTCGTCCCGAATCCGATCTCCACCAGCACCGCGGGCATGAACGCGGTCGTGAGAACGACGAAGCCCGCTTGCTTCACGCCCCGCGACGGACCGGGGTGGACGCGGCTGAGCCCCGACTGAACCGCGGCCGCGAGCTCCTGGGATTCACGCAAATGCTCGTTCTGCGCCATGTCATGGATGATGAAGCTCAACGGGTCGTCCTTCGGCGCCTGCGCGGCGGTCTCGAACCGGACGGCCTCGTTCTCCATCCGCTCCACGCGCCGCTCGTCCTCGGTCTTCGCCTCGGCGAGGAAATACGTCTCGAACCCGCGCGCATCCCCGGGGCGCCGCCAGCGCAGGTTGGCGGCGTTCACGTGGATGGAGAGAAACAGATCCGCGCCGCTCTCATTGGCGATGGGACCGCGATCGTAGAGTCCGATCAGCGTGTCCCGCGTGCGCGTCATCACGACCTCGACGCCGCGCTGCCGGAGCGATTTCGCGAGCTCGCGCGACACGGCGAGGGTGATGTCCTTTTCGCGAATCTTGTTGCGCCCGCCGATCGGGCCGGTCATTCCGTTGTCAGGCCCGCCATGCCCCGCGTCGACCACGACGCGCCGCTTCGCGCGGCGTGGCGCGACCGGCGCCGACGCGCGCGCGGTGCTTGCGCTCGCCACGCGAAGCTCGCTCCGCACCGGGTCATACGTGAGGCGGGACGGGGCCAGCCGCGGAAGCACTTCGGCGACGAGCTGCAGCGGAACGAGCAGCGCCCCGCGGTCCATCATCGGAGGACCCCCCAGTGGGATCAGCGACGTGCCCACACGCGCATACGGCACCTGGTCCGACAGGAACATCGTCACGTCGAATACCGACGCCACGAACTGGCCGGGGCCGGCGGCGCGGACGGTCACCGGAAGCGCGGGGGCGAGGCGATCGAGGCGCAGCACGCGACCTGTCGATGTCTCGACGAGGGGGACGACCGACTCCGTCGTCCCCGCGCGCGCGGACACCACGGACGGTGGCGCGGCGGCGAGCTGGAGGCCGAGCAGGAGTGTGACGATCATCGAGCTCGCGCCGCCCGCGCCATGTCGCGCTCGTCTTCGCGCCGCCGCTGGTCAGCGCGCTTGTCGTGCAGCTTCTTCCCCTTGGCGAGCGCGATGGTGACTTTCGCCTTGCCCCGCGGATTGAAGAACAGCTCCAGCGGCACGAGGGTCAGGCCCTGTCGCTCCACGCCGCCGATGAGCCGGCGAATCTCCTTTCGATGCAGCAGGAGCTTTCGCGTTCGCGTGGGCTCGTGGTTGAACTGATTGCCCTGTTCGTACGGGGAAATGTGGAGATTCAGCAGAAACACTTCGCCATCCCGGACTGTCGCGTAAGCATCGGTGAGGTTGGCCTTGCCCTGCCGAAGGGACTTGACCTCCGTCCCACTCAGCACGACGCCCGCCTCCCACGTCTCGAGAATGTGGTAGTCGTGTCGCGCGCGTTTGTTCCTCGCGACGGTCGTGGTGGGCGGCTTTTCGTCGGACCTGGCCATTCAACTCCCGTTCCTGCGTCACGGCGAGGAGCAATGCGCACAAGAACTTAGACGCCTCGCATTCAGTGGGGCAACGCTGTCATCTCGCGTTGACTTGGTTTCCGCCGAACACTAGCTTTCCTGATCGCGCCGAAGTGGTGGAATTGGTAGACGCGCTGCGTTCAGGGCGCAGTGGGCGATAGCCCGTGGGGGTTCGAGTCCCCCCTTCGGCATGCGGTTTTCTGGCTACTGTGCGCCGCCCGGCGTCAGTAGCCAGTCGCGTTTGCGGTTGCGTCTTCGGCGAGGCGCGGGACGCCGAAGTGCTCTCGCAGCGCCTCGTTCGACTCGCTCAGGTAGCGCGCGAGCACATCGCCCGCCTTCGCGACCACGTCGGGCGTGCTCCCCTCCTTCCGTCCCGCGAAGTCGAGGAGCGCACGGCCGAGATGCCAGCCGGTCCCGGCCCCTTCGCGCCGGAGCAAGGCGTCGCCGTACGACCGGAGGCGCGCATTCAGCTGTCGTTCGGCGATGCGGAGGCGACCCGGCGCGATCGCCGGATCGCGCGCGAGCACGCGACCGAGCGCGGCGGCCACCGCCGAGCCGGTGCGATCGTCGAGCGCGTCGCGCTGCGCGGTGAGGAGCCCGAGTGCGCGGCGGGCATATCGCAGCTCCCACCGCGCGTGGTCCAGGTCGCCGCCTGTGCCGTTGGCGGCCAGCCAGCGGACGTCCTCGTCAGGCGGCTCGGCGAAGAGCGTCTTGACGTATCCCGTCGCCTGCGCGCGCAGCGCGCGCTGAGCCCGCCACTCCCTCAGCACGCGCCGTCACCGTCGGCCGAGGCCGGCACGGGACTCGTCAGGCGTGCAGAACGGGAAGCCCGACGCGCTGCCGCACCGTGGGCTCGTCGTGCAGCAGGTCGGCGAGACTCACGCTGTCGAGGACGTCGTCGATGCGGCGCTGGAGCATGACCCACACGGGCCGAATGCTGCACTCGTGCGAGGCCGCGCAGCGCTCCTCATCGACGGGGTGCGACACGCAGTGCAGGTCGAACGTGGTGAGCTCGGACGCGTGAATGACGTCGCGAATGGAGATCGTCGACGGATCGCGCGCCAGCAGATACCCACCCCGCGCGCCCCGAACGCTGCGCACGAGCTCGGCCCGCCGAAGGCGAAGCAGAATCTGCTCGACGTAGTCGGTGGGAAGCCGCTCGCGAGCGGCGATGTCGCGGCCCGTGACCGCGCCGTCGGCCATGCGCTTCGCGAGGTGGAGCGCGCAGATCACGCCGTACTCGGCCCAGGTGGTTATTCGCACGATCTAGACGATAGGTGGCGCGCTGTGGCGGAACAAGGCTAACCGGCCGCGACCGCGCCGTGCTTTCCGCCCGGGACGCCGATTTCGGTCATCTTTCGCAGGTCCAGCACGTCGCCGATCTGGTCGGGGGGAAGGACCTTTTCCCGCGTCACCAGATCGCGGATCAGGATGTTCTCCTTGACCGATCGCTTGCTGAGCTCGGCGGCCGCGGCATAGCCGATCTGGGGCGCGAGCGCCGTCGCGAGGGCCGCGGATCGCTCGAGCCAGTATGCCGCCATCTCCCGGTTCGCCTCGATCCCGACGATGCACCGGTCGGTGAAAACCGCGCACGAGGTCGTCAGGATCTGCATCGACAAGAGCACGTTGTAGGCGATGACCGGCATCATCACGTTGAGCTCGAGCTGCCCGTGTTCGGCCGCGACCGCGACGCACGCGTCGTTGCCGATCACCTGGAAGCACACCTGGTTCACCATCTCCGGGATCGACGGGTTGATCTTCCCGGGCATGATCGAGGAGCCTGGCTGCACCGCGGGGAGTCGTATCTCGTCGAGGCCGGTCCGGGGCCCGCTGGCCATGAGCCGGAGATCGCTCGAGATCTTGCTCACGTCGAGGGCGATCACGCGGAGCTGGGCGCTGAAGCCGGCCGCATCCCCCATGCTCTGCATCAACTGCACGCGATCCGTCCCAGCGCGCAGATCCAGCCGCGTCATCGCGCGAAGGTGCTTCACCATCTTCTCCGGATACTCCGGCTCGACGTTGACACCGGTTCCCACCGCGCTCCCGCCGATCCCGAGGTCGCGCAGGTAGTCCGCCGCTTCCGTCACCCGGCGCAGGCCGCGCTCGATGCTCCCGGCATAGGCGTGAAACTCCTGGCCGAGGCGGATGGGCATGGCATCCTGCAGATGCGTGCGCCCCGACTTCACGACCGCATCGAACTCATCGCCTTTCTTGCGCAGGGCGTCGCGCATGGCGGTGAACGCGCCGACGAGCGGTTGGAGCTGCGCGAGGCAGGCCAGGCGAATCGCCGTCGGAATGACGTCGTTGGTCGACTGGGCCATGTTCACGTGATCGTTCGGGTGCACCGGCGCGTATGCGCCGCGGGCGGCGCCGAGCAGCTCGTTCGCGCGGTTCGCCAGCACCTCGTTCACGTTCATGTTGTGCGACGTCCCCGCCCCCGCCTGGAAGACATCGACCACGAAGTGCTCGCGATGCTGGCCCGCGATGACCTCGTCGGCGGCGCGCACGATGGCGTCGGCGAGGCGCGCGTCGAGGCGGCCCGTGTCCTTGTGCGTGAGCGCAGCGGCCTTCTTGATCCACACCGTCGCCAGCACGAACGGCGGGAGCGGACGCAGCCCACTGATCGGAAAATTCTCCGTCGCGCGGAGCGTCTGCACCCCGTAGAGTGCCTGGACGGGAACCTCCTTCGTGCCTAACGGGTCCTTCTCGGTGCGCGTGGCGGAGACCATGGCTCGCGGGGGAAAGGGCTCTCGAAGGGCCGGTCAGTCGACCGTGTCCTCGACCTCGAAGGCGGAGACCACCAGGAGGACCCCGCCGTTCACCTCTCGGAAGGCGACGCGCCAGCGCGCGGCCTCCACTCGCCGGGATCCCGTCGTCGCGATGCGCCACTGGGCGAGCAGGGTCGTCGGCACATCCGCCGCGCCGTCGTCCACCAGCGAGCAGAAGATCTGCTGGTTGGCGTCGAGCTGCCCCACGCCGTACTGCAACGAGATGAGCATTTTCGTGCTGTCATCGCCCGCGGGGGACCAGGTGAGGTGGAGCGTCGAGTCCGTGGGCGGCGAGGGGTCGATGGGACCGAGGGTGTACTCCCGCGCGGTGAGGACGGAGATCGTTCCGTTCGCGAAGCCACCGGGCGCCCCGGGCACAGTGATCGTCACCGTTTCGCCCGGCCGGAACGGAAAGCGGTCGCTCGGATCGAGCACGTACGCCTGGCCGTTCGCGCCAATGGTCGGGTACAGGAACTTCGTCGTCGTGACCGTCGACACCACCACGCTGTCGCCGGCGTCGAGGAACCGGGGCAACGCGCCGCCCTGGGCCGGGTTCGGGAACGGGGCGATCTGACACTGGTCGCCGGCGACGCGGCTCGTGGGGAGGTTGAGCAGCCCCGTGCGATAGAAAAGCGCTTCCGGCGAAAGGATCGTGTCGGTCGAGGTCACCACGGTGGTGAGCCCGATCACGCCGTAATTCGACTCCGGGACGGGATCAGGATCGAGGCAGGCGGTCAACGCCAGCGCGCTGACGAAGACGGACAGATGGAGGTGGCGGCGCATGGCGGCTCCAGAAAAAGACGTCGCGCACCACGTGGCGTGGCGCTCGGTGAAATGTGTAGTGGGGGACAGCGCTGAGACAACGGCCGAGAGCACACATTCGGGCCTCTGGCCGCGGAACTAGCGGTCGAGGCCCGTAAGGCGAACGGCGCCGGTCAGGAACGGGTTCGTGCGCTTCTCTCGCCCGATGCTCGTCGCCGGGCCGTGTCCCGGATAGACAATCGTGTCGTCAGGCAGCGCGCAAATGCGATCGAGCGAGCGCTGGAGCTCCGCACCATTGGCCAGCGGCAGGTCCGTGCGACCGACGGAGCCCGCGAACAGGCAATCGCCGACGAAGGCGACGCCATTGCCGTGAATGGCCACATGCCCCGGCGCATGCCCGGGGACGTGGATGACCGAGAACGTCAGCGTGCCGACGTGCAGCGCATCGCCATCCGCCAGATCGCGATCGGGGGGAGGCGGCTGCTCCACGCGCAGCCCGAACACGAGCCCGTGCTGCGCGGCGCTGTCGTAGATCGGACGCTCGCGCGGGTGCACGTAGATCGGCACCGGGGTCTTTCGGATGATCCCAGCGATCCCACCCACGTGGTCCATGTGCGCGTGGGTCAGCCAGATGGCGTCGAGCTCGGCGCGCTCGTCGCGCACCGCATCGAGCAGGCGGGCCGCCTCCTCGCCGGGATCGATGAGGACCGCGCGCCGCGTGGTCTCGTCGACGACGAGATACGCGTTCTCCTCCAGCGGCCCGACGGTGAGGGTGCGAACGATCACACGGTGTATCCACCGCTCGACGTGAGCTGCGGGTCGAGCTGGCCGTTCTTCAACGCGGTCAGATACTTCTCGGCGGCGATCGCGGCCGTCGTCGCGTCCCCCACGGCGGTCGTCACCTGGCGAGCGAGCTGCGCGCGCACGTCTCCCGCGGCGAACAGCCCGCGGAGGGACGTTTCCATGTTGGTATCGGTGATGAGGTACCCGCCCTCGTCATGGACGACGTGTCCCTCGACGATGCCCGTGTTCGGCCGGAATCCGATGAACACGAACAGTCCGGTGGCGTCCAGCGTCGACGGCGCATCGGTCACGACGTTGCGCAGGTGCAGGGCGTTGACCAGACCCTGCGCATCACCTTCGACGCGATCGACGACCGTATTCCAGATGACCTCGATCTTCGGATTGTCGAACACGCGCTTCTGCAGGATCTTCGACGCGCGCAGCTGGTCACGCCGGTGGATGAGATACACCCGCTCGGCATAACGAGTGAGGAAATCGGCTTCCTCCGCCGCTGCATCGCCCCCGCCCACGACGGCGATCCGGTGTCCCTTGAAGAAGGCGCCGTCACAGATGGCGCAGTACGAGACTCCCTTGCCGGCGTACTCCAGCTCGCCGGGAATGCCGAGCTTCACCGGCGTCCCGCCCGCGGTGAGAATCACGGTCGGAGACCGATAGACATCGCCGCCGTCGGTGACGGTCTCGAACCACCCGTCATCGAGCTTGCGCACCCGCTCGACGGTCTCCGTGTGGACCTCGGCCCCGAACTTTCGCGCATGCGCGTCGAACCGCTGTGCGAGGTCCCATCCCTCGATGTGCTCGAAGCCCGGATAGTCCTCGATGATCTCGGTATTGAGGAGCTCGCCGCCGGGTGCTCCACGCTCGAGCACGACCGCGCGCAGCATCGCCCGGCCGGCGTACATGCCGGCCGTCATTCCCGCCGGGCCGGCGCCAATGATCACGACCTCGTATTCGTGCGTCTTCGCCATCGCTCTCGCTCGCAGATCTCCCTCTGGATGAACGCCGGGACGTCAGGCGGCGTGCCCGCGGCCCACGTGGAGCACGTCGAGAGCTCCGTGACAGTGCGAGACGGTCGCGACGAGCACGTCGGCCGCGTCATCGGCTGCCTTCTCCGCGACCAGCGCGTCGCCGTCGAGCACCGCCTGCGTGTCGAACATACCCACGCCGTACGCGCGATGCTCACAATGGAAAATGACCGGCCCCGCAAGGGGCGACGCCTGCCCAGCGCCCTCCCCTTCAACATACGCCCGCACGGCGACCGGCAGGCTCCAGCTCCGTGGCCCCTTGGTCACGGGGCACTTCGCCGGCTCAATGCAGTTCACCGGGCACATCCATTCCGCAAAGCTCACGACGTGCGAGCCGGACGGCATGGCGCGTTGCCAGGGCACGTCGGGCGCGCGACGCAGCGGCCGGCGCTCCACCGCCCGCTCCGGCCACCGTGCGCGGGCCCGACGCAAGAGCCAGTCGAACATCAGATGCGGCATCAGCGGGGACGGAACAATGGCATCGGCGCTTCGGCTTCCCGCCCGCACTGCGTCGCTGAGGTACTCGTCGAAAAAGAGATTCCACTCGCTCACGGCGATCTGCACGGCCCGCTCGTGCGGCCATGAACGAGCGACGGGGCACTCCGCGTGTCGGTCGATGACCAGGAGCTGATCGAACGACAGCGCCCCCGCATCGCGGGCGCGCAACAGCTGGCGCACGTAGTACGACCCGTAGCATCCCCCGCCAACGATGATGATGCGGCGATAGGCCGCGGTCGTCTTCTTACCGGACATCACGTCCGCCATCGACGATGAGGGTCTGCCCCGTCACGTAGTCGGCGTCGATCAGGTAAAGCACGGCTTGCGTCACGTCGTCCGGTGATCCGATTCGCCCGAGGGGGGTGGTGCGCGCGAGTCGTTCGGCGTCGTCGGCGCTCCAGTCGTCCGGCAGCAGGACCGCACCAGGCGCGATCGCGTTCACGCGCACCCGTGGTCCGAGGAGCTTCGCCATCGCGCGTGTGATGTGCACCACCCCCGCCTTCGACGCCCCGTGGGGAATGTAGCCCGTCCACGACTCGAACGCGGCGAGATCGGCGATGTTGATGATGACGCCCCCGTCCCTCATGCGCGGCGCGGCAGCCTGCGCGCAAAAAAACGGCGCGCGAAGGTTGAGCGCGAAGATCTCATCCCACACCCGTTCGGTCACCTCGCCGAACGGCGTCCGGATCATCACGGCGGCCGAGTTGACGAGCACATCCAGCGAGCCGAGGCGGTCTGCGGCCTCGGCGATGAGCCGGGCGGGGGCGCCCGCTTCTCCGAGGTCGGCGCGGATGGTGAACGCCTCCCCACCCGCCTCCGCGATCGCATGTACGGTGTCCTGCGCGCCGCGCTCGGTCTGGTGGTAGTGCACCGCGACGCGCATCCCGCGCCCGCCGAGCGCGACCGCGATGGCGCGGCCGACCCGACG